>DATKXL010000220.1:0-8671 GCA_035529055.1 Bacteroidales bacterium
TTCCGGGTCAGTTTCCGCCATAGGAATAAGCACCCCTGCACCGGCTCCGATTATGAGGCAGAAAGCAACTATAAGCCATCTGTATTTAATTATAAAGTCAGTCATTTCATCAAAAATCAACTCTTAATGCCACATAAACACCATTCATAAAATCATCAACCAGATCGTAAAGGGAACCGGAGCCTCCTGAAAATATTTCTGCACCCGCGGTGATCGTGAGACCATCAGCCGGTTTTATTTTTATTTCCGGGATTACCAATAAATCGCCAGATGTGATATTATACATTGCGAAAACCGAAGGAAGAAGCTTGCCATATATCATCTCGGCCTCCGCTCTGATGCCTGCCGAGTGATAGTATCTTTCAAGCTGATAATTATAAAGTCTGTTAAAAGCCCCTACCTGCTGACGAATGTACTCCTCAATATCGAATCCGGGAGTTGCAAGCATTGCTGCAAGTTGAGCATAATCGGGTTCTGTACCGATAATCGGTTTATAAGGTGTTGCTTTGAAATCCGTAATAAGTTTTCCACTATACTCTCCTGTAAACCTCCATATACCTTTGGACCAATCAATTCCACCGGCCCATTTGATCTCGGGCATAGGAACATGCTCATATGTCTGATAGGAAAGATCAGGCACAGACCAGGCTGCTTCACCACGCATTCCCCATGATCCTGCAACTGTTTCAAAGTCAAGTCCCAAGACCCTGTTTCTGAAAGGTTTCACTGTAAGTTCTGCAAACAGAACCGGTACGGGACCTGTGAGATCAAGATCAAACTCTGTCAGTGTTATGCCGGGCAAAGGATCATAGCCATCAAACCATGAAATACTCCAGTCAATCCCTTTAAAGTAGAAATCAGCCTTCAGACCAAAACTGAACATGCTCTTATCTGTTATCAGGGAATTGATCTGGTTAACAGTAACATATTCCGGAAGAGGGACAGGGTCAATTATCAGGACGGACGATCTGTAGTATGGAACCAGAACAGTCTCAAGATTAATGTTTTTCAGGGGATACCAGTTAAAATCTGCCAGGAGATTGCCCATATCCATATCCTCACGGTCAGGTGACCGCAAAACCAAGTTTTGCGGACTTAACCTTGAAACAGGATTTGTGAAATCGCAGCGACCCCATTTGACTATTTTTTGTCCTAAGGTCAGATCCCAGCTTTTTCCGCTGGTTTTGACAAATGCTTCACGGATATCAAACTTGCTTACGGATTTAAGGAACTCCGAGCCATACCTGAACCTCAGATCTGCAAATGCTTTGAACCTGGTCGCGTCGCCGGTTTCCAATTTAAGCCCCAAATCTGAGAATGCACTGGAAACAAATAGTTTATCATCAATATTGTCTGTCCATGAATATAATCCCGCTCTGACAAAACCAGATATAAGGTCTTTTTTGTAATCCGTCGCAAAGTGGTTTTGTGATAAAGTATCCTGACTGTAAGATGGTGTTCTGAATAATAATATAACAAATGATATAGCTGTTATTACTTTCATTTACACTTTTTTATGCAAAGGAATGATAATAACAAAAGCCGGTCGCCCTATCCGCTTATTTCGTACCTGCTTATTAAATATTTGTTGTACGTCCCGCTGAGAACGTACTCCTTACTTTGTTATCCCGGAAAACTTTTCCCTGTAAGCACTTGGGGTTAATCCTGTCTGGTTTTTGAAGATGGAATTGAATGTTGTTTTGGAATTGAAACCGGCATCCAGTGCTATTGCTAAGATGGTGTAATTGTTGAATTTGGGGTCTTTGAAACGTGTAATCACTTCTTTTACCCGATATTCATTAATAAATGTATAGAAGTTCCTCTGATGTTTTTCATTAAGCACCTGAGTTATATGGTGCCGGGATATACCGGACATCCTTGATAAATTATGAATCGTCAGATCTCTGTCAAGATAGGGTTGCCTGGATTCCATTATTGATATAAGCTTATTCAGATATTTTTCTGCCTGACTCTCTTTAAGACTGCTCTTCTGATATTTTTCAGGATCTTTCTTCTCATCTGCATTAATACGAACCACTTCTCCAAAAATAACAGGTTGTTTAATCCCGTAAAAGCTGTACACAACAGAGAAAACTGTAATGAAACCAAATATTACAAAGTAGGGATCAAATGGAATAAAGTTCCCTATTATATTAAGTCCACCCAGGATAAATAAAACAAAATAGGCAGTATAAAAACTTATAGAAATGATCTTCAGCCAGTTAAGAGTAATTATTTGTGAAGTAAAAGAGACAAGGTTCTTGAGATTATTCTGGTGACGCCTGATCTCTACAAAAGCAAGAATACTGTAGATAGTAATAGAAAGAAAGAACGAAACTGAATAAACAATTCTCAGTGAGATTAATTTGTCGGGTTTGAAGAAACCTCGTAAATCCCTTACAAGGGGTTCAGATCTGAAAATAACAGATACCGTAAAAAAAGCAATAAACGGAACAAAGTGAAGCAGCTCCATCCAGTTAAACTTCCTGGAAGGCTTAGCCATAAACTTCACGTAGAGATAAAGAAGGGGACCATAGGTAAAGGTAATGAAAGGAAAGGAGTACATTTCTATAACAGTGCTGTTTAATAAAGCAAAGATCATTTCAATGCAAATGAGAAACAGCCATGCCGCCATATGCCTGTTTGCAGTATTGAATGGTTTCTTGGTTGAGATCAGCAGACCTGCAAAGAAGGACTGGGAAATTCCAATATATAGTATTGGTTCAATACCTGCCATAAAACATATTGTAATTTAAATTATCGTATCAAATCAGTCCGAAGTCCACAGTCTGCAGTCTGCAGTCGGCAGTTCACAATCAACAATCCGCAATCCGAAATTCGAAATCCGAAATTTCCCTTCAAATCTTTCGACTTCCGTCTTCCGACTCCAACGCTTTTAACACTGATTTGTCACTAATTATCAAAGATAGCGAAAATGAACCAATAAATAAGGTATATTTGAGGTTCAGGTGAACAAAATTTCAGATACCAGCCTGGATCTGATTTATGATATATCATTAAATATCTGAATTTTATGAGTATTTTAGTAAGTAAGGACTCGAGAGTTATTGTACAAGGTTTCACAGGCAGCGAAGGTAGTTTCCATGCCACCCAGATGATTGAATATGGAACAAAGGTGGTTGGAGGGGTAACTCCGGGCAAAGGGGGTCAGTTGCACCTTGGCCTGCCTGTTTTCAATACAGTTCATGAGGCAGTTAAAAATACAGGCGCTGATGTTTCAGTGATATTTGTCCCGCCCCCGGTAGGTGCAGATGCCATAATGGAGGCCGCCAGGGGCGGAATAAAGCTTATTGTGGCAATTACTGAAGGTATCCCTGTATCTGATATGGTTACAGTAAAAGAGTACCTTAAATCGTACGATTGCAGGCTTATCGGGCCAAACTGCCCCGGCATTATCACTCCTGAAGAAGCCAAAGTAGGGATAATGCCCGGATTTATCCACAAAAAAGGCAAAACAGGAATTATTTCACGATCAGGTACCCTGACCTACGAAGCTGTTGATCAGGTAACAAAACTTGGCCTTGGCCAGTCAACCTGCATCGGGATAGGTGGTGACCCGATTGTAGGCACAACTATTCTTGATGCTGTAAAACTTATGATGCAGGATCGCGAAACAGAAATAATTGTTGTGATTGGCGAGATCGGTGGGAGTATGGAAACCGAAGCAGCAGAATGGATAAGGGAAAATGGGACAAAACCGGTCGTTGGTTTCATCGCCGGAATAACTGCTCCGAAGGGCAGAAGAATGGGACATGCGGGAGCAATAATAGGAGGGAAGGCTGATACTGCTGCCGAAAAAATGGAAATTATGAATAAATGTGGAATACACGTTGTTAAATCACCCGCTGATATTGGCATATCAGTTTTGAAAGTTCTTGAACAAAAGGCATAAGGCGCAAAGGCATAAAGGCGTAATGGCATAAGGGCAAAAAAGCATAATGATTTAAGGACTTACTTGACTTTAAGACTTCACAGACTTTCTTTTATATTTGCATATATTTAAATTTTCAGGAAATGAAATTACTCGAAGGAAAAACCGCACTGATAACGGGAGCATCCAGGGGCATTGGAAAAGCTATCGCCCACAGATTTGCTGTTGAAGGAGCCAATATTGCAATTACAAATATTTCAGATGATGATGAATTCACTACAACCATCGATGAAATAAAGGCACTTAAAAGTGTCAGTGTTAAAGGGTATGTTTCAAATGCTGCAAGTTTTGAAGATTCACAGCGGGTGTTAAACGAAATAATTAATGATTTTCAGAAAATAGATATTCTGGTAAATAATGCAGGTATTACAAAGGATACTCTGCTGATGAGAATGAATGAGGAACAGTGGGACGCCGTAATTGCAGTAAATCTCAAGTCTGTATTTAATCTGACCAAGGCTGTCCTTCAAACAATGCTGAAACAAAAGAGTGGTTCCATCATAAACATGAGTTCAGTGGTAGGAGTATCAGGCAACGCAGGGCAAAGTAATTATTCAGCATCCAAAGCAGGTATAATAGGATTTACAAAAAGTGTTGCAAAGGAACTCGGATCAAGAAATATAAGGTGCAATGCCATCGCTCCGGGCTTTATTCTTACGGAAATGACAGAAAATTTACCCCCTGATATAAAAAGTGACTGGATAAATAAAATTCCTTTAAAACGCGGCGGAACCCCTGAGGATGTGGCTAATACAGCTTTATTCCTGGCTTCGGAACTCTCTTCTTATATAACCGGACAAACAATTCATGTGTGTGGAGGTATGTTAACTTAAAAATATTTATTATATTTGTAAAACCGCAGGGCGCCTATCCTTTTAGCACGAGGAAATGCAGCGAGACATATTTATTCCACACTTATTTTAAACTGGCGCCCTGCTTCTTTTTTTTAGATAGTGTCTGATAATGCACAATACCATCTTCTTTCTGATCCTCCTTATTCCTGTTACAGGTTATTTACTTGAACGGTACCTTGAGCATCTCAACGCCGGAATGTGGTCCGATACTCTTCCTGATAAATTAAAAGGAATATGCGACGAGGAGGAATACAGAAAAACACTTCGTTATGAAAAAGATAATAAAAGACTCTCTTTCTGGTCTTCATCGTTCAACCTTGCCGTTATTCTCGTTATGATTATTGCCGGCGGATTTGCCCTGATAGATGATTTTGCCAGATCCATCAGCAGTAAAATAGTCATTGTTTCCCTGTTATTCTTTGGAGTAATCTGTTTTGCTTCAGATATCATAAATATACCATTCAGCTGGTACGATACCTTCGTAATTGAAAGAAAACACGGCTTTAACACTATGACTAAGAGAATATTTATAACAGATCACCTGAAGTCATGGTTCATAGCTCTGGTTGTTGGAATTCCGGTGCTTGGACTGATAACATGGATCTATTATAAAACAGGACAGAAATTCTGGCTTTATGCATGGGGGGTAATAACAGCCTTCTCAGTTTTTATGAATCTCTTTTATTCCGAGCTCATTGTACCTCTCTTTAACAAGCAAACACCGCTTGAAGCAGGGACCTTAAGAAGCAAAATTGAATCATTTGCTAAAAAGACAGGATTCAAGCTTAAAAATATTTATCTGATTGACGGTTCAAAGAGAAGTACCAAAGCCAATGCCTATTTCTCAGGATTTGGTCCTAAGAAAAGGATTGTCCTCTATGACACTCTGCTTAAAGAACTGACTGAAGAAGAAATAGTTGCAGTGCTGGCTCACGAAATTGGCCATTACAAAAAAAAGCATGTTCTCAGGAGCCTGATATTTTCTGTTTTTCTCACAGGATTCATGCTCTTTCTTTTTTCACTGGTGGTTAACAGTCCCGGGCTGTCGCGCGCACTTGGAGCTGAGACTCCAAGCTTTCACCTTGGATTGATTGTTTTCGGAATTCTTTACAGCCCGTTGTCACTGCTAATTGGTCTGGTATCTAATTACATATCAAGAAATAACGAATTTGAAGCCGACAGGTTTGTTAAGGAAAATTTTGATCCTGAAATTCTTGCACATGCATTAAAAAGACTTTCGGTCAGGAATCTGTCAAACATGGTGCCCCATCCTGTTTATGTCTTCTTCCACTATTCACATCCGCCGTTGCTTAGCAGGTTGGAAAAATTGGAATGAAATTATTTATCTTTGCAATGCATTCTGCCTCCTTAGCTCAGCCGGTAGAGCAGCTCATTCGTAATGAGCAGGTCGTGGGTTCGAGTCCCATTGGAGGCTCAATTTCTTATTGCGGATTGCGGATTGTGGATTGCGGATTGCGGATTGCGGATTTTCTTTAATCTGTAATAATGAATTCCTATAAAAACAAAAACCCCCGGATCTGATTTCCGAGGGTTTGCAAATTTTACAGATTAATATCAGCTTATATGCTGTTCCGTCCTTTAAAAACTCTTGAATTACCAATAGTTGCCAGGCGCCCATCCCAGGTAAGCCTGCCGGAACCTAATCCTGTAATAGTTGCCGTTGCACGATTATCTGAAGTAACAGTCAGGAAAATATCATAGTATCCTATATTTGTAAGAAGGCTGAATTGCAGCCTGTAACTTAGTTTTTTTGGATCTTTATAAATTTTCCATGTGCCAATACTACCTTCAGCCGTTACACCTCCTACACCATTATATCCCAATCTGACGTTCGATCCGGTCTGCAGAATGCCGGTTGATCCATTAACCTTTACAAAATTAATATTTGATGCAACAGGTATCCTGTCACCATATTGGTTCTGTAGATAATCTGCTTCAAGCACAAAGCTCTTTGAATTCAGAAGTGAATCCAAAATATAGTAGTTCGCAGCCATCTGGGCTTTTCTTACCTCTTTTCGTTCCTGGCGATTTAATTTAATATCCTGAGAATTGCTATTAAGAGAAATCCAGAAGAAAGCAAAGATCAAAAAGAGGCTCACCATATTCATTTTCATTGTTTTCATAACCTCTGATTTTAGTTCATGTAGATAATGCAAATAATATACCATACTTAAAAAATCAGATACTAAAGCCCAAAATTTAACATACTTTTAGAATTTGAATGATAGTGCCAAATCATCCTAAAGAAGAAATGATGAGTACAATCTGGGGTAATCACCAGTTATTTTTCCATTTTTCACAGGTGCTTAAAAGTATCATCGTCTTTTGAGGATCCTTTGAACTTTTTTTCAAGAAAATCCTTTGCGATGTCTTTCCCCCCAAATCCTAAAGCGAGTGCTAAAGCAAGCACAATGCCGCCAAAGGTAATTGCAAAAGCTATTAATACTGTTTCCCGGCCTATGCCCAGCTGTTCAATTGCCATTGCAAATGCAAAGATGATAATTATAAATTTTACTGCTTTACTTAAGATTCCTGCATATTTAACACCAGCATTTACTTGTGTTATAAGCATTACCCTTCCCACAAAATTAGCAACAAGATATCCGATGATCAGAAGCAGGGCGGCAATAAATACATTTGGAAGATAGAGGAAAAATCGCTCAAGAAGATTTTCCATAACCGGCACTTTCAGGAAGATCAGCGCAAAAATTGCGAAAATAAATACAATCGTCCAGTACAGTAGTTGCCTGAGTACTTTTATTGGAGACTTCTTGATTCCACTCTTCTCAAGATTCCGTGCAATGCCGGTATTACTAAAAAATTTGTCGACTTTTAATAGATTAACAATCTTTCCTATTACTATTCTTATAATCCATGCAGTTATAAAACCGAGAACAAGAATGAGTATAGAAGTCAGCATGTTGGGTAAGAATTTCTGAATTATTTCAAGAAACTCCTGCCATGGCTCTTTAAATATTTTCTCTGCAAATTGTAACATAATGGCCTCCTTCGATGATTAATTTTACCTTACTATTATTTTTCCCACCTGTCTATAAGATATGGTTTTTCTTTTTGGAATGTCAAACAAAGTGACTCAAGTCTCTGTTCAACTTCTACAGAATCGGCATCTTTTAATTCAATTACGAAAGATGCCACTTTCCCGAGGTAGAGCGGTGTGAGCGATTTTATTATATGTTCAGTGCTCATGATTTTTTTATGGCAGGCGATAGCAAAGTCATAAAGAATTTTCGCCCATATCTCGTCAGGAAATACAAATTTATCCTCTTGCTGGTCAATCATTCCGGAAAGAGATTCCTGCAATTCGAGAGATAGAAAATCTTTGTACAGAATTGATAATTCTTTCACCCCAAGTCTGAAGTTATCAATCATGGGCAAAAGATTAACATTCACTGGTTCCAACCCGACTGTATAAACGAAACCAAAAGTCGGGATATTTTTAGAATCATGAACTGTTTTCCATACAGAGGAATATTCCTCCATGAGCTTGAAGAGAGCGCTTACCACCTGATGGAGCATGGTGCTCAGGCCAGTTGCCGGATCTTTGGGATCATGAATTTTCGCACCCAGAAAGGACTGGCAAATTTTAAACCCATTGGCAACCGCTGTGGTTGTCATCCATATATCAATTCCAAATCTGGCAACGTCAGTTTCCCATACTTTTTTATCAGCGTAATATCCGGCCAGCTTGCCTGAAAAGCCGAAATCCCCACCAATAGGCTGCCGGATGCATTTCCCATAAAGCATCCTTGTTATAGGATAAATTATACTATTTGTAATAGTACCATCGTATTTATGTCTGTGATAGTAAGGGGCTACAAAATCA
>DATKXL010000221.1:0-43892 GCA_035529055.1 Bacteroidales bacterium
GAGTTATGGAAAAGTTATTTAATGTTTTACGATTCGACTAACACCGATCAGTATGAGTTTGAGAAGCTCCTTCTGTTTGAAGACTCATTTATCCCCTGGCAAAAAATTGATCATCCGGTTTATGGAGAAGTTGAAATTGGCGGTTTCGGTAAGAACTTCGGAAGATTGCATCCGGGATTTCTTCTTGAATCAGACGCTCACAGGAATGCCGCATTTTGTATTTATAACGCTTTTCAGACTCCCAAACTTGAAGTCGAGAACGTAAAAGTCAGGAAGATGGAAGAAGGTTTGACCGAAGTAACAGCAACAGTTGTAAACAAGCGTATGCTGCCGACACATTCAGCAACTAATTTAAGATTTAAAATAGATCCTCCCAACTATGTCTTCCTCGACGGAGGGTCAGTTATTGCCGGTATGATTGTTGTAAATCCGGACCTTAATATTACTACTGATCAGCAGAAGGATCCCCGGAGGATGGAGATATCAAATATTTCAGGATATCAAAAAGTTAATCTGAAATGGATAGTTAAGGGGGGAGGCAAGTTCACAGTGAGGGTTGAAAGCGTAAAGGGAGGCAGAGCTTCGGCCCAATCAGAATAAAAAGAGAGGTTGGTTCACCTTTACCAGCCTCTCTTTGTCTCAGGAATGAAAAACTAATAAGTCTGAAGAGAAATTTTAAAAACCCCTGTTGCTTTTGAAGCATTGATCTGAAATTTCCATTCACCTGCCTTATCCTTGTTTTCCTCTTCAGATATGTTAAATGATTTCCTCCAGTTGAGATTGCCAAATTCATCAATGACAATATCAGAATAGGTCTTGCCGTTGGGCATGATGATCTTAATCCGTATCTCGCCCGATTTGCAATCTCCGTTTACAGCCATAACAACTGTCTTCACCGATTTCTCTACATCAAAAGAATAATCTCTCGAAAAAGAATTCTCCTTTATGGATTTTGAAAAATCCCAGGTTGTTCTTTCGGAATCACCATACATTGAATGACCGGAAAAAGATCGTATATCAAATGGTTCGAAATAGAATGATCTGTCACCGGTACCCCGGTACATTCTGATTGCCTCATTGAACTTAGTTGCTGCTTCTACCTGATCGCCGGCTTCCTCCAAAGCTTTATCAAGAGCTTTTCTCTGTATCACGATTGTATTCTCAAACGCTTCCTGGGCTTTCTTCTGCTCTTCTGCTGCCTTTTTCTGATCAGCCAGAGCTTTTTTCTGGAGATCAAATTCTTCCTTTATCCTTAATTCCCTTTCCTTTTCCTCACTGCTCCTCTCCTGACCGCCTGCGGGCTGGAACGAAGAACTGAATGAGATAAGAAAGAATGCTACTAATATTAAACTGCTCCTTTTCATGGTTACCCTCTTTTTGTGTTTTACAGATCAAAGATAATGCCCCGTTATTCAATGTTTTGTTAATGCAGGGTTAATGTAAGGTTAATGTTTGACCTGCCAGAACGATATATTGATAAATTGAATAATTTTGAACAGTCAAAAAGAAATATTATGAAAAAGAGAAACACCGTTCTTATTCTCGGTATAATTTCGATAATTATTCTGATAACGGTGCAGGTAATTATAGTAAGTGGAGTATGGCGTCAGAAAGACGAAATGTTTAATCTCCGGTACAGGGTGTTTTCACAGGATGCTCTTTCAGCAATGAGCAGGAGATGGACAACTGATGGTTTTGACACTGCCCGTATGATGATCAGCCTCTATTCTCAGAAAGCTCTTAAAGAGATATCTTCAGTTAAGGATGATTCGCTTCTTGCTGCAAAGAAGCAGTTTATTATAGACTTTGTCACCAAAGTACTGAACGAGGAGCAGTATCTTTCCCTATTCCTTTCCAGCTGGTTTGAACGCCAGGGCATTGATAAAGATTTTAATCACAAAATAATAGTTAACCGTTTTGAACTTATTGACAACGAAACCAGGATCCCTGTTTACATAAATGAAGAGTATGCTAACCTCAATCCTCCCCGGCGAGGCGACTTTCCTCCCAGGGCAATTCCAAAACGCACCTCTGAAATACTTGTCAAGGGCGACAGATCGGAGGATAATTACTACGGGCTTGATTTTGATTACTACATCGATTTCTCCGATAAGCAGAAAGTGATATTGAAAGAGACCTCTGCTTCGCTGGCAATGAGCATTTTAAGCATCTTTGTGGTTGTAATATTATTTCTTATTACATACAGGAACCTGATGGAAGAAAAGAGGTTATCAAATCTGAAAACCGATTTCATCAATAACATGACTCACGAGTTGAAAACTCCCCTTTCAACGATAACAGTGGCGGGAAAAACACTGGAAATGGAACAGATCAGAAGTAATGAAGCCAAAATCCTGGAGACAGCAAAACTTATCGGAAAGCAGAGTATTCATCTTAATCAGCTTATCAACATAATACTGGAAATAAGCATGTGGGAAAGAACTCAATTCCAGTTATATAAGAAAAAGGTGAAGATTGAAGAGGTTATGAATGATATTGTCGAAAGCTTTAAAACAGGCTGTGCAAACTGTGCCTCGCTCAGTGAGAAATACAATTTCAACGGAGCAAAGGTTGATCTGGATGTCGTTTACTTCACTACCCTTATTGACAACCTTCTTTCCAATGCTGTCAAGTATTCAGACAAAGATCCGGTTATCGATATAGAAGGATTTGCCGAAAACAATAAAGTCTGTATTAAGGTTGCTGATAATGGAATTGGAATCAGTAAACCCGATCAGAAACATGTGTTTGACAAGTTTTACAGAGCCACAACCGGCAATATTCATAAATTCAAAGGATTAGGTTTGGGCCTTTATTATGTCAAAAAAATTGCGGAAGCTCATGGCGGTGATGTTTCGGTTAGCAGTAAACCGGGAAAAGGGAGTATATTTACAGTAACAATACCTTATTAATAATTATTCTGGTTATGAAAGTGTTATTAGCTGAAGACGACAGGGATTTCGGGAACATACTTTCTCAATATATATCTATCAGCGGATTCGATGTGACTCTTGCACGTGATGGGAAAGAAGCCTGGGATCGTTTCAGCCAGGAGAAACCTGACATTTGTGTTCTTGATGTTATGATGCCTGAAATGGACGGATTTACACTTGGGGAAAAGATAAAACAGGCTCATCCCGATATACCGGTTATTTTCCTGACCGCAAAAAGTCTTAAGGAAGATATTGTTCGCGGATTAAAAATAGGCGCTGATGACTATATAACTAAACCTTTTGATCCCGAAGTACTTATTCTCAGGATAAATAATATCCTTAAAAGGGCATATTCATCGACGAATGATGAGTATAAAATGTCACTCACCATACTTAAATTCAATTCCCTTGAACTGATCTGCGGTAAAACCAAAGAGAAGCTTACGCTTAAAGAAGCTCAATTACTGAAGTATTTTATTATTAATAAGAATAAGGTCCTTGCAAGAGAAGATATTCTGACCGAGATATGGGGTGAGGATGACTACTTCCTCGGAAGAAGTATGGATGTCTTTATCAGCAGGTTAAGAAAATATATATCTGAAGATAAAAATATTGATATCCGTACCGTCAGAGGTACAGGTTTCATTCTTGAAGAGATAAAACCGGGGGAGGAGTTTAAGGAGGAAGAATAAAAGCTATTTTATCCCTCCAAGCGTTTCATTTACTCTATTATACAGAGCCTCTCCCCTGAGGTTTCTGGCAATGATCACACCGTTTTCGTCAAGAAGAAAATTTGCCGGAATAGAATTGACAGCGTATATTTTAGCAGCGGCATTGTTCCAGTACTGAAGATCTGAAACATGTGTCCATGTAAGTTTATCATCAGCAATGCCCTTGAGCCAGTCCTCTTTCTTCTGGTCAAGCGAAACGCCAAAAACGTCAAATCCTTTTTTGCTGAATTCTTTATATACTTTTACAACATTCGGGTTCTCCTGCCTGCAGGGGCCGCACCATGCTGCCCAGAAATCAACCAGGAGGAGCTTTGAGCCGATTTTTGAGGAGAGAGAAACAGGATTACCTTCTATATCATTCATTGTGAAATCAGGAGCTTTTTGTCCGATAGCAACTGTTTTCATTAATGTCACCCTCTCTTTCATATCCCTGATAATAGGAATTTTTGCCACATTGGTATCCATAGCATTGATATATGACTCAATTTCAGTTGCTTCCAACTCATAGCTAAGACTTCTCAAAAGTGATGGAGCAACAAAAGAGGCAGGATTATTCTTAATAAAATCTTTTTGCAAGGCAGTCATTTCTTTCTGGATGACTTCAGCCTCTTTTTCCAGCTCTGCAACTCTGGCATTGTCTCCATTCTGATTTGCAGTCTGATACTCTGTGTAAACTTTCGAATACCTTTCACTTAAAGGTTTGTTTGAAGCAATAAAAGCCTGATATTCATCCTGGGTCTTTGAACCGGTCACAGTTGCATTGAACAGTGAATCGAGGGTTCCGGTTATTGTAATTTCGGAGTTTTCCAGATAAAATGAGGTTCTCATTCCCCGCCCCGATGCGAGTAGTTGTACCATATCGGGGTATTCAATTACTCCTCCTTTCATTTTAAAAGATCCTTTTAAAGCTAATGCCGAGTCGATGGTGACTATTTTTCCTGCCACTCTTTGCTGAAGCAGGAAAGTAATACTGTCGGCACCATCAATCTTACCAGTGATGACATAATGCGGCTCTGATGAGCATGCAACAAATGATAATGCGATAATCAACAGATAAGCGGTTTTTTTCATTTTATTATTTTTGATTTCATTCTCAGAAAAGTATATTTCGCGCAAATATATGAATTATTGTTAATCCGGATTACTTTATGTGATATTTATCAATCAGACTGATAGCTGCTTTATATGAGGTAATAGTTCCATCGTATAGCTGTTTTTCAAGCTCCGGCATTAAAAGCTTTATCTCTTCATGGTTATAGAATGAATTAATCAGATAATCAATTATCGTGTCATGCATTCTGACCACAGCCTGCCTTCTACATATTCATCGGCCGAGTACTTTTTTTTGCTTTTTCTGACCCTCCTGCACAGGGCATCAGGATTGACATTTGGAGGATGAGGAATCCCTTCTTCTGTTTTTAGCTTATTTCTATTGCTGCTGAACATCCGCACTCAGCATAAGAACAACCTCGGAGTTTTTAGGATCATTAGTATAGACATAAATAGCCTTTGTAACTTTCCCCTTATAACTGCCGGAGTTGAAAACAGCTTTTATAGAGCTCGATTCCCCAGGTTTTATCCCTGTGCCCTGTCTACCCTGCTGAATGGCCGTACAACCGCATGTTGATCGGATGTGCCTGATTATCAAATCACTTTCGCCCTCATTAGTAAAGAAGAACTCAACATCCTTGGCGGTCGATCCCGGGATCTTACCCATGTCAACATTTGAAGATGCAAGCTTGAAAACAGGCGCTTTAGCCAGGTCATCCTTTGAAAGATCTGAGAAATCCTCAACAAGATTGGCTGAAACATAATAATAGACTTTATCCTGAACAACTCCGTCAATCTTTACCTTAATAAGATCGCTTACGTTACCCCATCCCTGGTTTTTGGAAGCATCAAAGGTCCCTTCAATCATTCCTTTCTGACCCGGCTTAAGAGTTTCAGGATTTGATTTAAGTGTCAGATGAGCCGGCACTCCTTCAAATTCAACTTTAGCTGCCACTTTTCCCGGATTTATGATCTGCATTACTCTTACTTTCTTCTCATTCTTTTTGACATTAGTAAATGCAAGGTGGTTGCTTTCAAACCTTACCGATCCGACAGGAAACGTAAATAACTCTTCAACAGTCTTTTCTCTCGGAATTACTTCGCCTTTGATAACGAGAACCACTACTTCAGGTTTTGAATTTGTGTAAACCGAAAGTGTTTTATTGAAAGGACCAGGCCTGTTTACAGGATCATAGATGGCAGTTATCTTTCCTGTTCCCTTTGGAGGAATAGGGCTTTTTGTCCATTCAGGAGTGGTACATCCACATGAGGCTACGATATTCTGTATCACAAGTGGTTGATTACCCGTATTCATTACAACAAAATTATATGTCTGTTTCCCGGCCTCTTCCTTAAAAGTGCCAAAATTATGCTCTGATCCTGAAAGCTTCATAGCCGGCTGCGACCAGAGCGAAAAAGCAAAGAAACCAAACGATAAAACAAGTAGTACTCTTTTCATAGATATTTTTGTTTTTTATTTAATCAGTAATACAGCTTAAAAATATAATAACAATATCAAATTTCCTATAATGAGAACGAATTCTATAATAACTATTAAGTACTTTAAAATGTTGCATAGCTCAGCACAAAAATCAGACCAAACGATATAGTTCCGATCAGACTATAAAAATAATAAAGTTTCAACTTTTTACTTATTTTATTACAGAATATCTTAGTTTTGCTACCTGACAAAGATCATTTGGAACAAAATTTGTTGCAGGAAAATCCGTTCTGTTTCTTGAAGGTTCTTATAATGAGAAAAACAACCAGACTGATAATCACCATTATAGCTTGCATGAGTTTTATTAATGCTGGCGGTCAGTTCTATAATGGTCATCAAATGACCTTTGGAAAGAATAAAGTCCAATACTACGACTATTACTGGTCGTACTACCGGTTTGATGATTTTGACTGTTACTTTAATGAATATGGGCGTGACCTGGCTCAGTTTACAGCCGATTATGCCATGGAGAAATTAAATGAAATTGAAGACTATTTCGATTACACCCTTGAGAAAAGACTTATTTTTATAATACACAATAAGAACGCTGAGTACAAGCAATCAAACATAGGCCTTCTTACATTTGATGAGGAAACTTATAACACGGGAGGATTCAGCAGAATTATTAAGAACAAGGTGAGCCTCTATTTTGAAGGTGACCATGTTGCTTATAAGAAACAAATTGCAGCCTCAATCACTGAAGTGATAATCAATGAAATGTTGTATGACGCTGATTTTAAGGACCGGATAGCAAGCTCCTCGTTGATTTATATGCCTGACTGGTACCTGAAAGGACTGATTAATTATGTCTCTTTTGGATGGGACTTTGAAACAGAGAACAGAGTCAAAGATGGAATACGGTCGGGGAAATACAAAAACATTAGTCACCTGGAATATAATGATGCCATTTATGCCGGTCAATCCTTCTGGAGATTCCTTGGAAAAGAATATGGGGATGCGCTTATACCCAACATAATTTACCTGACGAAAATCTATAAGAACATAGATGATGGTTTCCTTTATGTTACAGGCCAAAAACTTAAGGATCTTCTCAAAGAGTGGAGAGCGTTTTATAATGAAGAGTACTCAGGCGATAAAAACCTGCCGGGTGACGACGGTAATGTTATCAGCCGGTCGAAAAAAGAACTGCTCTACCAGCAAGTTAAGGTAAGTCCTGATGGCAAATACATTGCTTATGTAGTAAATGACTGGGGAAGAAAAAAAATATGGCTCTATGACCAGTCAACCGGTAAACAGCATGTGATTTTCAAGGCTGAACCAAAATTTGAACAGAAAACAGATAATACCTATCCTGTAATCGCATGGCATCCGAGTGGAAGAATCTTCACCTATATCAATGAAGAAAAAGCAGCACTTGTAATATACTTCTACAGGATTGAAGAAAAAAACAGTGAAAAAAGGAACCTGCTCTATTTTGATAAAATACTTGACCTTTCCTATTCCCCCGAAGGATCCAGACTTGTTGTATCAGCAGTAAAAGATGGTATTACAGATATTTACATTCATACAATTGCGTCAGGTTCCAATGAACAGATTACAAGAGATATCGCCGATGATCTTTTTCCATCATTCCTGAAAGGTTCATCCGATGATATAATCTTTTCTTCAAACCGTCTGTCGGACACTCTCTCAAATACTGCGAGCCCGTTTGAAAAGCTGGCTCTGACATATGATCTGTTCACCTATAACCTCAGTAAAAGAAATAATCTTCTGATGCGGTTAAGTGATGACAAGTATTCTGACAGGCTGCAGGCATCGGGTTCGGCTGGAAACAGTTTTACTTACATTGGCGATGCAAATGGAGTCTTTAACAGGTACTCAGCAGTTTTCGACAGCACAATAAGCTATATCGATACTGCATTGCATTATCGTTATTTCATTAATTCGAAGCCTCTGACCAATTATGATCGTAATATCATCGATCATTCCGTTGCAAACAGCTCAGATACCTATGGAGAAATTCTCTTCAGTAATAACAGGTACATGGTGCGAAAAGGGTCACTGGGAAGCTCCAATCCGATACCTGAAGAAGAAGTTATTATTACCGGTTTCCGCAAAGAGAGGAATCAGTTCCTTCATAAGGCCGACAGCATTGAACAGCTCAGACAATGGCTGTTAGCTGAGGATAAGAAAAGAAGGGATACACTTACAAAACCACTGTATGAATATTATGCCAGGAATGAGCCTATTGATATCAACCATTACATCTTTGAGAAGGAAAAGCAAAACTACTATGACCAGTTATGGCGAAAAGATTATATGGACATAGACCTCGATACCGGAATAATTCAGCTACCGTTAATCAGAATTTATGAGACCTCATTTTACAATAACTACATTGTCAACCAGATCGATTTCAGCTTTCTTAACAACGCCTATCAGGTATTTAACGGAGGAGCACCTTACTTCAATCCCGGACTCAATATGCTTACCCGGTTCGGTATTATGGATCTGTTTGAAAATTACAGGTTAACGGCGGGGTTCAGATTTTCGGGAAATTTCGACAGCAATGAATATCTTCTGAGCCTTGAGAACCTGAAAGGCATATTCGATAAGCAGCTTATTTTTTACCGTCAGGCATTCTTTAGTGCTGATGATTCTTCCCGTTACTTTAAAACACACTCGCATAATGTATATTTATCATACAGCAAACCAATAAGCCCGGTATTCGCACTCAAGGGTACACTGGGATACAGATATGACCGTAATGTCAGGCTGGCAACTGATATCGCTTCCCTGAATGTTAAAAATTTCTCAAAACACTGGGCAAGCCTGAAGGGTGAGGTTATATATGACAATACCCGGAAAAGGACCGTTAATATATATTTTGGTACAAGATTCAAAATCTTTGGAGAATATTATAAAGAACTGACCCGGGAAAAGTCAGATATGTTTGTCCTTGGTATTGATTTCAGGAAATACACAAGAATACACAGGGAGCTTATCTGGGCAAACAGGTTTGCAGCCAGTACATCCTTTGGTCCCACCAAACTGGTATATTATCTTGGCGGCGTTGATAACTGGATGGGATATTTGTTTAACAAATACCCCATGTTCGATAACACAATACCTGTCAGTCCTAAGGAGAACTTTGGTTTTCAGGCGCTTGCAACAAACATGAGAGGATTCAGACAGAACATACGTAATGGAAACAATTTTGCCCTGTTTAACAGTGAGATCAGATGGCCGTTTGTCAGATACTTTGCCGGACATCCGTTAAGGTCTAACTTCCTGAACAGTTTGCAAGTTGTCGGCTTTGGAGACCTTGGCACTGCCTGGACAGGCAGGGATCCATGGTCCGGAGAAAATGCCTATGACACTGAAATTTTCATTAACGGACCGGTAAAAGTCGTACTTGATTCCAACAGGAAGCCTATAGTAGGCGGATTCGGAGCAGGATTGAGAGCGCAATTAATGGGCTATTTTGTAAGAGCTGACTGGGCATGGGGTATTGAGAATAGTTATCTTCTGCCAAGGGTATTCTACCTGTCATTCAGCCTCGACTTTTAAACGAAAAGTAATCAGATAATGCATGCAGAACATCCTAATGACTGGTATTCCACTATTAATCAATGGCGTACCCGGTCTGAGATGGCTCACGCATTAAACTCGTGCTGATGAAAGAATATGACTAAATTAAAAAATAACATTATTGATAAAGATTCTTTTTCTATTTCAAAATTTAGGGTATTTTTGCACGATTATTGTAATTTATTAAACCAAAAATAGTAGAAATGGCTTACAAAATTAATGATGATTGTACTGCTTGCGGAACATGCATAGATGAATGTCCTGTCGAAGCAATATTTGAAGGTGACATCTATAAAATTGATCCGGATATATGTACCGACTGCGGTGCATGTGCAGATGTTTGTCCTGTTGAGGCAATTCATCCCGAATAGTATTGCAACAAGAAAAAAACAGATGGCTGTATTTTCCGATACAGCCTTTTTTATTTTGGATTGTATCGTGCCTGTTCCACAATTCTCTGAATATCTGTATTATTCATCAGCTTTGCGAGAGTTTCGCCGGAATTTTTCATCATAAACGATTCAACAATCCTGAAGCCTACCCATACCGCTGCCCTTCCGGGCGACTCATTTGTAAAATAACTTGTAAAGGGCGATTCACCAACGAGTTTGCGTATTGTAAACTTATCGGTATTGAATAACAGATCATTCTCAACAAGGTATTGCCACATCCTGTCCTCATTGTTCCTGCAAAAGTTCATCTGATCGGCACTAAAACCAAAAATAAGTTCGTCGGGCATCTCAGGTAACATGCATTTTTCAAAATATCTGAGCTTACCTTCGTGTATCATCTCAGATAAAACATTATCTGAATCATATTTCATTGATTCAAAATCCCATTCGCTTGCCCCCCATCCATACATGCAATCCGGAACTATATGATCAGGAGTCATCCTTGCAGAAAAATAACTGAAAATTTCAAGGCGTTTATAAAAATTACAATCAGCCCCCAGGTACTTGTCCAGACCTATTCCTAAAACTGAATCTCCCATGATAATACTGCTGTTAAATCCTGTAATGCACGTGAACAGAGCCGGAATACTCTTATCGGGGAAATAATGTCTGTAGTGCCGGAATGCCTCCTCAAGTTCCTTTTCAATATTTATAACATCAGGGTAGGTTTTGATGGTCAGAGCATATACTTCGTTATTCTGCCTGTCGGTGCAAAATCGGGCCAGAAAATCGCTGAATGAAGGATCATTTATGTCGCCTGCATTTATCACGTAACTGAAAAGCTGAAAAAATCCTTCATATTTCTCCTTCAGGGATCCAATATTTCCTTCCAGTTCCTCAGGAGCAATGTTGAAGAGATCCTTCTCGAGCCGTTTCACCTCGAGGTTAACTTTGATAGCAGAGGTACTGACCTTATAATGATTTTTTTTGCAGGACACAAATCCTGAAAGAACCAATACCAGTGCAGTGATAATAACGCTTTTCCTCATAATGTTCCTGTTTGCAGAATCTAAATGTAAGGACTTTAATTTATTAAACGATAACAATCAAGAACGTGTTAATTACTTCACTTATTATTTGCTATTTTTGTGTCCGGATAACACACATATCCGTGAAGTAAGATTAAAGAAAAAACGCTATGCAATTGATCAGCAACGTAAGGAATAGGAAGAAACTTTGTATGGTTGCAAGCATGATTGCATTTTCAGCAATTATGGTGAATGCACAGGATCTGAGATTCGGAATCTATGCCAGCCCGGTAATTTCCTGGTTTAATACGGGTATCAGTGAGGTCCGGAATGAAGGTGCACGGGCAGGCTTTAATTTCAGTGTGACAGTTGAGAATTATTTCAGTCCCAACTATGCAATAACCGGTGGTTTAAGCATCATTAATTCAAGCGGAAGGCTCGTCAGTGATGATCCTGCACTTTTTAAATTCCCGAACTTCACCTCGGTTGTGGCAGCCGGTAATCCTGTAATCTACAGAATTCAATATCTTTCAATTCCGGTTGGGATAAAACTCAAAACCTATGAGATAGGATTCCTGACATATTTTACAGATCTTGGCCTCGATCCTAAAATAGTCATTCGTGGCAGAGCAGATATTCCTTCTATTGATATAGAGGGGGAAAAAGCCATGACCGAGATTAAAAGATTCAATCTCGGGTATCATATTATCGGCGGAGTCGATTACTCTCTCGATGGTACAATATCGGTGATCCTTGGTCTTGGGTTTGAAAACAACTTTCTCGATATAACTAAAGATACAGGTACACAACCTGATGACAGAACATCACATAAATTCTTAAAATTTATTTTCGGGATTAATTTCTAGCCAGTGATTCCATGAAAATTTCGATCGGTCAGCTAAATTACCATATAGGTAATTTTGAGAGAAACAAAGAGCTTATCTGCAAAGCAATAGCCCGGGCAAAATCGGACGGGTCCGACCTTATAATCTTTTCCGAATTATGCATTCCGGGATATCCTCCGCTTGATTTGCTTGATCGTCTTGACTTCGTGGAAAAATGTAATCAGACAGTTCTGGAAATAGCTGATGAATGTTTTGATATAGTGGCAGTTGTGGGCTCCCCGACACTTAATACCAGTAAAGAGGGAAAAAAACTATTTAATTCAGCGCTCCTTCTTTCGGAGGGGAAAATCATTTTCAAAGCAAATAAAGCCTTATTGCCCACTTACGATATTTTTGATGAATACCGTTATTTTGAACCGGAAAAGAGATTTTCAACATTTGAATTCAAAGGGAAAAGAATAGCTCTTACCATTTGTGAAGATTTATGGGATGAGCAGCCGTTTGACAATGAATTTGAAAAGGCCAGACTCTACACTGTCTCTCCGATGGAGGAGCTTGCAAAACAGAACCCTCATTTAGTAATAAATATTTCCGCCTCACCATTCTCATACACAAAGATTGATGCGAAAGAGAACATCTTCAGGGCAAAAGCCCTAAAATACGGGATACCTGTTATAACTGTTAATCAGACCGGCGCCAATACTGAACTGATCTTCGACGGAGCTTCAATAATTGTGACAGGTAAAGGTCAGATATTTCGTCGTCTGCCCTTTTTTGAAGAATCGGTTTTGACCTTCTCTCTTGATGAAATTTTTACCGGAAAAATTCCCCCTGAGTATCCTCATCCCGAGCCAATTTCTCTTATTCAAAAGGCCCTTGTTACAGGAATCCGCGATTATTTCAGAAAGACTAACTTCACTAAAGCCATCCTTGGCCTTTCAGGCGGAATTGATTCAGCAGTGACTCTTTGCCTCGCCTCTGAGGCTCTGGGTAATAAAAATGTCAAGGCTTTGTTATTGCCATCACGATATTCCTCAGAACATTCAGTAAGCGGCTCCATCGAACTTGCACAATCACTGGGAGTCGATTTTGAGGTCATCAGTATAGAAAAACCGTTCAGCGCTTTCGAAGAAATACTGTCACCTGTATTCAAAGGAATAAAACCAGATGTCACTGAAGAAAACATTCAGGCCCGCATCAGAGCCCTTATACTGATGGCATTCTCAAATAAGTTCGGCTATATTTTACTCAACACTTCCAATAAGAGTGAAACCGCCGTGGGCTACAGTACTCTTTACGGTGATATGGCAGGAGGAATATCGGTTATCGGTGATGTTTACAAGACTGATGTTTTCAAACTGGCTCATTTCATTAACCGGAACGATAAGATAATTCCTGAAACCATAATCAATAAACCCCCTTCAGCAGAATTACGGCCCGATCAGCTTGATACTGATTCTCTTCCTGAATACAGAATACTCGATTCAATTCTTTATCAATATATTGAACAGCAGAAACCTCCTGATAAAATTGAGATAGAAGCCTCACTTAAAGATCTTATCCCAAAAGTACTAAAGATGATTAACGCCAGCGAATACAAAAGATATCAGTCTCCTCCGGCTCTCAGGATATCGTCAAAAGCTTTCGGAGACGGAAGAAAAATGCCGATTGCTGCCAAATATTAAATAACCAGTTCAAATATTCGACCATGTTTCCCCTCACAAAGTAAACATCATGACAAAATTCATGTGTGTGCTTTTCATTTTACGCTGTATAACATAAAAGTAAAAAACTGTCAGCGTGATCTTTACAATTAACTGTAAGTGAATGTGTTAAAAAATGTTAATTTGATTTTTTCATAATTCTTTTATTAACTTTGATATGTTTTTTAACATAGGGAAATCATGCATTATAGAAATCCATATATAGAGTTATGTATTGAAGGATCATCTTCAATATTCAAAGGTCTGAACCAGAAGGATAAAGAGTTAATTGATCAGCATCACATAGTTTCAGTCTACAGGAAAGGTGATATAGTAATACGTGAAGGTGAAAAACCGAGAGGTCTTTTATGTCTCGCATCAGGTAAAATAAAAACATTCAGGATCGGAGTTGGCGGAAGAGAGCAGATATTAAAAATGGTGAGGCAACAGGGTTTCATTGGTTACCGTTCCTTGTTCTCTGATAATCTTCATCCTTTCAGCGGCATGGCAGTTGAGGATTCTGCAGTTGTTATTTTTGAAAAGAATACGCTCCTCAGAATTTTAAAACGGAATGCGGATCTGACATTGAAATTGATGAAAGTTATGTCCGACGAATTATTGTTTGCCAACAACAGAATAGTCTCACTTACACAAAAACATGTGAGGGGTCGCATTGCAGAATCATTACTGATACTTCGCGACACATACGGACTTGAGGCAGATGGTAAAACAATCCGTATCATGCTTTCAAGGGAAGATATCGCTCACCTTTCAAATATGACGACCTCAAATGCTATCCGAACCCTGTCAAACATGTCATCAGAAAAGATCATCGAGATGGAAGGTAGAAGGATAAAGATCCTGAACGGCTCCAGTCTTGAACATATAAGTGAATTAGGGTAATCCCCCCGGGTTTCTCCTACTCCCTGAAATAGATCCTTTTTACTCTTCCGGGAATTGAGGTAAGTATTTCATAAGGTATTGTATCGCATTTTCCAGCGATTTCATTAATCGTTATATTTTCACCGAATATCTCAACCTCATCACCTTCTGCTGCATTTAATCCGGTAATATCGGCCATGCACATATCCATACATATGTTTCCGATTATTGGCACTCTTTCTCCGTTGATAAAAATATCCCCGTTCCTGTTTCCAAGCTTCCTGTTCAGCCCGTCAGCATAGCCAACCGGAAGTATGGCGATAACCCGATCCTTGTCTGACACATCGGCACAACTATAACCTACAGGTTCACCTGACGGTATCTTTTTTATCTGCGAAATTCTTGTTTTAAAACGGCCGGCTGTTCTGAGAGAAATGCCGGGATAGTTACCAATACCATAAATTCCTATACCGGGCCTTACCATATCAAACTGATATTGGGGAAAACGCATGATGCCTGAAGTATTAAGAATATGCCTTAAAACAGGATATCCTACAGCATCCCTGATCTTTGAAACTGCTTCAAGAAAAATATCTGCCTGGTGATGTGTAAAACTGTCAAGCGATGGATCATCACTTCCTGCCAGGTGAGAAAAAACCGACACAATTTTGATACAGTCAATGTTCTGCAACCTTATAGCAAGTTCAGGAACATCTTCCAACATAAAACCAAGCCGGTGCATCCCTGTATCAATCTTAATATGCACCGGATATTGAATCAATCCATGTCGGGAAGCTGCTTTCGTAAATTCATCAAACGAAGAAAAGCTGAATATCTCAGGTTCAAGATTATATCTTATCATCAGTTCGGAAGAAGAGGGATCCGGGTTCATTACCATTATCGGCAACGACACACCGGCATTTCTCAGTTCAATCCCTTCGTCAGCATAGGCAACGGCAAGATAGCTGACAAGATGATATTCTAGCAGGCTGGCAACTTCAGATGATCCTGCACCATAGGCAAAAGCTTTTACCATTGCCATGATACGGGTTCCCTGATTAAGAAACCTTCTGAACTCATTCAGATTGTGAGAGATAGCATCCAGATTTATCTCAAGGACCGTCATATGTGCCTGCTGTTCAAGCAGATTACTGATCTTTTCAAATTTATAGACTCTGGCGCCTTTCAGAAGTATTATCTCATTTCGGAAGCCGTTGCTGTTAAAGTTGTGTACAAATTCATCCGTTGAATAGAAAAATTTTGCATTTTCCTCAAACAAGGCACTGTTTCCGGAAAGAGCCTTTCCGATCCCGATGAATTTGTCGATCCTGCTTCTTTTTATCAGACCCGCGACCTCACTGTAGAGTTCCTTTTCATCTCTTCCGTTTTGTATAAAATCAGAGAGGATCAGAGTTGTTTTCCGGTTATTCTGCGATTTCAGGAACTCCAAAGCCATTTCAAGTGATCCGGGATCAGAATTATAGTAATCTTCAATTAGCTGGCAGTTGTTAATACCGCTCTTCATCTCCATCCTCATGGCCACGGAAACAAGATTTGATAATCCTCTGATGATTACCTCTTTATCTATTTCCAAAGCGAGACAAACAGCCACTACAGTGATCGCATTTTCAACAGAAGCGCCATCACAGAAAGGAATTTCAAATTCACTGGTTGAATTCCTGTATTTAACCTCAATGCTTGTATGATTCCCTGGCAATGATCTTTTCCGTACAAAAACTGCTGCCTCCTCATCCTCAACAGACCAGTCAATAAGTCTCTTTGATCTGAAAGAACTCCTGCCGCTTATAAGGTTGTTAATTATGCCATGATCCCTGCAATATATTATTGTGGAAGAATTCACAAAAAGCCTGAGTTTTTCCCTGGCTTTTATTTCGTTGTCTGGGAAATTTTCACTGTGTGCATCACCTATGTTGGTTATTACCCCGATATCGGGTTCAATGATCTTCTGAAGAGGCTCCATCTCGCCGGGTAATGAAATACCTGCCTCGAAAATTCCAAGGTTGTATTTTCCGTCAAGCTTCCATACCGACAGGGGAACTCCAATCTGGGAATTATAGCTTTTAGGGCTTCTGATAACAGATGTTTTAAGTCCTATAATATCTGCCAGCCACTCTTTCACAACTGTCTTGCCGGTGCTTCCTGTCACAGCAATAACTGTTGACTTGAATAATCTTCTTTTATAAGTTGCAAGCAGTTGAAGTGCTTTAACCGTATCAGCCGATATAATGAAAGCGGTTTTGGTATATCTCTCGGAATCATCAGGTAGTTTTCTGACAATAAAGATCCTTATCCCTTTAAGATAAAGGTTATCAATGAAATTATGTCCGTCATGATTTATACCCTTAATTGCAATAAAAGCAAGACCTTCAGTATAAATGATCTGTCTGCTGTCGGTAATAAGCTCTTTTACGATCAGGTCAGGCTCACCGAAAAGAACCCCGTTTGTTATTACTGCAATATCTGAAGAAGTAATCTCCAATATATTAAGTTGTTCGATTTATTATTCTTTTAAAGCCTGGTTATAACAAACCCTGCAGAGAGGTTCATATTTGTCTTTCTCACCCAGAACGACAACCTGCTCCTCATCTGATTTTCTGTATGAGTACTGTGCAAGACTTCCGCACCTGATGCATATGGCATGAACTTTTGTAATATATTCCGATACAGCAAGAAGCGATGGTATCGGACCAAACGGTTTACCCATGAAATCCATATCAAGTCCGGTTACAATGACTCTGATCCCGCTATCAGCAAGGTAATTACATACATCCACCAATGAATTGTCAAAAAATTGTGCCTCATCAATCGCAACTACGTTTACATCTCCTGAAAGTAAAAGTATGGCGGTGGGATTTTCAACCGGTGTTGAAGGAATCGATGTTTCATCATGAGAAACCACCCTGTTCTCAGAATACCGCTTATCAAGAGAAGGCTTAAAAATTTCAACTTTTAATCCTGCAATCTTAGCCCTGCGAAGTCTTCTTAAAAGTTCCTCAGTTTTGCCGGAGAACATTGAGCCGGTAATTACTTCGATGGATCCGCGTTTACTATTTGACTTTAATGTATTTTCCAGAAAATCCATCTGCAATATTGTCTGTTTCCGATATGCTAAATGTAGTTTTATTCCGTTATGAAATGTGGAATAATAGTTACTTTTGCAAAATAAGGAAAATGGTTTGTTATATTAACATCAAAATGTATGGATTTCAACTCAACCATTGATTTAATTATTAAAGATCTTAATGATGCCCGTGAAATAATTGATGATCTGAAAAAATATCCGGGAGTTCCTGCTATTCAGGTCGAACTGGCAAAATCGAAGTGTAAAAGTGCCGGAGAAGTAATTGCACTTCTTAAGAGCATGAAGAATAATCATAGCGCCCATGAAGAAATCAGGGTTCTTAAGGCCGAGGATTCCCTTAGCGCCGGGGTAATTTCCGTTGAGAAGCAGGATACACCTCAGGAGAAAGAAATACAGGCTGAAGTAAGGACTGAGATAACCATCACACATGGACAGGAGTTAGTTGAAGATACAAGACAGACCGTCAGGAAAACATTAGAATCAACGATTATTGCCGACAAATTCAGTAACATATCTGGCTGTTTCAATGAACAGTTAGGCGGTAAGAACCATGACGATGATGTCTCGGAAATACTTAAAACGAAGCATGTGACGGATCTGTCAGAAGCTATAGGTGTTAATGACAGATTCCTCTTCATCAGGGAAATCTTTGATGGTAACAAGGAGTCCTACGATCAGGCTATAATGAAACTTGATAATGTTCAAACTCTTAATGATGCCAGAGCCATTATTATGAGCTACACCGGGGAAGACAAAGCAAATGAAGCAGTTAAACAGCTCCTCGAAATGGTGAAACGCAAACTTCCTTCACATGAGTAAACTTTTCCTGGTCCCTACACCTATAGGTAATCTGAAGGATATTACCTACCGGGCTGTAGAAGTTCTTGGAAGTGTTGATCTTATACTTGCAGAGGATACCCGTCAGGCAAAAAAATTACTGCTCCACTACAAAATCAGTACACCTGTTCAGTCGCATCATGCATTCAACGAGCACAAGAGCGTTGAGGGATTATGTACAAAGATTACTTCAGGTCACTCCATCGCATTGATCTCGGATGCAGGAACACCAGGGATATCTGATCCGGGATTTCTGCTTGTCAGGAACTGTGTTGAAAAAGGGATCTCTGTTGAAACTCTTCCCGGCCCGACAGCTCTGATACCAGCTCTGATAAATTCAGGGCTTCCCTGCGAAAGGTTTTGTTTTGAGGGTTTTCTGCCTCATAAGAAAGGAAGGAATAAAAGATTATCATTCCTGAAAGAAGAATCAAGGACTATGGTTTTTTATGAATCCCCATACAGACTCCTCAGGACTCTGGAAGAGTTGCGAGAGCAACTGGGCAACGACAGGGAGGCATCCGTTTCGAGAGAATTGACCAAGGTTTTTGAGGAGAATCTCCGGGGAACTTTATCCTCCCTTGCAGAACATTATAAAAATAAAACGCCCAAGGGCGAGATTGTTATTGTTGTTGCAGGCAGAAAGTCATGATCAGGTTATTTAAGCACAACAGGTTTTTTGGATCCAGATTAATAATTCAGATTATTCTGTTGTTTTTGTTTTTTAGCAACCCCTATATTACTGCTCAAATCCTTAAGGGCAGGATAACTGAAAAATCCGGGGAAGCTGTACAGTATGCAACCGTTTTCATTCAGGAGCTTAAACAGGGAACAACATCAAACACGAAAGGAGATTATGAGATCAGACTTCCGGAGGGCAAATATCTGGTTATTTACCAGAGCCTTGGATATGATCCTGTTTTTGTGAACATTAATCTTACAGACAGTACTTTAATTAAGGATGTGGTCCTGCAGGAACAATATTATGAGATCCCGGAGGTCAGAATTACTGCTTCAGGGGAGGATCCTGCTTATTATATTATGAGGAAAGCCATTGGCCTGGCTCCCTATTATCTGAACAACATAAGTTATTATAAAGCAGATGTTTATCTTAAGGGTTCTCTTGTAATTAACCGGATTCCGAAGATTATGGAGAGATCGATGAGAGTAGAAGCAAGAAGCAGTTCTTCGCGAACATCTGTAACCAGCGACAGGATAAAAGAGGGTGATTCTTATCTTATGGAATCATATAATGAAATAGAATTCACTGCCCCCGACAACTATGTTCAAAAAGTAATTTCATTCAACAGCACCTTTCCTGAACAGGGAAATGAAATATCTCCTATGGATTTCATCCAGGCCAGCTTTTACCAGCCTGTTCTGGTCGATATGGCTATTTCTCCTCTCTCCCCCCAGGCATTTTCATACTATAATTTTAAATACCTTGGCGCTTCGCCACAGGGTAATTTTACTATTAATAAGATTCAGGTTATTCCAAAACGCAAAAGCCAGCAGCTCTTCAGAGGAACTATTTTTATCATCGACGACCTCTGGTGCCTTCACAGTATTGATCTCATCAACGAAAACCTTGCCGGGAAAATAAGAGTGCAACAGTTATATATTCCTGTGCAGGATGAAATCTGGATGCCGGTCAGTCATAAGTTCGAAATCAACATCGGGATTTTCGGGTTCAGGGCTGATGGCGGTTATGGCAGTTCTGTAAAATACGTTAGTGTTAAGCCTAATCCTGATCTGCAGAAACCGAAATCAGTTTCAACCGATTTATCGGGACGTTCATATGTTATGGATACTGCCATGACCCGTACAAAACAGCAGATTGAAAGAATACTCGAAAAAGATGAGCTTACAAACAGGGATATGATCAGGCTCGCAAAACTTATGGAAAAAGAATCTGAGGGAAGCGTAAAAGATAGCAGCCGGACAAGAATGGAGGTAAAAGAAAAAACCACTTATGTAATTGAAAAAGATGCTGCCGGAAAAGACAGTACCTATTGGGCCAATATAAGGCCTATACCGCTGTCGGACTTAGAGTTACGCAGCCTCAGGATTAGCGACAGCATCAGATCTTTATCAAATGCTCCGGATGTTATGAAGGGAGATACTTCTGAAAAAGCGGAAACAAAAAAGAAAAGTCAATTCCGTAAAACCCTGAGTAATATCGCATCCGGTTACACCTGGTCAGACACATCAGGATTCAGCTTCACCAGCGGTGGCCTGATCAATTTGAAAAAGCTGAGTTTTAACACGGTTGACGGTTTTGTTTTTGGTACTGATTTCAGGATCTCAAAATCGTGGAAAAACAACAGACGTATCTCTGTCTATCCGGATGTCAGCTACACAACAGCCCGTGAGAAAATTATGTGGCGGATTAATGCAAACTATTCCTTCGGAGGAATTAAAATGAAACAGATATTCATCCGTTCAGGTATTACCAGCAAAGATCTTAATAACGACGGAGGCATAAATACATTTCTGAACACTTTTTCTTCCCTGGTGCTCAGAAGAAACTATCTGAAGCTCTATGAATCCGGATACTTTGCTCTTGGATACAGGACAGAGGTTGTGAACGGATTAAACTTAGAATTAAGTGCTAATTATGATGACCGGAGGGTACTCTTTAATAACACCGATTTCTCGTTATTCAAACCCTCCCGTGAATATACTGACAACATTCCCGATAACGAGTATCTGGAACAAAATGCCGATCCTGGTTACGTCCTGCTTGATCAGAGACATCTTGATTTTGTAACAAATGTTACATTTACTCCATTCCGGAAATACTCGGTCCGCAATTCAAATAAGGTTCCAATGGGCTCAGACTGGCCTACGTTTATCTTAACATGGAAGCATGGAATAAACGAGTTGTCAGAGACACCAGACAAGTATCAGCATTTTGATATGTTCAGGTTTGAAGTGCACAGGAAACGTGATGCAGGAGCCTTTAGTGAATTCAGATGGAGAGCTGCTGCAGGAGGATTTCTGAACAAAATCAATGTAACCTATTACGACTTTTTCCATTTCAATTCCCAGCCGCTCCAGTTTCTCCTGGATAATTACGAAGATGTCTTCATGCTTTCCCCGTACTATTCGTTGAGCACACCTGAGTTCTTTGGGGAGTTCCACCTTAAATACACAACACCCTACCTGCTTCTGAAGTTACTTCCGGGATTAAGCAATACCCTGATGCGGGAGAATCTCAGTTTTTCATATTTTGGTTCCCGCTTCCATAGTCATTACACCGAGATTGGTTACACGCTTAGTGAGATCTTCCTGGTGGGTGAGGCAGGTGTCTATGCGGGATTTGATAATCTGAAGTATAAAAGCTTTGGGATAAAGCTGATCCTGCGCCTCAACTAAGTCTGAACATTAAGCAAACGGAGGTTCATCATTAATATCCGTTTCCTTATCGAATCCCCCTCCCAGTCTCCTAAGGTTATCATGGTTCATTTTTGAACCCAAGGTTATGTTTTGTGCTCCTTCCCTGACATCGGGTCCAAGATCTATGTCAAAATCATCAACATCAACAAACTGAGCTTTTTCTTCACGGAATCTGAGCCGGACATCATCAACAGGTCCGTTTCGGTTTTTAGCAAGTATAATTTCTGCTATTCCTTTAGTGGATGACCCGTCCTCGAAGGTAGGTATCCCGAACTTATCCTGCCGATGAATAAATACTACCATATCTGCATCCTGCTCAATTGCTCCCGATTCACGAAGGTCCGACAGAAGGGGCCTCTTGGTACCACCTCTCATTTCAACTGATCGGTTAAGCTGAGATAATGCAATTATAGGAACATTAAGCTCTTTGGCAATACTTTTCAATGACCGTGAAATATTACTAACCTCCTGTTCGCGGCTGCCTGCATTTTCAGGTCCGGACATTAATTGCAGATAGTCAACTATTACTAGGTCAAGTTTATGCTGAGCCATCAGTCGCCGGCATTTTGCCCTGAGTTCGAAGACTGATATTGCCGGTGTGTCATCAATGAAAATCGGAGCCTGAACCAGTTTCTTGATCCTTGAGTCGAGCTGTTTCCACTCCTCCTCATTAAGGCGTCCGTTTTTAATCTTATCCCCGGGGATATCAGTTTCAGCTATTATTAAACGGTTAACAAGCTGAATTGAAGACATCTCGCATGAGAAAATTGCAACCTTTTTCCCATGATCAATTGACATGTTGCGTGCCATTGAAAGGGCAAATGCCGTCTTCCCCATTGATGGGCGGCCGGCCACAATTATCAGTTCCGATTTCTGCCACCCTGAGGTCAGTCTGTCGAGTTTAGTAAAACCTGAAGGAATGCCAACAAGCGCATCCTCTCTTTTCCCTGCCTCTTCAATCTCCCTTATAGCCTCCTTTATTACCATATTGATCGGCGAAACCTCTCTTTTGATGTTCCCTTCAGCGATCTGGAAAAGTGCATTTTCTGAGTAATCAAGTAGTTCAGTCACATCATAAGTGTCGTCAAATGATCTGTTCTGTATCTCGGTTGATACCCTGATCAGCTCCCGCTGGATATATTTCTGAGCTACAATCCTGGCATGATAGTCCACATGTGCCGCCGATACTACCTTCGAGGTCAGTTGTGTCAGATACACAGGACCGCCAATACTCTCAAGCTCATTGTGTGCCTTTAGTTCTTCAGTAACAGTGTAAAGATCAACCGGATACTCCCTGGTTGAAAGGTCAGAAATGGTTTTGAATATTTTCTGATGTGCCTCCTTGTAAAAGCTTTCGGGTTTTAGTATATCAAGAATTGTTATTACTGCTTCCTTTTCCAGCATTATTGCTCCGAGAACAGCCTCCTCCATATCATTTGCCTGAGGTGGCACCCTGCCAAAATCGGGCAATGCCTTAACAATCGGAAATGCACTGGTTTTTTGTCTTGCCATTGATCCTATGTCTTTGATTTATTGTCTGTTAGAAGATAGTTAAAATTGCTGCCGGGGTAGTTTCAAAGGTATGAATAAGCACATTCATTAATTTAGGAGAGACCCATTTATTACAAACAAACTGCTGTTAACAACTTGTTGAAAAATCCGAAAATACTGATACTATGAATGAAAATCCAATGCATATGGTATTTTTGCAGGAAAGAGATGGAGATGGTAGTTTTTCCAAATGCCAAAATAAATCTGGGTCTTCGTATAACGGGTAAACGTCCTGATGATTATCACAATATTGAGACAATATTTTATCCTGTTGATCTTCATGATGCACTGGAGATTGTATGCGCCGGAGATGACGTTAAGCAGGATATGCTTAAAGCGACCGGCATCCGGATTGACGGGAAACCGGAAGATAATCTTGTGATAAAGTCAGTCAGGAAGTTCCGGGAATTATATTCCTTCCCTTTTTTAAGATTGCACCTGCATAAAGCTATTCCATCGGGTGCAGGGCTGGGGGGCGGATCATCCGACGCTGCCTGTATCTTAAAAATAATAAACAGATGTTTCAGGTTTTCGTTAAGCCTGGAAGAGCTGAAGGTGATTGCTCTCGGGCTAGGCAGTGACTGCCCATTCTTTATTGACTACACACCATCGTTCGCCACCGGAAGGGGCGAAATATTGCAGCCGGTGGCATCAGTCCTGTCCGGGCTCTATATCGTGCTTGTTAATCCGGGAATAAGCATCAGTACGCGTGAAGCATATGAGAATTGTATCCCAGGAGATCCTGAAGAGAGTCTTTTTCACCTGATTGATCTTCCCATAACCATGTGGAAGAAAATGATAATTAACGATTTCGAAAAATTTGTTTTTATGAAATACCCGGAGGTAGGCTTAATAAAACAAAATTTATATAGTGCCGGCGCTTTATACAGTTCAATGTCCGGCAGCGGGTCGTCGGTTTACGGTATATTTCAGGATAAGCCTGAGATACCGGATTCACTAAAAAAGAATGTGATTTTTGAGGGAGTGCTAAGGTAAGGTGATCTTCATTCCAACTCCAGCAATAAGTGGCATGATAATCTTATTAAATCTTGTCTAATCTGAGTATTTGCTAATTCCGCATATAAATAAAAGAGGACAATTTTAAGGAAAATGTACGATTATATGAAACTATTTTGGAGCAATTCTGTAAAGTACCAGAGCAATAATTAAGTAAAGAATATTGGGGATCCACATTGCCAGCATGGGTTCAAGATTCCCCTTAAGTGAAAATTGTGAGGCAAACTGCTGAAACAATATGTAAGAAAAACTAAGTCCCAATCCGATACCTAAATTCATCCCTATTCCTCCTCTTACTTTTTTGGATGAGAGGGAGACTCCTATAAGTGTGAGTATAAAAACCGCAAACGGATTTGCAAACCGCCGGTATTTCTCCACCAGGAAGAGCTTTAGCTCATCCGATCCCTGCAGCTGCAGAAGATTTATATAATCATTAAGTTCATTATAAGTCATTGTTCCGACGAATCCGGGATCACGTGAAAAATCATCAGGCCTGATTATCAGGGCAGTATCAAGCTGGCTGCCTCTGGTGATAACATCTTCCTTGTCCCTGACATCCCGGACATAATAGTTTATTATGGTCCACTTCTGTTTTGTTGTATCCCATCTTACAACGGGAGCAGAGAGTTTTGATTCGAGTTTTCCACTGTCATCAAATCTTTCAAGGGTGAAGTTTCTGCCTGCACGACTAATGGGATTAAACGACTCCATATAGACATTGACGTTCCTGAATACCTGCCGGTGTATATTCATTACAGGAAATCTCCTGCCTGATGATCTGTAATACTTGTCTTCAAAATCCATCCGGCCAAGGTTTGCATGAGGAATTACAAAATTTGTAAGCAAAAATGTGAAGATAGCTATGATAAGTGCTGAGAGGAAATATGGCCACATCATTCTCCTGAAGCTCATTCCGCTATTTAGAATGGCGATGATCTCAGTGTTGGTCGCCATTTTTGATGTAAAGAAAATAACGGAAATAAAGACAAACAGGGGAGCAAAAAGTGTAGCAAAATATGGGATGAAATTCAGGTAATAGTCAAATATGATTGCCTTTACGGGGGCATCCTTCTCCATAAAGTTGTCAATCTTTTCTGCAAAATCGAAGACGACGGCAATTGTCAGGATCAACACCAGGGAAAAGAAGAAAGTACCAAGAAATTTCCTGATAATATATCCGTCAATAATCCTTATTTTCATAGATTCTACAGACGCTCTGAAAGTTTTTTCACCATTCCGTTTTTCCATTTTTTAAAATTACCCTCTTCGATCTTCTTTCTTGCCTCGCCAACCAGCTTCAAATAAAATGCCAGATTATGAATACTTGCGATCTGTGCGCCCAGGATCTCACCTGAAATAACAAGATGCCTGAGATAAGCTTTGGAATAATCAAGGCTTACAGAAGAAGGACCTTCCGGGTCAAGGGGATTGAAATCATGTGACCATTTCCTGTTCTTTATATTTATAATGCCTTCATTTGTGAACAGCATACCATTTCGTCCGTTCCTTGTAGGCATTACACAATCAAACATATCAATACCTCTTTCAATAGCTTCGAGTATATTGACCGGAGTGCCAACACCCATAAGATATCTTGGCTTGTCGAATGGAAGTATCCCGTTTACAACTTCAATAATCCTGTACATCTCTTCAGCAGGCTCTCCCACGGATAACCCGCCGATTGCATTTCCGGCCATCCCGGTGGAGGCTGCTTTTTCCGCAGATATTTTCCTGAGATCATCAAATGTACTGCCCTGAACTATCGGAAACAGGAACTGTTCATAATCCCAAACCGGATCTGTCTGCTGAAACCTTTCCACAGCCCTGTCGAGCCACCGGTGGGTCAGTCCGACCGACTTTTTTGCGTATCTGTAATCGCAGGGAAATGGGGCGCACTCATCAAAGGCCATAATAATATCTGCTCCGATGATACGCTGGATATCGATAGTGTTCTCGGGTGTAAAAACATGCGTTGAGCCGTCTATATGAGATCTGAAAATAGCTCCTTCCTCGGTCAGCTTTCTGTTTCCGGTCAGGGAGAAAACCTGATAACCTCCGCTGTCGGTAAGCAGCGTAGCTTCCCAGCTCATGAACCGGTGTAGCCCCCCGGCAGCCTTCAGGATTTCGATGCCCGGCCTTAAGTATAAATGATATGTATTCCCGAGAATGATTTTTGCCCCTATTTCTTCCTTAAGATCTTTATGAAGGATCCCCTTTACGGTTCCTGCAGTACCTACCGGCATGAAAACAGGGGTTGGGATCTCACCATGAGCTGTCTTCAACACTCCTGCCCTTGCACCGGTTTCTTTATCCCTGCTTTGTATAACAAACATATAATCAATCCTGTTTTGGAAGCACAAAGGTAATTTATCTGCATTGCCTTATTAAATTTACATTAAATATTTTTCTTCTTCACTGTTCGTTTTGACCTGTGATTGTTGAAAAACTCTCTTTTTGCATTCAGATTATCTTATTAATATTGCAGGCATATTTGAAAGTCAAATGATGACCAGGGATAGTCTATTCCTTTTAACTGTTTTTATAATATTAGATCTCTCGGCACTAATTCAGTTATTTTATTACATTTATTATTACCTCCCTGTCTGGTTCCATAAACACCCTGACGCACCTTCAGGCAAATCCCCCGTATCAGTTATCATTTGCGCCAGGAATGAAGAGGAGAACCTGAGGAATAATCTTCCCTCTGTCCTGGAACAGGATTATCCCGATTATGAAGTTATTGTCGTAAATGATTGTTCTGAAGATAATTCATTCGACGTACTCGGAAATTTTCTTACCAGGTATCCGCATCTTAGAATCTCGACAGTAAACAAAGATCCCAAATTCACCCATAATAAAAAATTCGCACAATTCATTGGTATCAAAGCTGCAAAGAATGATTTCCTGTTGTTTACCGATGCTGATTGCCAGCCGGAATCTGACAGGTGGCTTGCAGGGATGACATCACACCTTGATGACAGAACCGATTTTGTTCTTGGATATGGCGGGTATCATAAGAAAGAAGGATTATTGAACAAGTATATCCGGTACGACTCAATGATTATTGCGATGCAATATTTTGGAATGGCTATACGAAGAAATCCGTATATGGGAGTCGGACGCAACCTTGCATACAAGCGCTCCCTCTTTTTTCAAAACAAAGGTTATGGAGCCTATAATCACATGATCTCAGGGGATGATGACCTGTTCGTAAATACTAAAGCGTCGGGGAAGAATACGTGTGTGGAATACAGGCATGGGATGCACACAAGGTCAGTCCCTGCTGCTGACATACCTGCATGGTTTGCACAGAAAAAAAGACATCTGACAACAGCCCGCTATTATAAATCCGGAGATAAAGTGCTGCTGCTTCTTGAACCCGCTTCAAGAATGCTATTCTGCATTTCAACTATAATTCTTCTTCTTCACAGCTATCTTTGGCCGGTTGTTGCGGGGATATTTGGTTTAAGACTCTTAACGCAGGTTGTTGTTTTTACTCTCACAGCGAAGAAGCTGAATGAAAAAGGATTAGTGGTATTTTCATTATTTTTTGATATCTTTTCGCCTTTATTGAATGTGATTGTTTATGTAAGCAATATTCTTAACAGGTCAGGCAGGAACCAATGGAAATAGTCAACCAATTATCGGACAAAGCAAAGAACGATCTGTTACTTGTCGAAATGGCCAGAAACGGAAACGAAAAAGCCTATGCCAGCCTGATGAACCGTTACCGAGACTCAATCTACTATATGCTTCTTAAAATGGTAAATAATCCATCCGATGCAGAGGATCTTACCATCGAAGCATTTGGTAAAGCATTCAGGAACCTTGATTCTTTCACCCCTGATTATGCATTCAGCACCTGGCTCTTCAAAATCGCAACAAATAACTGCATTGATTTTATAAGAAAGAAACAGGGCTCTCCTGCTCCTATTGATCATTTACAGGATGATATAGATAATCTTACAGTTAATATCCAGTCCGATCTGCCTGACCCTGAAGAAGCGCTGATAAACGACCAGAAGATAGCTGTCCTCAGAGGAATAGTCAATCAGTTAAAACCACGCTACAGATCGCTCATTGAACTCAGGTATTATAAAGAGTACTCTTATGAGGAGATCTCTACGGAATTAAATCTGCCGATAGGTACAGTAAAAGCTCAGCTTTTCAGGGCAAAAACACTATTGTACAACATATTCACCAAAACAGGCAACCGGTAGTGCCAGAAGATATCTTCCGATATTTCCCCTTGCTTTCAGAGCAGCAGAAAGAGAGGTTGTCACGACTGAAAGAGATTTACGAAAACTGGAACAGCAAAATCAATGTCATTTCCCGGAAAGATATGGATAATTTCCTTATCCATCATGTACTTCATTCCCTGGCAATTGCAAAGGTCATTACATTCCTGCCTTCCACAAGGATCCTGGATGCGGGTACGGGAGGGGGATTCCCGGGCATTCCTCTTTCAATTCTTTTTCCTGATTCCGAATTTACGCTGCTTGATTCAGTAGGCAAGAAGGTTAAAGTAGTCAGCTCTGTTATAAATGAACTTGGTTTGAAAAATGTTCATGCAAAATGGGAAAGAGCTGAAGATGAAAAAAGCAAATATGATTTTGTTGTATGCCGTGCTGTTTCTGAGTTTATGCCATTTGTGAAGATGGTTGCAAAAAACATAGATAAAGGGGGAAATAACAACCTCCGGAATGGTATAATTTATCTTAAGGGAGGTGATCTTAAGGAGGAATTGAAGTTTTATAAGAATAAAGCAATAGTATGGGATATCAGAAATTTTTTCGATGAACCATTTTTTGAAACAAAAAAGATTGTTTATCTGTCTGTTTAATTTTTCCGAAAAAATTTCTCCCACAGGTTTTTATTTTACAAAAAAACATTATCTTTGCGATCTCAAATAAAACGGTACTGACAATTAAATAATTACAAAGATGAAAAGGACATTTCAACCCTCAAGAAGGAAGAGAGCGAACAAGCATGGGTTCAGGGAAAGAATGTCCACTCCCAACGGAAGAAGAGTACTTGCTGCACGCAGAGCCAAAGGAAGAAAAAGACTGACAGTTTCTTCCGAGCTAAAATTGAAATGATAATCACTTTATAGAAGTTTTATTGAAAGGTGTCCTTGAACAGGGCGCCTTTTTTTATTAAATTTGCCGGCTTCCTTAAATGAAATGACTGATCTCCTTAACCATATTAACAACAACGGTCTGAGGCTTGTGGCAGACAAGATCATATCAAACGAGAGGCTGACTCCGGAAGAAGGTTTAATGCTGTACCACGAAGCAGATCTTCCTCTGCTTGGAATCCTTGCAGGAATCTCCAGGAGAAGATTTAATGGTAACATGGCCTATTTCAACAATAACTTCCATATTGAACCGACAAATAAATGTATCTATAATTGTCGGTTTTGTTCCTACCATAAGCCTGAGAGTGATCCTGAAAGCTGGGAATATGATCATGATGAAATGCTTGAGATTGTAAGGCGATTTGATAATAAAAATATAACTGAAGTTCACATTGTCGGAGGTGTTCATCCTGTCCACGATCTTCATTATTATGGCACTCTTATCCGTAAGATCAGGCAACACAGGCCTGATATTCATATAAAGGCATTTTCAGCTATTGAACTTGAGCACATGATAAACATGGAAGGAGTCACCGTTGAAGAGGGATTGATTCAGCTAAGGAACTACGGGCTTGACTCTATTCCTGGGGGAGGCGCAGAAATATTCAGCGAGGACATACGACAGAATATCTGTCCTGAAAAGACCTCGTCGGAAATGTGGCTCAGGATCCATGAAACAGCGCATCAACTTGGAATATCATCTAATGCAACAATGCTGTATGGTCATATTGAAACTTTTAAACACAGGATTGACCATTTGGAGCGGCTCCGAATACTTCAGGACAAGACAGCAGGATTCAATGCCTTTATTCCTCTCAAATATAAGAGGGTAAATAACCTGATGTCTTACCTTGGCGAGGTTGGTGTTATTGAAGATCTTCGGAATTACGCTGTCGCAAGAATCTTTCTTGATAACATACATCATATCAAAGCATACTGGCCCATGACAGGCAGGGAGACAGCACAGTTAAGTCTTTCATTTGGAGCAGATGACCTGGACGGTACAATAGATGACACAACAAAGATATATTCGATGGCAGGGGCGGAAGATGAAAATCCTTCAATGACAACTTATGAAATCTGTCGTTTGATCCGTGAAGCCGGTTATGAACCGGTGGAAAGAGATTCCCTGTATAACATATTAAAAAGGTGGTAATTAATTCTAACCGGCAATGACCCGGATCACCAACATAACCACCTATTATCCGGCAGAAGTAAACCTCAGGGTCTTTTAATAATTTTATACTTACATTTGCGTTATTACTTATGTTCAATTCGCATTTATGAGTCTGAAAAACTTCATCCTTAGTAAACTCTTCTTAAAGCATCTTGGATTGGCGGTGGTTATTGTGTTCGTTATTGTTATGATTTTGCTCATATGGCTGAATATTTATACAAGGCACGGGCAGGCAAAACCTGTTCCCGATTTCGTCGGATTGTCACTTGACCAGACAGCCCAGCTAACAAAAATAAGTAAGCTCAGATACCAGATAACCGACTCAGTTTACACCACTTATGTACCCAGGGGTTGTGTAGCCGAGCAGAATCCAAAGCCCGGATTCAAAGTGAAAAAGTGGAGAAATATTTTGCTCATTGTTAATGCTATTAATCCGGAAATGGCAGCTATGCCTAATCTTGTAAATCTTCCAAAGAGGCAGGCGATCTCAGTAATTGAGAGTTCAGGACTGGAGTTCGGTATGCTGAGATACATACCTGACATTTCTATAGATGTTGTCATTAAACAATTACATAATGGCAGGGAAATAGCAGAAGGTGATTCCCTTCAAAAAGGTTCAGTGATCGATCTTCTGCTGGGTAAAGGGCTGAGCAACCAACGCAACCCTGTACCTGACCTGGCTGGTTTAAACCTTGAAAGCGCCAAAAACAGAATTCTGGGAGCATCTCTTAATCTTGGAACATTTATTTATGATAACACTATCCGAACGGGTAAAGATTCACTGAATGCATTCGTTTACAAACAAAATCCTGAATTCCATCCTGAATCAAGCCTTCAGCTTGGATCTTTAATATACCTCTGGCTGACAGTTGATTCCGCTAAATTACCTGCCGATTCGACAATAGTCTTTACATCCGATACGATACCTCATGTTAATCTTTCTGAAGGGCAGTTCAATTAACCTGATGATCAAAAAATTAATACTATATACTTTGTTATTATGCAGCAGTACTGTTGTCTCTTTTTCTCAGGAGATTGTAACAGGCCTTCAATTCAACTATCTGATCCAAAAGTCAGATGCCAGTAAGTCCATTATTAAGGGAATGGCTGCAACTGACACAATTGAGCTCCCTTTTTTTGATGATTTTTCGGGAGACTATATCTTTCCCGATAACAATAAATGGAGCGACAGGTATGCATTTATCAATGATACTTATTCGGATAATCAAATTACAACTGGCATAGCCACCCTTGATGTAATTGACGCTTCAGGGAGATTATATGAAACAGCTTCTTCATCTGTATTTGAGGCTGACCACCTTACATCAAATCCTGTCAATCTTAATTTTGCCCCTTCAGAAAACATCTGGTTCAGTTTCATTTATCAGGCAGGAGGATTGGGCGATTTACCTGAACAGAACGATACACTTGCTCTTCAGTTCTATGCCCCTGAAGAATCAAAATGGTATTCTGTATGGAGAGCGAACGGGACATCCACGCTGAAACAATTTACGCCCGTAATGGTCAGGATCGATCAATCGCGGTTTTTAAAGAAAGGTTTCAGGTTTCGTTTTGTCAACTATGCCAGCCTGAGCGCCAACCTTAATGACCCTTCAATGATCGGGAACTGCGACCACTGGAATATAGATTATGTTCTGCTCGACAGAAACAGGCATGAAGCAGATACAATATTCAGAGATGTGGCCTTCCGCCAGCAAATGAGGTCTGTGCTTAAAACATATGAGGCGATACCCTGGAAACAGTTCCGGCAGGTTTATCTGCAGGAGATGGGATCCTCAATTCCGATCCGTTACCGGAATAACGACACAATCATAAGAAACGTGACAAGGAATTTTGAAATCCGGGATGTATATAAGAACAGCTTATCCCATTCTTTTTCAGCCGGAGCCACCAATATAGATCCCAGGACTAACATCGACTATAATGCGAATCTTATTTATACTTTTAACACTGATAATACCGACTCAGCATTGTTCCTTATAACCAGTTATCTGATAACAGATGATTTTGATCCCAAAGAGAATGACACACTGAAATATTATCAAACCTTCAGCAACTATTTTGCTTTTGATGACGGGTCGGCCGAAGGGGGATACGGGATAAACGGACTGGGATCAAGAAATGCCATGGCAGCTTACCGGTTCAGATCGTTCATTAAAGATACTGTAAGGGCTGTCAGAATTTGTTTCAACGATAGTTATCTGAACAGCAACAAAAGGGAATTTGACCTGCTGATATGGGATGATAACAACGGATTGCCCGGAAACGTGATCTATTCCATGGAAGAGGTAATGGTCGAACAGGGTGACAGAATAAACGGATTTTATACTTATATTCTTCCTGATGGTGTCATGGTGGAAGGTGATTTCTATGTCGGATGGAAGCAGCGATCCGAAACCTTTCTGAATGCCGGATTTGATGTAAATACACCGCATCAAGGCAGGCAGCTTTACTGGCTGAATGGTGCATGGAACAAATCGCAGAAACAGGGCAGCATTATGATTAGACCCATTGCAGGCGATCCGCTTAAAACCACTTCTGTCGATGATATTGTTCAAACGGAAAAAACGACATTCAGGTTATGGCCAAATCCGGCATCGGATTATATATCAATTGACTGCGATGAACTGATCTTATCAGGAACGGTCTATTTGACTATTATCGACCTTAATGGACGTATAGTAATGAAAGTACCTTACAGTGAACGGATTGATATAACTTCACTTGCCAGAGGCATCTATATGGTTGTTACTACTGTAAATGGCAAACCGGCAGGATTTAACAGGCTGGTTAAAACCAGGTAAGATCCGGAATGGAAGAAGAGGAATTAGTTGATCAACAGGAGCTTTACGAGCATCACCGGTTCAAGGTCGATCCGGGACAATCACTGCTCCGGATAGACAAGTATCTTTTCTCACGCCTTGAGAACATATCGCGTACACGCATTCAGAATGCCGCAAATGCAGGCAATATCCTTGTGAACAACAAACCTGTCAAACCGAATTATAAAGTAAAACCTGATGATATTGTTCAGATCGTCCTGCCCAATCCGCCCAGGGAGGTAGAGCTTATTGCAGAGGAGATTCCCATAAATATTGTTTATGAAGATGATGATGTAATAGTTGTAAATAAGCAACCTGGTATGGTGGTGCATCCTGCTTACGGCAACTATACCGGAACTCTGGTAAATGCGCTTATGTGGCACTTTAAGGATCTGCCTCTCTTCAGCACCGGGGAGCTGCGACCCGGACTTGTTCACAGAATAGATAAAAATACCTCTGGCATTCTGGTTATAGCCAAGAACGAGTTATCGCTCAACCGTCTCTCCCGTCAGTTTTATGAACGAACAACCGATCGAAGATATATTGCCCTGGTCTGGGGAACGCCCGATCCCCCTGAAGGTATCATACATGGACATGTGGGAAGAAATTTACGTGACAGAAAAATCATGCAGGTCTTTCCTGATGGAAGTCATGGTAAACCGGCAACAACACATTACAAGATTATTGAAGATCTCGGCTATATTTCAATGGTTGAATGTAAGCTGGAGACCGGCAGAACACATCAGATCAGAGTTCATTTCAGTCATATTAAGCATCCCCTGTTCAACGATTATGAATACGGAGGGGATCAGATCCTGAAAGGAACAACCTTCGTAAAATACCAACAGTTTGTAAAAAACTGCTTTGGGATCTTACCCCGTCAGGCTTTGCATGCCAAATCATTAACGTTCGATCATCCTGTATCAGGAAATAGGATGTCGTTTGATTCCTGGCTCCCTGAAGATATGCTGCAGATAATCGAAAAATGGAGGAATTATACTTCAGAAAGGGATTTTAAAAACTAACCTACAAGGCTTTTTGTTTTCAGCTCCATGCTCCACGCTCTCCGCTCCATGCTCTCCGCTTTTTACCAGCTTCCGCCGGCACCACCGCCACCGAAGCTGCCACCGCTAAAGCCGCCAAAACCTGCGCCGCCTCCGCCGCCACGACCGGAAAATCCACCCCAGCTTCCACTGTGACGACTGCTGCCCGAGTTCATCATTGCCAGTAACATCCACAATGGCAATCCTTTACGACCTATATGCTTCTGGTTTGAACCTCCGCTGCTGCGCATAAACAGGATCATGATCAGTACAACAATAAAAATTATGGCCGGAACAATACTGTTGAATTTATCTTTATTTGACTTGCCATACTGATCAGCAGGAAATTCACCGTTTGCCAGTGACATCAGAATAGTTGTGGCTTTATCAAGCCCGGTATAATAATTTCCCTCTCTGAAGGTTGGAAGAATTTCATAATCAATAATTTCAGCACATGTAATATCAGGTATGACTCCTTCTAATCCATATCCGGTTGCAATAAAGACTTCGCCCCTTGATCTCTCTGAAGTTTTTGGCTTAACAAGTATCAGAATGCCGTTATCAAGACCTTTCTGTCCTATTCCCCATTTCTCAGCAAGGCGATATGCATAATCCGCTTTATCATAGCCCTGCAGGTCGTTAACTGTAACAATGGCTATCTGCGTTGATGTGGTATCATTAAATGCAACAAGTTTTTGTTCAAGCGCATTGACTTCTCTGCTGTCGAGCATTCCTGCAAAATCATTGACAAGCCGGGGAGGAAATGGTTTTTCCGGTATATCCTGTGATAATGATTTGGCCGGGGAAAAAACAGGCAGGAGCAGTATAATGAAAAATATTGGCTTTGTGAAGTTTTTCATCTTGTTATGACTTTTCAGGATCATCAAAGGATATTTCATCAGGCAGCTCATTGATATCATCCTTCATGCGCGGGAAATGCTCTTTAAGCTGCTGCCCTGCAAGCAGCACAGCCTCAGCAAGTCCTTCAGTGTATTTTTCATTCCTGAAATGCTTCTGAAGAAGATTTTTGGCTTTATCCCAGAAATCCTCCGGAACCATTGCATTTATACCTCTGTCCCCGATTATTGCAAACTGTTTGTTCCTGACCACAATATAAAAAAGGACCCCGTTTCGCTTTTCTGTTTCATGCATCCTGATCTTTTTAAAGATCCATGCTGCCCTGTCGAGAACATCCCCGGTGAGGCTCGTCTCAATATGAACACGTATCTCCCCGGAGGTAGCCTCTTCAGCCTCCTTTATTGCCGCACGAATCTGCTCCTGTTGTTCTTTCGTAAAGAACGTTGAGGCTTTAATATCCATCTCTTAAGCTGATTAAAACCTGACCTCCGGAGCTTTTTCAGCGCCTTCCATCGATTCAAAATAGGGCCGGGCAGTGAAACCGAACATCCCGGCGATGAAATTCTGCGGGAATCTTTTGATATATGTATTAAAGGTCTGAGCCACTTCATTGAATTTTCTTCTTTCAACAGAGATCCTGTTCTCCGTTCCCTCAAGTTCAACCTGGAGATCCCTGAAATTCTGCGTCGCCTTAAGTTCGGGATATTTCTCCACAACAACCATCAATCTTGATAAGGCGGAACTCAGTTCACCCTGTGCTGCCTGAAACTGCTGCATGTTTTCGGCTGTCATATTAGTGGGATCAAGAGTAACCTGTGTGGCCTTTGCCCTTGCTTCTATTACCCTGGTAAGAGTCTCCTGCTCAAAATCTGCAGCACCTTTGACAGTGTTTACAAAGTTGGGAATCAGGTCAGCTCTGCGCTGGTACTGTGTTTCTACATTACCCCACTGGCTTGTAACCGCTTCCTGGTTTGTTATCATTGTATTATAGACTTTTGTGCCCCAGAGGATAATACCAAGGAGAATAAGCAGTATAAAGCCACCTATTATACTTCCGATCAAACAACCTCTTTTCATTTTTTTGATTTTAAAAATTTTATCAAAGTTAATATATCTATAATATTAATTAATACCTGAATGTGAGTTTATTTTTTGGTCCTCAAAATGATTACTTTTGGATGAAAAATTAAGTTTTATATGAAGACGATTGCAATTGTAGCAGGAGGTGATTCATCCGAATTTGAAATATCTGTAAAAAGCGCCAATGAAGTCAGCAAAGTTCTCTCCTCCCGATACCTCATTTACATTATTATGATCCGTGGTATTGACTGGTACTGGGAAGACAGGAAGGGTCGTTATCATAAAGTTGACAAAAACGATTTTACTTTAGTGACTGATGATTCAAGAATAAGATTTGATGCAGTCTTCATCGCCATACATGGGACCCCTGGCGAAAATGGCCTTTTACAGGGATATTTCGATATGATGAAGATCCCCTACACCAGTTGCGGAGCTTTCTGTTCTGCCCTGACCTTCAATAAACAGGCCTGCAAATTGTACCTTAAAGAGTACGGCATTCCTATGGCCGATTCAATACTCATCAAAAAAAGAGATAAACCTGATACAGAAAGCATAATCAGACATACAGGGCTTCCCTGCTTTGTGAAACCTAACGACAGCGGTTCCAGCTACGGAGTCACCAAGGTTAAGAAAGCGGAAGATCTGCCTGTGGCAATAGAAAGAGCTTTTAAGGAGAGTGATGAGGTTCTGATCGAAACTTTTATGGATGGAAGGGAAGTGGCATGCGGAGTTGTTAAAACAGTTAAAAAAGCTCTTGTTCTTCCCGTTACTGAAATTAAAAGTAAGAATGAGTTTTTCGATTACGAAGCCAAGTACACTCCCGGGAAATCGGAAGAGGTTACTCCGGCTGAATTACCAGCGGCAACAACAGATGAAGTCCAGGATCTCAGCTCAAAGGTTTATGATCTTCTTGGCTGTAAAGGAATAGCAAGAGTAGATTTCATTATCATAGGAAAAAACCCATACTTCCTTGAAATTAATACAGTACCGGGAATGACAGCAGAAAGTCTTATCCCGAAACAGGCTGAAGCAGCCGGAATATTACTCGAAGAGCTTTACTCGATGGTAATTGAGGATCTGTTCATTTAACGCCTTTACACCTTAACACCTATTTGCCCATTGCTTTCTTCAGGGCACTGGTAGTTGTATGGTATTTTGTAATCATTCCCGGCACCTCCCACTCAGGTAGTCTGCCATCCTTCAGATAATCAAGGAACTTTGCTGTCACCTGTCCGAAATGTTCTTCATGACCTACCCTGAATTTCTGAGGGATAATGATTTTCAGTGAGTTGTTCCCGACAGCTTCAATTTCAAGACCTTCATATGGTAATATGCTGACGGCAGTTTTAAGTTTTGCAGTAAAATCATTAATTGACAATCCTTTCACATTTTCAACATAAATAGTGGGAACATACTTCTCTTCAGGTCCCTGTTTAATAACAAGATCACAATGAGTCCCGCGCATCACTGAGTAATGCGTATCACCGGCGCCGGGAGGAGCCTGAAAGTTCCACTCTACTGAAACTTTTGCCCATATACCTTTGATCTGGTAAGTCATCTCGCCGTTTGCGAAAACATTCAGCTTCCCGTCTTTTACATCTTTTTGCAGAAAGGCAGGGAAATCATCAGACCCTGTTACCCCCTTAAACTCCTCTTTCGAGATCAGGGTCGGCCATCTTCTTGCATCAGCCATGGAAATATCAACAGGATTCACTATCTGCTCCGGGAAACACTCCCATTGAATAAGATCAACCAGGTGTGTCGTTACATCAACAATTCCTTCCCCCTGCTGCTCAACATCAAAAAACCAAACCGGCCGTTGTAGCGGACTTCCGGAAACTATCTTTGAGAAATGATGAACACTGACCTTTGTAACCGCCGGTTCATCTTTACTACCAGCAACAAGTTTACCAAAAATATTCTCATTTTGTGAAAGCAGTTTCTGAAGTATAGTTGAAACTTCATAACGCTCCGTCATAATATCATACAGAAGTATTCCCTTTTCCTGCGCCACCCTGAATGCTTCCTCCAGTCTGGGAAAATCTTCGGGTGCAATGATCATCGGCTTATCAGCCAGGACATTCAGTCCTGCTGCAATTGAATTTGTAATATATTCGGCTTTCTTTTTGTTATTTCCCGATAGAACAACAACATTACCAACTTTCTCTGCAATCATCTTTTCGAAGAAATCGGGTCCCTTGTATACAATCTCATTCCATACAGTAGGATCTGCAGCTCTTGTATTATAAGATGCAATCCTGTCGAGATGTTGCTGAACATCAGGTCCTTCCGGAGCATAAACATGAACAACAGGGGATACCTGGTCATACATGATTTTCTGAACCAGAGCAGCATGGAAATGACCCGGGTCAACTGTTATCAACTTTACCTGATTTGTGTTCTCCATTGAAGCATCGGATTTACCTTGTTGTTTTTTCAGACTCCCTGGTCCGCACGAACTATTCACCATTGCAATGATCAGGATAAAAATGGACAGCTTTTTCATAAATTCCTTATTAATGGTTTTTTACAGCTTTAATAAAAGCGTTTATATTATCATCGGTGACCTCAGGAGGCATTCCCCCTCCCACTGACCAGATTATGTGATTATAGTTGCTGATCTCTCTGAATGCCTTATCAACCGCATCAGTGACCATTTCCGGGGTACCTGCGGCAAGCACATCCCTTGGAGGGATATTACCGACGAGTACAACTTCCGGCCCCGCAAGCTCACGAATCTCTCCCAGTGAGTGCTGAAATGAAAAATTGAACATATTTACCCCCATCTCCCTCAGATATTTTGCAGTGATCAAGCCATCAGCATCATTATGGAGGAACCGGACTCTGGAACCGGTACATGAGAAGATCCTTGTAAAATAAGGAAGGACAAATTCGTTAAACTCGACCTCTCCAACAAAACCCATTATATCGTCAAGAACGAGTATACCGTCAATTGAGGGGAAACACTCTTTTTGCCACGCAAGCCAGTCACATAAGAAATCTGTGATCTTTTTAAGAAGCCTGTGCGAGAGATCCGGTTCAAGAGCAAGGGCCATCATAAATTCCGTGGTCCCCATCAGAAAACTGGCTACATTAAGAGGTCCCCTGGCAACAGCAAACCTTATCTGGTGGTCAGCTCTTCTAATTGATTCTTCGTTGTTCTTAAGTCGTCTGATCACAAAAGGAAGCAATCCATCAGTTTTTACATTTGGCATGGGAAGCGTATCTGCCTGTTCAATAGCGGTGATCACTCTTTCCGCATGAGGAAGGCTTTTTTCCAAAAATATCATACGCGAGCCAAAGGCTGAAGGTTCGGTGCACATACCGTATTCTGACCAGAATCCCGGCATAAACCAGACCTCCGGAAATATGCCGGCAGCTTTAAGGTTCGATTTAAGCCAAAGCTCATCAGATGAATAAAAATCAATATTTGATATCCCATACCAGCCCGGGAGCCATGGACTGTCGATAATAAAACCAACCGGCTGATAATCCGGCTCCTTACCGTCGATCATACTAAGCAGATCATCCCACGATGAATTACGCATATTGTTCCCGGTTTATTCGATAAAACCTTATCGGTTATAAAATTGATAATTTATTTTTAGAGAAAAAAATTTATTTCTTGCCTCTTCCCCTAAATCCCCCTCTCCCAGGAGAGACGGGGACTTCTTTTACTGTTTTCAAGCCCCTTCCTCTTGGGGGAGGGGTTTGGGGATAGGCGGATTGCTAAAAAGGCAGGTAGTGAAATGGTCAGTAAAGCAACGTTTTGTTCCTGTACGAATCGATCGGATCGCAGGTGCAGATAAGGTTTCTGTCGCCATAACCATCATCAATCCGACCCACCGAAGGCCAGAATTTATTCTCCACAATCCATTTAAGCGGAAAGGCTGCTTTCTGCCTGTCGTAGCTGTGGTTCCAGTCGTTTACTGTTATTTCTTTAACAGTATGAGGAGCATTGTGAAGTACATTATCTTCCTTATCCGCCTTTCCATCAACTATCTCCCGGATTTCATTCCATATTGATTTAAGAGCATCAATAAATTTGTCAAGCTCCTGAAGTGATTCAGATTCAGTAGGCTCCACCATTAATGTACCGTGTACCGGAAAAGAGAGTGTCGGTGCGTGGAATCCGTAATCCATAAGTCTCTTGGCTATATCGGCTTCTGTTATGCCCGCCTCTGCTTTAAAGTTCCGGCAGTCAAGGATCATCTCATGGGCAACATATCCTGTTGTCCCGGTGTAAAGTGTCTTATACAATCCTTTAAGTGAAGCAGCAATGTAGTTTGCATTCAAAATTGCATATTTAGTTGCCTGAGTAAGCCCGTCAGGACCCATCATCATCACATAGGCATGAGAGATCGCAAGCACATGGCCGCTGCCAAAAGGAGCTCCGGCCACTGCTGTAATTCCATGGCTCCCCCCGGTTTCTACTGCCGGATGCGAAGGCAGGAATTCAGCCAGCCTGTCATTGACAAGTATCGGACCCATACCGGGCCCCCCTCCCCCATGAGGTATTGCAAATGTCTTGTGCAGGTTAAGATGACAAACATCAGCACCGATATGACCCGGACTGGTAAGACCAACCTGGGCATTCATATTAGCCCCGTCCATATAAACAAGACCTCCGTTCTCATGAATTATATCCGACATTTGAGTGACAGCGGCTTCAAATACTCCATGAGTTGATGGGTATGTGATCATAAATCCTGCAAGATTGTCTCTATTCTGTTCAGCTTTAATCTGCAGATCATCAACATTGATGTTTCCTCTTTCATCACATTCCACAACAACCACCTGCATGCCTGCCATCACAGCGCTTGCCGGATTAGTACCATGCGCCGATGAGGGAATGAGAACTACATTCCTGTGTCCCTCTCCCCTGCTTATATGATATTCACGGATCACTAACAGACCTGCATACTCTCCCGCGGCTCCCGAGTTGGGCTGAAAAGATATTGCAGAAAATCCTGTAATTTCCATGAGGGCCTCACCAAGTTCATCCATTAACTGATGATATCCCTGAGCCTGATTCCGGGGCACGAATGGATGGATGTTTCCGAATTCGGGCCAGCTCATGGGAAACATTGAAGTGGCGGGATTGAGTTTCATGGTACAGGAACCAAGGGATATCATGCTGTGCGTTAGCGAAAAATCTTTCCGTTCAAGCATCTTTATGTATCTCATCATCTCGGTTTCGCTATGATACCTGTTGAAAGTTGAAGCTTTTAAGAAAGTCGATTTTCTGACAAATTTACCTTCAGACAGATCGCAATCGTAAAAAGATCCAACACTCATGGCAGTTTTTCCGGAGGCTTTAGCAAATATTTCAATGATGGTATTTACTTCCTTTAAAGTTGTCACTTCATCGGTGCTTATTCTGACAGAGTGCTTATCAGGATAAAAGAAGTTCATTTCCGCTGCAAGTGCAGGTTTTCTTATATCATCTGCCGATATGCCTTCCGGCAATTCAATCTGTAACGTATCAAAGAACAGGGTATTTGACTGTTTATAGCCCAGCTCTTTTATGGAGCAGCTTATTGTACATGCTGACCTCTGTATATGCATTGCAATGTTTTTAAGACCTTCAGGACCATGATACTGCGCATACATTCCCGACATGGTAGCCAGCAATGCCTGTGCAGTGCAGATATTCGATGTGGCTCTCTCTCTCTTAATATGCTGCTCTCTTGTCTGAAGGGCCATCCTGAGAGCGTGGTTTCCCCTTACATCAACTGATACCCCGATGATTCGTCCCGGCATGCTCCTTTTAAGCTCATCTTTAGTGGCAAAAAAACCGGCATGAGGGCCGCCAAAACTCATCGGCAAACCAAATCTCTGGTTTGAACCCACCACAATATCGGCTCCCCATTCACCCGGAGGTGTCAGAAGAGCAAGGCTCATCAGATCGGCAGCAACTCCGACTATAAGGCCCGAAGCATGAGCCTTTTCAGCGAATTGCTGATAATCCCGGATCTGTCCGGAAGCAGCAGGATATTGCACTATCGCCCCAAAATAGGTCTCATTAAATTCAATCTCTTCATACTTTCCCATAACAAGCTCAATACCAAGAGGTTTGGAACGTGTTGTGATGACATCGAGAGTCTGAAGAAACATATCTTCATCAACAAAGAATTTATTGGCTCCGGCTTTAACAGCAGCCCGCGACCTGGCATTGAACATCATTATCATTGCTTCGGCAGCTGCTGTTGATTCATCAAGAAGTGAGGCATTTGCTATCTGCATTCCGGTAAGGTCAATAACCATTGTCTGGAAATTAAGCAGAGCCTCAAGCCTTCCCTGTGATATTTCAGCCTGGTAAGGAGTATAGGAAGTGTACCATGAAGGATTCTCAAGCACATTGCGGATAACTACAGAGAGTGGTGCCACTCCGTAATATCCCTGGCCGATAAATGACCGGAACATTTTGTTTTTAGAACCCAGCCTTCTGATATGATTAAGATATTCGAACTCACTCATAGCCTCCGGGAGACTCAGGGGTTTGTCGAGCCTTATGGATGATGGCACTGCTTTATCTATTAATTCATCAAGCGAGTCAACACCGATTGTTTTAAGCATCTGAGGCAATTCATTTTCACGGGGCCCGATATGACGGTTAACAAATTTATCTGATGACATATAGCGGTTTTTAGATTTAACAAATTAAAGTTGAATGGGTTTAGATGACCTCAAAAATAGCTATAAGAAAATTCTTAATTAACCAAATTACAGATGTTTCTGAAAGTACGGATTAAATCTGATCTCTCTTCCTATTGTTGTTGAGTCACCATGACCGGGATACACAATAGTATCAGGATGGAGGATGAACAGCTTACTTTTAATACTTTCAATAAGGGTCTCATAATTACCCCCTGGTATGTCTGTTCTGCCAATACTTCCTGAAAAAAGTGCATCACCTGTGAAAACAACATTATCCTTTTCACTATGAAAGGCAAGGCTTCCGGCAGCATGACCCGGAACATGAAAAGCAGTCAACTCGGTTTGTCCAAATGATATTTTCTGGCCATCGGTTAAATAACCTGCAGGTTCTGGTGGTGGTTTCATTGATAATCCAAAAAACAAAGCATGGTTCACCGCATTTTTCCTGTTAGCATCGTCATCCTTATGGCAGAGTGCGCCTAGCCTGTACTTCTCAAGGATCAATCCGTTGCCGAAAATATGATCGAGATGACAATGAGTATTTAATAATAAAACAGGATTAAGCTTTTTATA
>DATKXL010000222.1:0-2413 GCA_035529055.1 Bacteroidales bacterium
ACGACGCTTATTAGTAATCGTTGCGAGATAGAATTTCTGAGAACTGAATGTTTCGATGAAGAAGCAATAATTATAAATTATTTAATGAATAGCTTTCTTTATTTCTTGTTCTCTTGAACCGGTATCTCCACAGTCACTGAGGTGCCTTTTCCACGAACACCTTTGATTATACTATTGCCATTCAAGATCTTAGCACGCTCTCTGATTCCCATAAGTCCATACGATTTAGGATGAGCAATCTCTTCTTTTGTAATTCCTTTTCCGTTATCTTTTACCGTCAGTTTTATCTTCCCTTCTTTCTCTTTTAAACTCACAGTAACTTGTGTTGCCTTTGCATGACGTGCGACATTAGTAAGCGTCTCCTGGAAAATACGAAAGATAGCTGTATTTCGATCTCTATCAAGAGTGATATCCTCAGAATCAAGTGCCACTTTACACTTGATTCCCGTTTGTTTCTGAAATTCTTCTGCCTGCCATTCAATGGCTGCAGCAAGACCTAAATCATCTAAGATTCCAGGTCTTAAATCAGTAGCAATCCTTTTCATTGTTTCGATAGTTCTATCAATTGCTTTCAGCATTGTATTTATTTTCTCAGTCATTGGGTTTTGACCCACAGGCAATTTCTTTTTCAACCACGTCAAGTCCATTTTTAAAACTGTCAATGTTTGTGCAAGTTCATCGTGAATCTCACGAGCTATATTTGTCCTTTCTATCTCTGCCACTTTCTGTGCATATGCAGTGAGATTTCGTAGCTGTTGTTCGCTTTTCCGCAATTCCTCCTCAACTCGTTTTCTTTTGCTAATGTCGGTAAATAATGCAAGCAAATGGGGTTGGTCTTCAAATTGGAAAGGAACAAATCGACATGCGAACCAGACTTCTTTCCCAAACGTGCTGACTACATTAATATCCATAGTTTTTACAGTACCTGTAGCTAATACATCTTCTGCTGCTTCCAACATTCCCGACCTTTTCCATGATTCGAGACGACGAAAATCCTGCTTGATTAACTTCTCAACGGTACCTCCGACCATCTTAGCAATAGCATCATTAGCTGAAACACATTGTCCTGATGCTTTGAATGTAACGATACCAATCGGTGATGTCCTAAGAATTGTTTTATTAAAGGTAAGTGCATCGGTGATAAGCCTCTCCGCTTTTTTACGCTCCGTAATATCGCGAACATGCTGTACTACCCAAACTACCTTACCAGTGCTATCAATAACCGGGCTTACCGAGATTTCCTTGTAGCTGCCATCTACAGGGTTTTGATCTTCATAGATCCTAAATTTACCATCAATAAAGGTTTGTTTTGGGGGACAACACTCACAAGGCGCTTTTAAATATTTAAAGACTTCATAACAATAAGGATGACCAAGACGTTTCTCCTTCGGAATAAATTCGTGTTCTTTCCAGTTACTATAGACAACGCGTAAGTCTTTATCGATTACTATCAATAAGCCATCGAGGGCAGCGAATATGCTCGTAAGGAGATTTTCAGTTTTCTTTAATGATTCATCTACGCGTTTGCGTTCTGTAACATCTCTTACAACCTCAATGCCTGCTATAATCTTTCCTTTTGTATCCTTTAGCGGAGAAGAAGTTATCTCGAAATATCTTGTTCCCTTGTCAGTTTGTAGTTCCCTCAGAACTTTGTGAATTGCGCCATCCTTGAAAGTGAGAGCTAAATTGCAACCATCGCACACATCCTCTCTTATTTGGTAAGCCTTATAGCAGTATTCACCTACATGGTCTCCAAATATCTTTCGATGGACTTTATTTTCATAAATAATCTTGAAAGTTCTGTCCTGAACGCTAATAGCATCTCCTATAGCTTCAAGAATTACCTCTGATTTGGCTATTTCCTCTAATAGTCGTATAGGTGTGCTTCGGACTTTTTCTTGGTGGGTACTCGGTTTTTTCTTGTCAGCCATTTCAATACCTCATTGAGGCTAACTCAAATCTTTTTTGTCTTATGGCTGAACATTACAAGTGATAATCCAAATCATGCACATACTTCTTGGAATTTTCAGGCGTAAGTAGATAAGCATTGCCACCTACTATTTCATACCCAAAACTCGTTTCGGATCATTCTCGGCCGTCAGATATATCCAGAGATGGAGCTACTCAAACCAACCAGCAGGATAATAGCGCTGATGAAGTAAAGGCGTGTTTGTAGATTCGTTGTTTTCCAATTCATGTTGCAAACTCCCCGTTACGCAGATAATTCAACGTAGAGTTTTTATTCACTCCTAATAGTAATCATCATCATTATATCAGGTATTAGGGGTGTTTGCTACGGTGAGAACTCGTCGGTAATCAGAAACTCCACAATGTAATCATTTCAAGTATATTCCCTATTTTCTCCCAGGCGATTTCAACGGCGCAACGATTGTAAAGCTGGTTCCCTGTCCGG
>DATKXL010000223.1:0-2428 GCA_035529055.1 Bacteroidales bacterium
ACGACGCTTATTAGTAATCGTTGCGAGATAGAATTTCTGAGAACTGAATGTTTCGATGAAGAAGCAATAATTATAAATTATTTAATGAATAGCTTTCTTTATTTCTTGTTCTCTTGAACCGGTATCTCCACAGTCACTGAGCTGCCTTTTCCACGAACACCTTTGATTATACTATTGCCATTCAAGATCTTAGCACGCTCTCTGATTCCCATAAGTCCATATGATTTAGGATGAGCAATCTCTTCTTTTGTAATTCCTTTTCCGTTATCTTTTACCGTCAGTATTATCTTCCCCTCTCTCTCTTTTAAACTCACAGAAACTTGTGTTGCCTTTGCATGACGTGCGACGTTAGTAAGTGTCTCCTGGAAAATACGAAAGATAGCAGTATTTCGATCTCTATCAAGAGTGATATCCTCAGCATCAAGTCCTACTTTACACTTGATTCCCGTTTGTTTCTGAAATTCTTCAGCCTGCCATTCAATGGCTGCGGCAAGCCCTAAATCATCTAAGACTCCAGGTCTTAAATCAGTAGCAATCCTTTTCATTGTTCCAATAGTTTTATCTGTTATTTTCAGCATTGTATTTGTTCTCTCAATCAATGGTTCTTGACCCTTAGGCAATTTCTTTTTCAACCAAGTCAACTCCATTTTTAGAACTGTCAATGCTTGTGCAAGTTCATCGTGAATCTCACGAGCTATATTTGTCCTTTCTATCTCTGCCACTTTCTGTATATATGCAGTGAGATGTCGCAGTTGTTGTTTGCTTGCACGAAGCGCTTCTTCAGCTTGTTTGCGTTCCGTTATATCGTAAATTACTCCCTGCAGCCTATTCGGTGCTTCAGACTCATAACAAATGCTCTGAACATTTTCCTGAACCCACCCTACCTTTCCATCCTTTAGTACAATACGATATTCTCGTTCATATGAATAGTTAGGAATTGTATGCAATTTTCTCTCATCTTCTGTGAAAATGTTTGGTAAGTCCTCTGGGTGAATAATTTGATCCCATCTTGGGTTTCCAGCTATGAATTCATCTTCTTCATATCCTGTAATATCTTTGACAGTGCCATGGAAAAATATAGGCTTCCAGTCCATTTTGGACAAGTAGGCTATGCCCTTGAATTTCTTGACAAAAGAACGGTATCGTTCTTCGCTTTTTTGAAGTGCTTCTTCTGCTGCTTTCCGATCAGTAATATCTCTGGCAAAAGCACAGTTGTACTCTTCACCCATATATTCAACATAATTTACGGTTATTTCTACAGGAAGGATCCTTCCATCTTTTGCTTTATGACGTGATTCAAAAGTAAAGGTCTTCTTTTCCTTCAGTTCTTTCCAATGTCGTGCCCATAGATCTTTTGGAAACAAAGGATCAATATCATGTACGGTCATTGAAAGAAGTTCTTTTTTTGTATAGCCAAGAGAATGACAGGCAGATTCGTTCACATAAATGAAACGAGCATTTGAACCCATCCAAAAAGCTGCTTCAGAAACTTTTTCAATAGCAAACTCTTTAAACCATAGTCTATCTTCTATCCGCATTTTCATAATTCGATGAAGGGGAGGCTTTCTTATATAAAAGACTATCAAGATTGAGACATTTGTCAATAATAAAAATAATAGTTCCATTTGAAGTATGCACTTTTTTTGGCTAATTGATGTTTGTGAACTTCAGGAGGAAGTTACAAACGATGTTGGCGGCTTAATTTCTTTAATGGATTGACTCAGAACCATCAGCAAAACTTTCCGGATCAATCTTCACACTCTCTGACTTCCCTTTGCCGTCCACAAAGAAGCAGTTTATCGGCAACTTCCAGTCGGGATCTTCGATATGCTCCACGAATATGTGAACCTTCGGTTTTTCCTTTGACGGATCGCCTTCATATCGTGCTGCGACAACATTGCCGTTCTGAGAAACCATAAAAATGTAAATCGGCAACTCAAAACCCTTCCCGATAAGCGTGGAAAGTAACTGAATCAGTATGTCTGTGACATCTTTCATTATGAAACTATGCAAGCTCTTTCTTGAGCTTCTCCGCTATTATAATGACTTCTTTGAATTGCTTATTCAGCGCCCAGAATTGAGGTTTAGGGAGAGGCTCATAAAGCTCTAATATCTCTTTACAGAGTTCAATATTGTATAGAAGGTCAGCGATGAGTTGCTGGGGGGTCTCTTGTGGGTCATCGTTCATAAATCATTCATGCCTCTTTCTGATTTCTTCAAGTGCTGCGTTTGCCCTTTTCAGCTTTTTGTTAATAACTTATTACTCTCTTTTCGGGACCCCTCTCTACTACTTTTTCTTTGACTTTCTCCCTATCAGCGTAGCAACAACCTGGGCGAGAATCCCTCCAACGGCGGTCAGTAAGAGTGTCGGCATGAGAGACCATTTGAGGATATACCAAGTAACCGCAAATGTGATTATGGCTCCTCC
>DATKXL010000224.1:0-2301 GCA_035529055.1 Bacteroidales bacterium
GGGAATGTTATTCGGTATAATTAAAGGGATCTTTGAAAAAATTTACTTTAATATTTCTCCTTTATTAAAAAATATCGTAATTATTTACCAGGGTATTTATCCTGTGATGAAATTGTGTCCCTCAAATGTAGTGCATAATTCAGAGAAGACGTTTCGATTGTGCTTTCTGGCTGTTGACACAAACCCTTGAATCCTTGCATAGATTTCAGCACCGGTAAACGTACGAAAGCAGTTTGATATTTTCTGTTTGACCTTAGTGGGCCTGATATCTCTTTCCGCCAGGTTATTAGTGAATGGCACCCCCTCATTGAAAGCAAATGAAAGTACCGCATTCTGTTCCCGGATTAAACGTTCAACAAGATTTCTTCCTTTGGTTCGTTTATATCGCCCTCTTTTCCCTGGTGTTCTTCCCGGTGGTGGTTCCGCTCTTTCGCCGATACCGCAGATGAGGGTATATCTTGCTTCAATATGTTGCCGTCGTTTGACCCTTTCTTCAAAAGGCATCATATATACACTCATCAAGAAGGTTTTGAAAACTTTAGCCCATTTACTTTGGCCGCTTTCAGCCAATCCTTCCAATTCTCTCAGAATATGTGCTCCGCAGATAGCATGCTTCATGTTATCAAAGCTGAAATAGCTACTCCAACAATCATGGACCAGCCAGCCGGTGATTTTGTCCAGTATTGATTTGTCACTTGTAAGGGCCAGGGTTCCTCGTTTTGCATGCATAAACAGATAGGTGAAAAGCAATGAAGTTGCTGTATGCAGCCAGTGCAATTTCTCCTGTACCCGAACACCGGTTTCATCAGCATGAGCTACATCGCTCTCAGCAATTCTTAATTTTATTGCTTCTTCAGTCTCCTCAAGCTTCTCGTAACATTGACGACCGGCTGAATAAACAGTTGATTCGTTGATGGGGTATCCAAATAAATCGCTGAACAACAATTGTATTTTCTTGAATGGCAGATTGAAATGGACATTCAGCAGCACAGCATAAGCTTTGACCCCATTGCCATATTGAACAGGGGCATTGACCCCTTCAGGCGCTGTACCTTTATGCCATTTACCACACTTCGGACATTGTCCTTTTAGTATCTGGTGTTCTGTAATTTCCAGTTGGGGTTGTGGAAAATCAAAGACCTGACGTTTCTCGGCTAATACCAGCTCACTATCTGGAAACTCATGACCACAGGTACATGGCGCAGGCTTATGTTTTACTATGTTGTCCGGATGCTCAACTTGATGCAAGGTCCTTCCTTCATGACCCTTCTGGCCTCCCTGTTTTCCCTTTTTCTCCTTCGGCAAGGCAGGCTTCTTCTTATATCCGTCACTTGATGGTGGCATGTTGCTATTCCGGCTGTTGCTGTTTAATCGAGCTTCTAATTCTGTAATTCTTGCTTTCAGGTCTGCATTCTCTGACTTTACCTCTGTAAATGCCTCTTTTATTTCCAGGTTTTCCTTCACGACTTGAGCCAATCGGTTTGACAGAAATTCAACCTTCTTTATTAGTTCGAATATGACTTGATCGGAAGACAAATCTTTTTTCTTTCAAAGCTACTTCGGTCATACCCTGAAAACCAAATATTTAGATCTGATTTTATCATCTTTATTACAGCTTAATTGTTCATATCACTTGGATTTTGGAAAACGCCGGAAATAATGCAGCAAAAACAGTTCATTACTTGTGAATAACCGCCACTATTTTTATATTTTTAGATACCAGCTAAATAGTTACGATTTTATTAAATTTTCCAGGTTTTATATTAGTTCCTATGTTTAAAAATACATAAGCCCAAGTAATTAATTTTATAAAGACAACTGATTTTATAAATTTTAATACCCAGGCTTATGCAAACACAAGTTAGAACTTTAGATTTTACCGGCCAAAACATTTACACCGGGATCGACACCCACAAAAAAAACTGGAGAGTGTCCATTTATTCAGACGAACTATATCATAAAACGTTTCACCAGCCTCCAAAACCGGAGACTTTGCACCATTATTTGTCAAAGCATTTTCCTAATGGTACATATTATAGTGTTTATGAGGCTGTCTACTGTGGTTTTTGGATCCACGAGAAGTTACAATCACTCGGTATAAATAGTATTGTTGTCAATCCGGCTGATGTACCGACAACCGATAAAGAAAAAAAACAAAAAACAGATCCTGTTGACAGTAATAAACTGGCCAAACAATTAAGGCATGGTGATCTGGAAGCGATTTATATACACAACAGGGATATGCTCGAGGACAGAAGCTTGATACGCACAAGGAGTACTCTGGTGAAAGAGATAACGCGA
>DATKXL010000225.1:0-2591 GCA_035529055.1 Bacteroidales bacterium
TTATAAAATTTAAATGCAGAGATTATTCCGGACAAACCACTTGTCCGTTTACAGAGATCGAGACGTCAGAAAACGCAACATCCGTAATCGCTCCTGTCCAGTTGTCATTCGGACATTGTCCCGGAGTTGGCAAAGGTGTGGTGAGCATAAAGTTTACCCTGCCATTCTCACCAGACATGAATTCTTCTGTAAAAGGAACAATTTCCGTTTTTATTTGTCCCGGAGCAACATTGCCACCCGCATTCGTGCAGGTCGTTGTGATGGTTGCAGTAGCGCTCAACGAAATAACCACAAGCTGGTTATTGCCGAGTCCGGCAATGGAACCTGTAGCTGTCAGGGTAGAACCGTTGTCAGTAATTGTTGGTCCTGATACGAAGTGAAGATTTTGCGCCATGACAGAACCTGCACCCATGATTGCTGAGACAAAACAGCTTAGAATTAGTTTTTTCATTTTAGTTTATTTTAATTATTGTGAAAAAATTTTCACAGAATAAAGTTGAGCCCTTTAATTCCGGAAAGTGTTATACAATTACAGAAAAGAGTTACATAATTCAGACATTTTCTTTCTCGCGATATTCTAAAACTTGCGGAATTTACTAATCTAACAAAAAATTCTTTAAGGTAGAGGCTATCGGGGCGCAGCCGCTATGCCACCTAACGGCAGTTTGTCCAATAACCTTTTTTAGTCCATAATTTTTCATTTGATTTAAGCCAGTACCAGCGACCACGGAAATTTTCTGTCCCAAACTTCTAACCGGGAAAAAGTAGTCTGAAAGGGGCTGATTTTTGATCTGTGGTGGTCTATTGTGCTCAAAAATATAGATAAAAGTATCCTCAGATACTCTCTCAGCCGATCGCTGGTCAAAATATTACCAATGCGCCGTAAATTATATGCAATAAACATAAATCCGACATCTGAGCTTGCACGTTTTATACCCTTTTTTGTAAGGATATAACTGAATCCCCATTGTCGTTTTATTGTTCCATATGGATGCTCAACAATAGCCTGACGTCTCTTATAGAGGTGTTCTTTCTCCTGATAAGCCTTCCGATTTCTTTCGTAATACTCTGCAAATGTGCTTCTTGATAGGACTCTGCCATCTTTTGATCTTGTACATTGCGAGTGTACCGGACATGATTTGCAGGATCTGGTTTTGTACTGCTTAAAAGTAATGACGTTATCCCGCCTGTTGTGTTCTTTGTACCAGGTTCCGTTTGTTCTGAGTACTTCTCCCTGAGGACAGGTGTAAGTATCACCCTGTTGATCGTACTTAAAATGCTCAAAATTATATACAGGGTTCGGAGCCTGACTTGTTGATGGAAGGCCAGGAATGGCAACGATGGTTTCTATTCCCAAATCCTGTGCGGTTTTTAATTCTGATCCGGTATGGTAACCTTTATCATAAAGGGCTGTGAATTCATTGTTCCTAAGGATGCTTTTTGCCCTTTGAATCATATTACCCATGGCTTTGCTATCGTTCTGGTTGGTTACCTTGTAGTCGATGGGAATGCAATTCTTTGCATCAACTGTTGTCTGAACACTATAGGCTACTTCTGTGATATTATTCCGGACCATTATCTGACGGCTTTCAGGATCTGATGTAGATACCTGTGGTTCTCCGCTCTCTCTGAGTTCTTTTTCTATCTCCCTATACTGCTCTTTCCGTTTCTGTTGCTTAGCAATTTCATCACTGATCAGTTGTTTGTTGTCTCCATCGTGTTCTGCAAGTGCACGAGTATACTCTTCAAGCTTGTTATCAATATAGGCTACATGTCGGTCTATCTTAGCCTGGTTGTAGTTGTTTTTCTTGCTGTTTTGTGCCCGCAGTTTAGTACTGTCTCCGGCTATAAGCTTTCCACCTATCAGATCAAAATGCCTGGCAATTTGAACTGTGGTTCTGAAGACCTTTTTTATGGCTTTCGGGTTGTCCCTGCGGAAATTGGCAATTGTGTTATGATCAGGTTTGAGGGACTTTAAAAGCCACATTACTTCAATGTTGCGTCTGCATTCTTTTTCCAGGTCCCGTGTGGAACGTACCTTATTTAAATACCCGTAAATGAAGAGTTTGAGTAAATCAGAAGGATGATATGCCGGACGGCCGTTTTCGATAAAATCCATTCTGAATCCATAATCCTTAATAGTAAGACTTTCCACAAAAAGGTCAATTATCCGGACTTCATTATCAGGGTCAATGGATTGGTCCAGAGAAACGGGAAAAAGATTGATTTGGTTTCTGTTATGTCCTTGTATGAATTTCATGTAGTCATGATACAAAACTCATAGTTTTTTGAAGAATCATCAGTCTCATAGTTATCAACAAAAAAGGTAGGTTATTAGACAGTCTGACGTTCGGCGGTATGTGGCGTTGGCGCAGAGTCGCGGTGGCGCGTGTTTTTGCACTCGTGGTGCGATGCAGGGGTATGATGCTATTTGTTTATTGTCGCGTTGGCAAAAACCGTGACACCTTGTGGGAGTGCCACAGCGTTTAGCCGGGGCCAGCCCGGCCAATCTTAAATAGTCTTTTTATTGGTTATTATGCTATGGCCGGAAGGCAATTGCATATAGCATTTATGTAAAAGCATGGATCCTA
>DATKXL010000226.1:0-4176 GCA_035529055.1 Bacteroidales bacterium
GATGAAGTCATCAAAAACATTCTGCTTATTCATTTTTGAGCCGGCAAGATGCCATTTTTCCCCGTATTCGCCTCCTCCTCTGATATTGGGTACTGCATAAATGCCTCCCATTTCAAGCCAGAGAGCAGATGGAACTCCAAATCCCGGCGTTATGCTTATGCTGAATCCGCCATACCCATACAGCATTGCCGGATTCTTTCCATTCAGAAGTGTGGTTTTCTTGTAAGTAATTATCATTGGCACACGGGTTCCGTCTTTTGAATTGTAGAATACCTGCTTCGACTCATAATCATCACTGTTAAATGCCAAGGAAGGCTTTTTGTAAACGTCTGCATTTCCTGTCAGTGGATCCATTTTGTAAATTATTGATGGGGTAACATAGTTTGCAAAAGAAAAGTAAATCTCCTTATCTTCTTTTTTCCCCCGGAAACCTGAAGCAGTCCCGATACCAGGGAGAACGATCTCTCTTACAAGACTACCCTTTCTGTCATATTGCTTCACATTCGAGATTGCATCGATCAGATAGTTAGCAAAAAGATATCCCGAACCGGTTGAGAGCCGGAGTACATTTTCTGTTTCGGGAATAAGATCGGTCCAGTTGTCAACACCGGGATTTTTAGCATCAACCATAACAATCTTTCCGTTCGGTGCACCCAGATTAGTGAAAATGAAAAGCATTGAACCATCATTATCAATGACATAGCTATCGCTGTCAAAATTGCCGATAACTACCTGAAATTTAGCGGACGGATTTGTCAGATCCTTAATATACAATTCATTACCGGTGGTTGAAACAGCAGCAGTAACAACAAGATATCTGCCATCCTCAGTAACACTGCCTCCAACATACCTCCTTGCCTTATCATCTCCGAACACTACCCTGTCCTCCGACTGGCTTGTTCCAGGTTCATGATAATAGAGTTTATGGTGGTCAGTCATTGCAGACAATTCGCTTCCCTCCGGTTTGTTATAACTGGAATAATAAAAGCCTTCGTTACCCTGCCAGGAAATGTCAGTGAACTTAATATCGGTCAGCGTGTCGCCAATGATCTCTTTTGTAATGGCGTCCAATGCAATAACTTTACGCCAGTCCGATCCTCCTTCAGAAATTGAATAGGCAACTTTGCTGCCATCCTTTGAAAATCCCATTTCACCCAGCGAAGTTGTCCCATCTGCAGAGAAAGTGTTAGGATCGAGAAACAATTCCGGCTCTCCACCCTCTTTCTGACGGTAAATAACATACTGATTTTGTAGTCCGTCATTTTTAGAAAAGTAAATGTAGTCACCCTCCCTGAACGGGGTGGTGTATTTTTCATAATTCCACATCTTTGTCAGACGCTCCCTAATCGCTTCCCTGTAGGGTATTTGTTCAAGATAACCGAAAGTGACAATGTTCTGTTCCTGTACCCACGCGGCTGTCTCTTCCGAAAGATCATCCTCAAGCCAGCGATATGGATCATGGACAATGGTCCCGAAGAAAGTGTCTGCAACATTACCTTTTGATGTAACAGGGTAATTGATTTTCTTATTAACGGGAGAGCTACACGAAGCAAGGATCACCAGAGCGGTGCAGATAAATAATAATCTTCTCATTATCAAAATATTTAAGGTAACAAATTATGTGTATGAGTTGAAATGAATAGTTGCCAAAGATAATGAATTGACACTATAATATTTACTTCCAGTTTTTTATTTCCCATCCATTACGTCTCGCTGTCTTTTTTAATTCAGGATCCGGATTGATACATACGGGATGCCCGACAAGATTCAGGACAGGTAGATCCGAAATCGAATCTCCATAGTACCATGCCTCTTGGGGTGTACTGTTATTTATTTCACAATAAGCTTTTAACCTGACAGCTTTTTCATTACCATAGCAGATATTTCCCTGAGGATTTCCGGTATAATATCCGTTAAGAACTTCAAGATCCGAGCAGATAATATCATCCATCTCAAGACTTCTTGCCATATCCCTGCAAATGGAAGATATCGAGGATGACAGAATAATTGTTTTTGCATTCCTGCTTTTGTGGAATTTTATTTCAGATCTTGCATCCTGAAGAATAGATGGCAGTAGCAGCTTATTGAAAGATTCAGAACAGAGATCGGCCATAATATTTTCGGGCATATCCTTAATCCATCTGAGCATATTATTAATTATTTTAAGAGGATCTTTAAGTCTGAACCTGTGTGCAAGCAAGAGATAAACGATACGTGTAAGCTTAAAACCAGTTATAAGACCTTTCCTGAAGGCGGTTACCACTAAGGCCTTACCACTGATTGTTTTGATAAGTGTGCGGTCGAGATCGAAAAAAACAGGGTAACTGTTATCAGAAATATTATCTTTTGAAGAAATGGTTCCCATCAGGATTGTAAATTGTGTTTAATGCACCGGAAATAATGCCAATATTGAATTTTCCGGAAAAGAACAATTCACCGTCAACATGAAAGGGAACCTTCTCTGTAAATTCAATATCAATTCCGGATGTCTGGTAATAGTTGACTTTGTTATTTGTGATATGTTCTCCTCCGGGTACTTTAAGCAATAGCCTGAATCTCTGAAAAAGATTCAGCCTTTTGATCATGCATACATCGAGCATTCCGTCATTAGCAACTGCCTTTGGGGTAAGGAAAAACCCCCCGGCAAACCTCCTGCCATTAGCAACGGTGTTTATAAAGCAGTCTGTGTCGGATTTATTATTTTCTACTATTACAGTCATTCGTTTTTCTCTGAAGAAAAGCAGCGTTTTGATGATGTGCCAGATATACTTGTGACTCCCACCCTTTTTCACTTTCCCGGGTTCGGTATAGTTTTCGGCAGCTACCTCGGCATCAAATCCCAGTCCCATACCGTTTAAAAAGATCATTCCGTTTACAGTCCCGGCATCCATTGCAATCATGTTCTTTTTGAAAAAGATATCCCAGTCATTTTCCTTAAACCGTCCAGGAAAACCCAGTATCTGTATGAAGTCATTACCTGTTCCGGCAGGAATTATCCCGGTCACAACATCCTTTTTATTTATCAAAGGCCTGGCAATTTCATTCAGGGTTCCGTCGCCACCGACACCAATAATATATCGGAATCCTTTACGATAATAATTTTCCGAAAGCTCGGCAGCGTGTCCGCTCTTTTCTGTAAAGACTATTTCAGCATCAATGCTATACTTTTCTATCTTCTCCTTAATTTCGGGAACCAGGGTCTTTGCAAAACCATTCCCTGCAATAGGATTAACTATAAAAACCCACTTGTCTCTTTTTTCCACCTCCATGGTTGGAATTATTTATTTGTATAATGCTTTGTGCTCCTTAGTGATGTACTTCGCGAGTAACTCAAAGGGAATCAGTTTAATAATCTATGTTATGTTTTTAATGATATGCTGATTCAATAACAGTTTTTACTGCGTTAATTATCTCATTATCATTTTTATTGATTAATTCCTTCCTGGGAATTGGTTTATGGATTACAACATCCAGCTTTGAGCTGAAATTGATATAGAACCTGTTTTTGGGTTTCAGATCATAAAAACCATTTAATGTCACAGGCAGGATTCCTATTTCCCTTGTTCTGAACAGGTAAATAAATCCCCTGTAAAATGGATTGATCTTTCCGTCAAGGGTTCGTGTCCCTTCCGGAAAAAGTGCAACGGATTGATTTTTAGCTTTTTCAATAAGCTGTTCAAGCATGTGACGGGTGTTTCTTATTGTAGGTTCTTTGAACGGAACGTAATCGGTCAGTTTCAGAAAATGGCCGAAAACAGGTACTTTTAACAGTCGTTCGTGTCCGAACCATGATACATCGGGATAGAACGATGTAATGGCAACAATATCGAAAAGACTGGCATGATTGGCGACAACAATATATTTCTCTTTTTTGTTAATATTCTCTTTCCCGTAAATCAGCAATCTTTTACCCATTATAAGGAATACCGATTTTGCCCAGATCATGCAAAGGAAGCGAACCGGCTTTTTTGCATTGAGCCACGATAAAAAAACCACAATTAATATACCTGCAGCTGTATAACAATAAAGTATAGAAAATACAGGGATTGAGAGGATTTTATAAATACCGGAGATCATCTGATATGGCAGTAGCTTTTAAGTGCTGAAAAGTAATTTTTTTTTCAATATAAAAACTATTTGGCTGACTTTTGTGATCTGTTAGCTATTGTTTTCCTG
>DATKXL010000227.1:0-15724 GCA_035529055.1 Bacteroidales bacterium
TGCATAGTCAGATGGATCAACCAAATCTTTTAAGCCGTCAAAGTTATCATAAAAAGTTTTACGAAAACCATATTCGGCTTCCAAACCAAGGTTTTTATGAATATTGACTTTAAAACCGACAGAAAAGGGGATTACAGGTACGCCGGCAAGAGCTGAAGTATTGACAAAAGCAACACCGGCACCTGCTGCAATATAGGGAGTATAATTCCACCTTTTGCCCTGTGTTGAATACTGCAAAAAATTGAATTCAAACTGGACAGCCAATTCGCCGACCAAACCTGAAAATGATGCGGCCCGCGAAATTTGAAAGTTATTATTGAAATCGAGATCATTTGCCTGCAATCCCCCGACAAACAGATTGGCCCTTATTGCCTGCCTGGGATGCAGATTGTACCGGTAGAAGAGACCACCGGCAGGGAGAGGGCTGTACATCAGGCGGTTTGGATTAATATCACCCAGGTAGGAAGATACTCCTGCAAAAACACCATAATCAGCATTTCTCTGACCTGTTACAATTAGGGATGTAAATAGTAAAAGTAAAAAACCAAGTAATTTCTTCATTAAAACTGATCCAGCTCAATTATCTGAAAGATGGAAGTCCGTGAGGACCTGATTTCAGCTTATAAGTAACAGTAAAGTTCAAAAAATAATAAACGTCATTTGATCTGGAATATTGTGAAGTAAAGCCATCGAGGTAATCAGTAAATGCGTATCTGCCACCTAATTCAAGTCCAAAATTAACATTGGGAGTATATATCAGGGTAGCACCTAATCCTGCAGGAATAACAACAGAAAATCCGCCTGGTTCCATACCACGTTGAATCAGAGCGTCATTTCCCTTAACACTGTAACTCACTCCTCCGATCCCGGCAAATGCATAAAAATCAAGAGATTTCAGCAATGACCAGAAGCCTTTCCCCTTTAAAAAAAGATAACTGCTTTCGTAACGGTTTTTGATGAAGTAGTATTCTCCCATTATAGCTGGTTCAAATAATGAAGTAGTTGCTTCATAATCTCTGCCTTCGTTTGATCCCCTGGTGTCCGTCGAATGTAATGACCCGTAAGTCAGACTTAATCTTGCATTAAAAGTTCTTGATAGCCGGTAACGGAGACTTCCATTGATATTATATCTGGTTTGCCTGTAACTCAAATCCCGGAATCCGAGAAGGTTCTTTCCAATTGTATATCCCCCGATGTCAGGGAAGGAAAAAGATGGCCCTACTCCAAGCTCAGCTTCCCATCTTCTAATTTTCCATAATTGAGCATCAGAGATCTGAAAAGCAAAACAAAAAACTATAATAAGTAAGAGGGATCTTTTCATAGAGCTAAGATTAGATAGTTGATACAAATATAATAATCAAAAATTAAACAAATTGACCTTTTTGTAATTAATTGTTTCAGTTTCTTTTATCAGCACCCCACATAAGCTTGTTTCTCAGAGTACTGTAAAAATCCCTGCCTTTAAGCATAACTGTTTTCAGTTTTTCTGAAGATTTTACAATATTAATTTCTTCGTTAAAAGGCAACCGTATGGATCTGAAGTCACAAGTTGCAAGATATTCCCGGCTTCTTCCTTCAACAGTCATTCTCAGAACACTATCCCCTGAGAGGACAATAGGCCTGATTGTCAGATTATGAGGAGAGATGGGTGATATTATTATACTTTCATCTTCCGGAGAGAGAATAGGGCCTCCCACACTGAGATTATAAGCAGTAGATCCGGTGGCAGTGGAAACTATCAGGCCATCAGCCCAGTAAGTGTTGAGATAAGTGCTCCCTACAAAAACATTTATCGTTATCATGCTGGGATCAGCCTTCTGGATGGTTATTTCATTTAATGCGGTTGATGATCCGCTTCCGAAGAGGTCAGGAGGACGAGTTATCTGAAGAAGGGATCTGTCGATAATCTCAAATTCACCCTCGCAGAGCATGTCGATGGAATGACTTATTTCTTCTTCGGAGATGTTGGCAAGGAACCCCATACGACCTGTATTAACCCCGGCAATTGGAATTCCAAGATCTTTAACCTTAAGTACTGTTTCAAGGAATGTTCCATCACCACCAACGCTCAAAACAAGGTCAGGTAAATACGGAAGATCGCTCAGGCTGGTGAAACTTTCAATTAATGATCCGCCCCGACAGTTCCTTAAATCGGGGGATTTTTGATAGAGCTGTATTACAATACCCCGGTCACAGAACTCTTTAACCAGTCTCGTAACACCCTCAATACTCTTTGAGTTATTTTCCTTGCTGAAGATTGCGACTCTTTGAAGCATATTCTATTCAGATATTCAGATATTTCATAAGAAGATCAAACCTCTCGGAATAGAAATGATCCATGGAATCATCAGAAGTAACCCATGTCTTAATATCATAATTATATCGTTCAAATGTCTTGATGACAGATGTCAGATCAGTGGTATTGACTTTCAGGGTCACCTCAAGTCTCGTGGAGTCCGGAGGCGAAGTAATATATATACTCAGCACTTTAACATTATTGCTTTCAACAATCTGGGCAATTTGGGAAAGGGAGTAATCTCTTTCTATAAGTTCCAGGACAATGATGCCTCCCGCCTGATCAAGTGAGGAGATGCCGGCAATATACCTTACCAGATCATTGGAAGTTATAACCCCTTTATAGTGTTTGTTTGCATCCAGGACCGGGACAACAGATAGTTTAAGACGTGCTGCAAGTCCGATAACCTCAAAAAGGTGCTGCTCTGTTGTGACATATGGTTTGATTAGTGTAAGAGCATGATTTCCAATTGGCTCTTCAGGCTGGTTCATGTCATAAATATCTGCATCCGAGATCAGCCCAAGGAAATCCTGATTATTTACTATAGGCAGATGAGATATTCTGAAAATCTCCATCCAGTTGAGTGCAGTCTGCCCCAGATCTGACGTTTTAAGTGGGGGTACTGCTTCTGATATCAAGTCTTTAGCAACCATAAAATGTCCCGGTTATTTTAATTTTCATCTAAAATAATAAAAAAAGAAGCCAGTTGTTGTAATTTCGCAACAATTAACAATACGGATAAACACCATATTTATTATTATAATGACGAAGTTAAGTGTCAACATTAACAAAATTGCAACGTTAAGAAATGCCCGGGGAGGTAATATCCCTAATGTAAAGACAGCCGCCATTAACTGCGAGCTTTTCGGAGCTGACGGTATTACAGTACACCCAAGGCCGGACGAAAGACATATAAGATACAGAGATGTCCTTGAGATAAGATCTGTAATAACCACTGAATTCAATATAGAGGGTTATCCCTCCGAAAGCTTTATTAATCTTGTACTTTCTGTTAAGCCTGATCAGGTAACACTTGTTCCCGATCCTCATGATGCCATCACATCAAACGCAGGCTGGGATACAGTTAAAAACAGAATCTTCCTTACCGAAGTTGTTTCAACCTTCAGGAAAGTGGGAATCAGGACATCCCTCTTCGTTGATACCGAACCGGTAAATATTGAAAATGCTGCATTGACGGGAACCGACAGGGTCGAGCTTTATACAGAACCATATGCAGCCGGTTTTAATACAAATGCTCCACAAGCTATAGAACAGTTTATAAAAGCGGCTGAAGTTGCCCGAAATGCCGGCCTTGGGCTGAATGCAGGACACGATCTGAATCTTGACAATCTCAGATATTTCCATCAGAATATTCCATGGGTTGAAGAGGTCTCTATCGGACATGCCCTGATTTCTGATGCACTCTATCTTGGTCTTGAAAACAGTATCCAGATGTATAAAAGACAGCTGGCAGACTAATCCTGATGAAATTATTCTTCAGAAAATATGGAAACGGACCTCCTTTAATTATCCTTCATGGTTTATATGGTTCGTCCGATAACTGGGTAACAACAGCAAAAAATATCGGTAATTACTTTACAGTTTACCTGCCTGATCAGAGAAATCACGGACAGTCTCCGCACAGCAATACTCATAACTATAATGCCATGAGGGATGATCTTCAAGAATTGGCCGAAGATCTGAACCTTGATAAATTTTTTCTTGCAGGGCATAGTATGGGGGGCAAGACAGCTATCAGCTATGCATTGAAATGGCCCGATAAACTGCACGGACTGCTTATTGCCGATATCTCTCCTTTTATTTCTGAAGCAGACAGCCAGACCTCTATGGATACTCATTTCGCCATACTAACAACAATCCTTGACACCGATCTGTCAGGAGTCTCATCACGAAATGAAGCCGGATTGCTTTTATCACAAGGGATAAAGCCGGAAAAGATACAGGGATTTATTATGAAGAATCTCCACAGGAAACCAGATAATACTTTTACCTGGAAACTAAATGCACATTCGCTTTTTAATAATCTCGACAAAATTATGGAAGGGATCCTCCACCGGGGAGTCAGTGACAACCAGATCACAGGATTCCCCGTGATCTTTCTGAAAGGGAAAAACTCTGATTATCTGCCAGAAAGTGATTTCAGCGATATTCTCAGGATATTCCCGGCTGCAGAATTTATTGAAGTCCCTGATGCAGGACACTGGATACATGCTGATCAACCTGATGAGGTACAGAAGAATCTTATCAGGCTGCTCCGTGACAGTTAATTAATTAAACGTAACCGATTCTACTCTCTCTTCATCAATTTTCGGAAGGTTCATAAACCTCAGCAATACCTGCGCTACAGCCAGGACATCTTTTTCACAATATTGTGCTATCCTTTTCAGATCCCTGTTGTTCCAGTAAATTCCAGCAACCATGCTTCCGTCTATATCATCCTTTGGAGAAGTTATACCCAGAACCGAGGTTAAAAGATCGAGAGAAGTGTAACTCTTATAATCACCAAATTTCCAGAGATCCATTGTATCCAACAGCTTTATTTCCCAGGGTTTTTTGCCGGCATTATCAAGTATTTCGGGTATGATCAGATTGTTAATTATCATCCTCCTTGCAATATAGGGATAGTCAAATTCCTTACCATTATGGGCACATAAAAGTGAATCCCTGTTCTTAGAAAACTTCACGATCATAGCTGAAAACTCCGAAAGGAGAGACTTTTCGTCATCTCCGTAAAAGGATTTTATTCTGAAGCAAAACGGATTTTTTTCTTTAATAAAACCTACCGAGATACAGATTATTTTGCCGAATTCGGCATAAATACCTGCTCTTTCAAATGCATCACCCGCAGTCTGCTCTTCGTTCCGGAACTGTTTCGATTTCTTTTCCCAGAGGATTTGAAATGCAGGATCAAGCAGATCAAAGGATGATGCAGCCGGTACTGTTTCAATATCCAGAAACATTACATCTTCGGGTTTTGTGTTTTCCAGCATGATTTACTATTTTTTACTCAACAAATGTTTTTCAATTATTGATATAAGAACCTCGACACCTACCTGGTTTTCACCACCGCCCGGAATGATTATGTCAGCATATCGCTTTGATGGTTCAATAAACTGAAGGTGTGAAGGTTTAACTGTATCATGGTAGCGTTCAAGTACCATCATCACCGAACGCCCCCTTTCAACAATATCCCTTTGAATAACACGGCCAAGACGATCGTCGGCATCGGCATCAACAAACACTTTTATGTCAAGCATATCACGCAACCCGCTGTCGGTGAGTATGAGGATCCCTTCAACCAGTACAACCCGGGCAGGTTTGATGGTTATTGTCTGTCCCGACCTTAGACAGGTAAGATAGGAATAGAGAGGCATTTCAACTGAATTACCTGTTCTGAGCTTTTTCAGATGATCAATAAGTAATTCAAATTCCACAGAAGCGGGATGATCAAAATTTATTTTCTGCCTCTCTTCCAGTGGGATATGTCCATTATCACGATAGTAGGAATCCTGGGGCATGACAATGACTTCATTGTTTGGAAATCTCTCCATAACCTTTTTCACAACAGTTGTTTTACCCGAACCTGTTCCGCCTGCTATTCCAACTGTAAGCATAAATCCTTAAATTTGTATTTTCCTGAGAATATCAAAAATAGTAATTTCTGCTTCATAGCAAAACATAATCTTTTCTTATGACTGAACTCTATCCGCTGAAATTTATACCCGTTTTAAAGGAGAAAATATGGGGTGGCCACACCCTTGCCAAACATTACGGTAAAAAAGCTGACAGGTTTCAGAATATTGGTGAGAGCTGGGAATTATCTGCTGTTTCCGATAATCTATCGGTTGTCAGTAACGGATTTCTTGCAGGTAACAATATCGAGGAACTCATTGAGGTATATATGGGCGACCTGACAGGTGATTCAATCTTTGATAAGTTCGGGAATGAGTTTCCGCTTTTGATTAAGTTCATCGAAGCCAGGGAAGATCTTTCAATACAGGTACATCCCGGCAATGACCTGGCAAAAAAGAGACATAATGCCTATGGCAAAACTGAAATGTGGTATATTCTTGAAAGTGAAGAATATGCAAAGATTTATACGGGATTTGCTGAACCTGTAACCAGAGAACAGTACCTGGAAGCGCTCGAAAACAAAAAAATTGTTGATTTGCTCAATATTGAAACCGCAGATACCGGAGATGCTTTTTTTACTCCGGCAGGCAGAATACATGCAATCGGGGCAGGAACGGTACTCGTTGAAATTCAACAGACATCAGATATAACTTACAGGATCTACGACTGGGGCAGGAAAAGTGTAAAGGGTGAACCAAGGGAGTTGCATAACGATCTGGCAATTGATGCAATCGACTTTTCATCAACGGGTAACAGCAAAATAAAGAATGAGCCGGTATTAAATAATAGTCATAATCTGGTCAGCTGTGAATTTTTTAACTCAAATATTATACGTTTTAATAAGTCTCTTGGAAAAGATTATAACCTTATTGATTCATTTGTTGTGTACATTTGTACAGATGGACATTTTATAATCCTATGGGATAACAATTCAGAGGCAGTGTCAAAAGGGGAAACCCTCCTTCTCCCGGCGGCTATCAGGAATGTGATTCTTCAACCCGAACCGGAAGCAACACTGCTCGAAATATTTATTGAAAATGCGTAAAGCTATTGATAATAAAAATCTTAACAATATGAAGCTATTCTCAGGTACTCTATTAATTGTTACAATTGTTTTTTCCCTTTCCGGATGCGGAGGTAAAAAAGCCGGAAACAGGGAATCAGCAGCTGAACAGGAAGCCCTTAACGTTCCCGATACAGGTTATACAGGCATAAAGAAATATTACAGCAGAGACCTGCTGCTCAAAGAGGTTACCTTTAAAAATGGTGTAAGACAAGGTGAAATGAAAACCTTTTACCAGGGGGGACAACTTTACCAGACATTCTGGTACGAGAACGGACTCAGGGAGGACTCTGCAAAATGGCATTATCTCGAGGGACAGGTTTTCAGATCAACACCTTATAAGCATGATACGGTTGACGGAATTCAGAAACAGTATTACAGGAATGGCCGCGTTAAAGCAAAGCTGGGTTATATTAAAGGATTACGAACTCCTTACCTTGAAGAGTACACACAGGATGGTAAACTGGCAAGGGGGTACCCTGATATAGTTGCTACCCTTAGCGATGATTATGCAGCCAGAGGATTGGTCAGGGTCAATCTCGAACTGTCAGATAAAGGAAAAGATGTTAAGTTCTACCGGGGCGATCTTATTAATGGTGTTTTTGATACAACCCGTTGCACAATACTTAAGACCGAAAATGGCAAAGCATTTTTAAACCTGAAGAAAACCGGATCGGAACAGGCTGATTATGTGGGAATAATAGCCGAGTATCTGACGGACTTCGGAAATAAGCACCTGATTTACAAAAAGACAGATTTGCCATACAAAGATCTCAAATAAGAAGTGCTATAATGATAATCCATTGCACTGCATTTATAAAGAGCAGTACCTCGATAAAACAGTGTCCGGCACCATTAAAGCCTGAATTTGGATTTATCGGACGGTCAAATGTCGGTAAATCATCACTTATCAATATGCTTACCGCCCGGAACAAACTGGCTAAAACATCAGGTACACCCGGAAAAACACGGACCATTAACCATTTTGTAATCAACGACAGCTGGTATCTTGCTGATCTCCCCGGATATGGCTATGCCAAAGTTCCCCTTAAAATGAGAAATGCCTGGATTGAAGCTGTTGAGGAATATATACTTAAGAGAAGAAACCTCGTCTCTCTTTTTGTACTCATTGATTCCCGATTAACTCCTCAGAATTCCGACCTGGAATTTATGGAGTTCCTTGGGAAAAAACAGATCCCTTTTGCCAGAGTATTTACCAAAAGTGATAAAATCGCAAAAGATGCTGCAGAAAAGGTTGTTTATGAATATGATATAGAAATGTTAAAGAGCTGGGAATCGCTCCCTGTGACTTTTATAACCTCAGCCAAAAAGGGTACGGGCAGGGATGAATTATTGAGCTATATTGAAGAATCTATTAACAATTTTTCAAATCCCATTTGATATCGGACATAATTTTTAATTTTGTGTTAATAATTTCGACTAAACAATCCGGCAAAATAACAGGTTTATGTACGGTAAAGCGCCAATGAAACTATTTTCCTGCAGAGCTTCAAGGGATCTGGCTCTGAGAATTGCATCCGAGCTCGGAATTGAACTCGGAAAAAGTTCAGTAGCAGAATTCAGCGATGGAGAATTCCAGCCTGCTTTTGATGAATCTGTAAGAGGAGACATGGTTTTTATCGTACAGTCCACCAATCCACCTGCCGATAATCTTTTTGAACTTCTCCTGATGATTGATGCTGCTAAAAGAGCATCTGCCTATAAAGTGATTGCAGTGATCCCATATTATGGTTTTGCCAGGCAGGACAGGAAGGACAGACCAAGAGTTTCGATAGGCGCCAAGTTGTCGTCAGACCTTCTAGGTACAGCAGGAGTTGACAGAATTATTACAATGGATCTCCATGCTGACCAGATCCAGGGCTTCTTTAATGTCCCTGTTGACCATCTTTTCGGTTCTGCCATTTTTGCCCCGTACATAGAAAATCTTAAGCTTGATAACCTTACAGTTTCAGCACCTGATATGGGCGGATCCAAAAGAGCCAATGCCTATTCAAGGCACCTTCAGTCAGAGATGATGCTATGTTACAAACTGCGAAAAAAACCGAATGTAGTCGAAGAGATGTCAATTATAGGTGAAGTGGAAGGACGCAATGTGGTCATAATAGATGACATGGTCGATACAGCGGGAACGCTCGTTCTGGCTGCCCAGAAGATCATGGAGAGAGGAGCAACAAGTGTCAGGGCTGTTGCAACACATCCCATATTATCAGGAAATGCAATCGAAAGAATAGACGAATCCCCATTAACCGAGCTCATTGTGACCGACTCAGTTCCCTTCGTTAACAAATCCCCCAAGATAAAAATACTTTCAATAGCTGAAATTTTTGCAAACACTGTTCAGGCTGTTAATATGAACCTGTCAATAAGCACAAATTTTGTTTTCTGATTCCTTTATAATATATTTGCACTCCGATTTTTAAATGTCAAACGTGTAATGGGGAGTCGTCGCCATGACAACTCTTAGTAGCACAATAACTTTAAACAAAATGAAGACAATTGAGATTAAAGGCTTTTTAAGGAGTGAACTGGGTAAAAAAAGCTCCAGACGATTAAGAAAAGAGGGTAATGTGCCTTGTGTAATTTACGGTCAGGAACAGAATATTCATTTTCATGCTCACGAAAACAGTTTCATAAAACTTGTTTTTACACCGGATGCTCATCTTGTAAAACTGGATATTGAAGGGAAAGAGTATCATTCTGTTTTAAAAGATATGCAGTTCCATCCTGTGTCCGATAAAATAACTCATGCTGATTTTATTCAGGTTGCAGATAACAAACCTGTGGTTATAAAACTTCCGATAAGAGCAACCGGCGAATCAGTGGGAATTAAAGCAGGTGGTAAACTAAGAATAAAAAGAAGACACCTTAAAGTAAAAGGTTTTGCTGATGATATTCCGGAGTTTCTTCCGGTTGATATAACTGATGTTAAAATACATCAATCAGTAAAAGTAGGAGATCTATCATTCGATAAGTTGGAATTACTCGATCCAAAGATCACCACGGTTCTTTCTGTTGCCACATCACGTGTCGCTCAGAAAACTGAAGAAGAGGAGGCCGCCGAAAAAGTAGCTGCTGAAGCTGCTGCTGCACCTGAAGCTCCTGCTGCTGAAGAAAAAGGCAAATAATTAATTCTTTGTTTATACTGTCAGGCACAATGAAATATCTGATAGTTGGCCTGGGAAATATAGGCGAGGGGTACAAAGATACCCGGCATAATATAGGATTTTCAGTATTGGATGCTATGGCGGTAGCATCCAATATTTCTTTTAAGGACAAGCGTTATGGCGCTGTTTGTGAGTTAAAATATAAAAGCAGGATCTTTGTCCTTCTCAAACCTTCCACATACATGAATCTTAGTGGCCATGCTGTGAATTACTGGCTGAAAAAGGAAAAAATTCCGGTCGGAAACATGCTGGTTATTGTTGATGATATCGCTCTGCCGCCGGGAAGCATAAGGCTGAGGTCAAAGGGTAGTGATGGCGGACATAACGGACTGGCTCATATAACCTCGATCCTGTCAACAAATGAATATGCAAGGATAAGAGTTGGCATCGGAAATGGTTTCAGCAATGGATTTCAGGTGAACTATGTTCTGGGAAAATGGAATCCTGAAGAAAAAAAATTCATCGACGAGAGAATTGCTCTGGTTATTGAAATGATCAGATCATTCTGTACGGTCGGGGTGGAACTGACGATGACAGCCTTTAATAAGGCAGGAAAGATCGCCCCGCCCGGGAATTCCGAAGACAATCTGAAATAAATAATTTCCTTGAAATGTCTGATAACCTGTCAGTACGTATTGATAAGTTCCTTTGGTCGGTAAGAGTTTTCAAAACGAGGAGCAGCGCTTCTGAAGCCTGCAGAAAAGGAAGGGTCATTATTAATAATGTCCAGGTAAAACCTTCATGCGCAGTTCAGAAAAAAGAAATAGTCATTGTAAAAAAACTTCCGGTTGTGTATACCTACCGTATAATTGATCTGACCGAACACCGGATTTCTGCTAAACTTGTTGAGAATTATATTGAAGATATCACCCCAGCCGAAGAAAAAATTAAACTGGAAAACAGACATACTGACGGAATTGTTTTCCGGGAAAAAGGGAGCGGCCGTCCAACAAAAAAGGAAAGAAGAACTATTGACAGGCTGAAGGATGATTTCTTTCAATAGGCAAGGTGGTAAAAAGACCTATGATTTTTTAAAATCATATTAAAGTTTAACTGATTTTTTCCGGTAGCGTTTCATTTTAATTAACTTGCAAACACCCTGTAATAACTAAGGGTTTTTACCTGAACCGGCCGGGATAATTGAATTGTTTATCAGATGGGCAAGGATAACATTGAGAAGTATTCTGCACGCTATGCATTGTTTAAGTACTTTGTTGGTTTATGGCATGATAAAATTTTTTACAGGAAGATCATCATTCTTGGCCGCGAAAACATCAATCATGATAATCATCTTATTTTTTCGCCTAACCATCAGAATGCATTAATGGATGCCCTTGCCGTTGTTTTCTCACTTAAAGGACAACCTGTTTTTCTTGCACGTGCCGACATTTTCAAAAGAAAGGCTGTTGCTGCTTTTCTATATTTTATCAAAATATTGCCTGTTTACAGGATAAGGGACGGATTCAGCAGTCTTAAGGCCAACGACGATATTTTTCTTAAAACAATTGACGTCCTGAAGAACAAAAACGGCCTGATCATTCTTCCGGAGGGGGATCATGTCGGATTCAGAAGGCTCCGCCAGCTTAAAAAGGGGATCTGCCGTGTTGCTTTCCAGGCTGATGAAGCCACAGGATTTAAACTGAAGATCAAAATTGTTCCGGTTGGGATTGAATATTCCAATTACGCACGCTTCAGGCAGGTGCTTTCAGTCGTTTACGGAAAACAGATTGAAGTATCCGATTTCCACCGGATATATAAAGAGAGCCCTGAGAAAGCCCTCAATGAACTCAGGGACAGAATCTCCACTGAGATGAAAAGAATAATGGTTCACATCGAATCAGTGGAGAATTATGAAGCAATCGATGAACTGAGAAGCATTGTAAATGGCAGGTACAGCGATGATATCAAATTCCCTAAACTGTTCAGAGACAGAATTCTGATTGACAAATTGAACCGCCTTCAGGTTTCTGATCCGGAGAGTTATAAAAAAATATGCTCAATGAGTCTCTTTGTAAAAAAGAAAGCAAAAGAGCTTAATACCAGTTATAAAATTCTAGCAAAAAGAAAGCATCCTCTGGGGTGGCTCATTGCCGGAATGACAGGCCTTTTAATTAGCTTTCCACTATACCTTTTCGGAAATATCTTCACCCTGACATTTCTGGCATTGCCGGAATTGCAGATCAGGAAAACTAAAGATTTACAATTTCACAGCTCTGTCCGCTTTGGTGTCTCCCTGGCTCTTGCTTTCATCTTTCTACCTATTTATCTGATTGTTTCCCTACTCATCTTTCCCCCGCTATGGCTGGCAATTGTAATTTTTCTCACAATTCCCCTTTCAGGAATATTTGCATGGAATTATAATATTCTGTTCCGCAGAATAGCAGGAGGATTAAGAGTGAGGAATTATATCAGAAACAAAAATGCAGATTATGTTGCCCTTAAAAAGAGTCATGATGATTTGTTAACCCTGGTTTCCCATTTAGAAGATGAGAAGAAATGAAATATTCACAGGAAAGGTAGCCTGGATAACCGGAGCATCTTCAGGGATCGGGGAGGCACTCGTTTATGAATTTGTCAGAGAAGGTGCTTATGTAATTGCTTCATCAAATGACCTGTCAGGGCTTGAAAGAGTAAAAGCCGCCTGCGGCGAAAGAGCGGGGAATATTATCTGTTCTCCTTTTGACCTCTCCGATACATCCGGAATCGGGAATGTAGTTGAACAGCATATTAAGGTATTTGGTAAGATAGATTATCTGCTCAATATCGGAGGAATAAGCCAGAGAGCAAGAATCGATGAAACACCATTGTGGCTCGACAGGAAGATTTTTGAAATTAATTATTTCGGAACCATTGCACTTACAAAAGCAGTTTTACCCTATATGATCAGCCAAAGGTCAGGACATATTCTTGCAACAAGCAGCATATCAGGAAGATTCGGATTTCCCCTCCGGTCAGCATACTCTGCATCAAAACAGGCATTGCACGGATTTTTTGAAACCCTTTTCCTTGAGAACAAGAAATTTAATATAAAATCATCTGTTATCATTCCAGGAAGAGTCAGGACACAGATTTCATTTCATGCTCTTGACAGTGAGGGACGGGAACATGGTAAAATGGATGAGGGACTGGCAAAAGGAATATCTCCGGAGAAAGCAGCAAAAACCATTATAAAGGGTATTCTGAAAAATAAAAGAGAAATCCTTGTGGGAAAAGGAGAATTATCTTTGCTTTACATCAGAAGATTTTGTCCTCCATTGTTCTTCAGAATAGCGGATAAGATCAAATCAACATAGCTGTACTTTAAATCAGAGTATAATGAAAGATTATGTAGTTGTTGGCATTCAGCAGGTTGGGATAGGTGTCCGTAACCTCAAAGAAGCATGGGAATGGTATATTTCTACATTTGGTATGGATTGTCGGATATTTGAAGAAGAAGCAGAGGCAAAATTAATGCTCCCCTATACAGGAGGAAAACCAAGAAGAAGACACGCCGTCCTGACTATTAACCTTCAGAGCGGCGGCGGATTCGAAATTTGGCAATACGTCGGCAGGGAACCACTTTCTATCAAAGGTGAAATAGAATTGGGCGACCTGGGAATTCTTGCATGCAAAATGAAAGTCAAAGAAGTAACGTCTGCTTTTGATTATTACAAAAAAAGCGGAATTCAGATCCTGGGTGACATTGCCGAAGATCCTTCAGGTGAAAAGACTTTTTTCCTTAAAGATCCCTACGGCAACATTTTTCAAATCGTAAGGGCAACCGACTGGTTCATGAACGAGAAAAAAATATCAGGGGGATCCTATGGAGTTATTATAGGGGTTTCGGATATCGAAAAATCAAAAGTTGTCTATTCCGACATCCTTGGTTATGATAAGGTTTTATATGACAAGACCGGAGTGTTTTCCGACCTGTTGGTACTTGCCGGCGGAAATAAAAAATACAGAAGGGTGCTTCTCGGAAGATCAAAACCATTCACAGGACCATTCAGCAGCCTATTCGGTGAGAGTGTTATCGAGTTGATCAGTTCACCTGAAGCTCCGGGAAGAAAGATCTATGAAGGACGATTCTGGGGTGATCCGGGTTTTATTCATCTCTGCTATGACGTCAGAGGGTTTGACAGGATCAGAACATATTGCGAAAACAAAGGCTACCCTTTTACTGTTGACAGTAACGTCAGTCACGAAGGCAACAGTTTTGATATGGGTGAAGCTGCAGGCCATTTCTCATATATTGAGGATCCTGACGGAATTCTGATTGAGTTTGTTGAGACTCACAAAGTTCCGATACTTAAAAAGTTTGGGTGGTATCTTGATCTCACGAAACGTGATCCTGAAAAAAGACTTCCGCGATGGATGCTGAGAATGCTTAAATTCTCAAGGGTAAAAAGCTGATCCTGCTCTTTTTAACCTGCTATCTCCTCAACTTTACTCAGTACTCTCATTATATTACCTCCCCAGATCCTGGCTATTTCTGCTTTTGAATATCCCCGACGTAAGAGCTCAATAGTGATGTTTTTCATCTCAGCTACGTTTTTGCACCCTTCAACGCCTCCTCCCCCATCAAAGTCGGTGCCGATACCAACATGATCAATCCCTGTTACCTGAACAACATGGTCAATATGATCAACGACATCCTTTACGGTGGCAAGTTTAACATATTCTTTCTGTATCTCCCTGTATTCGGCGCGCATCTGTTTTTTCATCTGCTCCGAAAGGTCCTTATAAGCACCGTATTTCCCTTCAAGCTCCTTAAGCTTCGCTTCAAGTTCAGGGTTTGGATCAGGAGTCTTGATATAACTGCTGAGAATGCATATCTGTATAACACCTCCATTTTCTTTCAGGGCAAGCAACATATCATCTGTAAGATTCCGCGGACTTTCGCAAAGCGCCCGGCATGAGGAATGAGATGCAATGACCGGTGCTTTCGATACTTCAAGTACATCATAGAACGATTTGTCAGAAATATGGGATACATCAACCATCATCCCCGTGCGGTTCATTTCTTCTACAACCTCCTTTCCGAAAGCAGAAAGACCATTATGCTCAGCTCCTTTAGGATCGGTGGATGAGTCACATATATCATTATTTCTGGAATGGGATAGTGTTATATATCTTGCTCCCAGATCATAATACTGTTTTATCCTTGAAAGATCCTTTCCAACAGGATACCCGTTTTCAATCCCGATGAAGGCAGAAATCTTCTTCTCCTTCTTAAGTCTTACAGCATCGGAAGGTGAAAAAGCCAATTCAGCAATCCCGGAATTCTTACCTACATTCTTATGAATCGCATCAAATATTTCCAGAGCCTTTTTATGTGCCAGATTATATGATGAGTCATTTCTTGGGCCCTGCCCGATAAAGACAGCAAAAAATTCAGCATCAAGTCCACCCTCAATCATCCTGGGAAAATCGACACAACCATCTTCGTGCTTTATCCCAAGATCAAAATCCGAGCGTCCAAATTCCATGGGAGTATCGCAATGTGTGTCAACCGTAAGTGTTGTAAGATGAATTTTATCAGCTTGT
>DATKXL010000228.1:0-2183 GCA_035529055.1 Bacteroidales bacterium
AAATCAATATATATTTTCATAATATTACCCTATTATTCCCATTAATAATAAAATGAAAAAGACCACTTTTTTTCTTGCAATACTTTTAACAGGTACAATAGCAAATCCCCAGGTTAATCTGGATTATTATCTTCCGGATAACATCTCCTACAATTCCCGGATTCCGACTCCGAAACAATTTATCGGACATGAGGTTGGAGAATGGCATCTCACCCACGATAAGCTTTATTATTATATCCTCGAACTGGCAAAGTTCTCCGACAGAGCAGTCTGGGAAGAATATGCACGAAGTCATGAAAACCGGCCGCTCGGACATCTGATAATCAGTTCACCTGAAAACATCAGGAATCTGGAACAGTTACGGCAGCAGCACCTGCAGCTTTGCGATCCTTCAAAGTCTGCCGGTATTGATATTAATAATATGCCTCTCTTCATAAAACTGGGGTATGGAGTTCATGGAAATGAATCAAGCGCCCAGAATGCATCAATCCTGACAGCCTATTATCTGGTTGCCGGGGAAGGGAGTCAGATTGATGAACTTCTCAGGAATGTTGTTATTCTTATAGATCCTGCACTTAATCCGGACGGCATGCAGCGTCATTCAACATGGGTGAACTTCACAAAAAGCCTCAGCAATAATCCGGATCCGGCCTCCTGGGAGTTCAGCGAGAGCTGGCCGGGCGGAAGGACGAACCACTACTGGTTCGATCTTAACCGTGATTATATAATGCTTCAGCATCCTGAATCAGTCGGAAGGGTAGCTGCTTTCCACTATTGGAAACCCAATATCAATACCGATCATCATGAAATGGGGGCAAACTCAACATTTTTCTTTCAACCAGGTGTCCAAAGCAGAAATAACCCGTTATCGCCTCCTGACAACCAGGAACTTACTGAAGAAATTGGGAGATATCATGAAAAGTATCTTAACAAAATCGGGAGTCTCTACTATACTGAGGAGAGTTACGATGATTTTTATGCAGGTAAAGGATCATCATATCCTGATATTCATGGATCTGTCGGGATCCTTTTCGAACAGGCAGGTGTCAAAGGGCACCTGAAAGAGACTCCGGGAGGTTTATTGTCATTTCCCTTTGCAATAAGAAACCAGGTTACGGTATCACTTTCCACACTTGAAGCAGGGCTGAGAATGAAGGATAAACTGCTGGAAAGCCAGAGAGGGTTTTATAAGGATGCTCTTGTTCAGGCAGATAAGTATCCTGTTAAAGCCTATATCTTCAGCGAACCATCCGATAACGGAAGAACTTCTGAATTCATTAAAAATCTTCTCAGGCACCAGATCAGGGTTTACAAAACGGGAAGGGATTTTACAGTAAAAGGGGTACAATATAAAGCTGAAAGCAGTTTTATTGTCCCCTTGAAACAGCCGGAATACAGGTTCATCAGAAGTCTTTTTGAGCCTGTCATAGAATTCACCGACAGTGCTTTTTATGATGTTTCAACATGGGTTTTGCCAATGTCTTTTAACATCCGGTATTCAGCGATAAACCTGATTAAAGATCTGGAAGGTCTGGTTGGACCTGAAGTTAAAGAAACACAGGTGCCTGAAGGCAGATTGCTTGCAACAAAGGAGACTTATGCCTATCTTTTTGAATGGAATGAATACCTTGCTCCAAAAGCTCTGTTTAAATTACAGGATGCCGGCCTGATTGCACGGGTTTCGACAAACAGATTTGTCGTTGATGAAAGCTCTCTGAAAAAGAGTTTCTCCTTCGGTACTGTTCTCATACCTGTTTCCGGACAAACCATTCCGGCAGATGAGATTTATAAGCATATGAATAAGGTGGCAAAAGAGTGCGGACTTACAATTTACGGGGTAAAAACCGGCCTTACCTCTGAGGGTATTGATCTGGGCAGTGAGGCTTTCAGAGCTCTGGTTAAACCATCTGTTCTAATGATCACTGGCGACGGAATGAGCAGCAGCGATGTGGGAGAAATATGGCATATGCTGGATATAAAGTTTAATATACCCGTTACTCTGGCAAACGCGGCAAGATTTGGCTCTGTAAATCTTAACCGGTATAATGTGCTGATTATAGCAGGTTCTCCTGACCTTGGGACATCTGCGATAGAGAATATAAAGACATGGAACCGGCAGGGTGGTACAATAATTGCCTATAAAACAGGTAATACATGGCTTTCCGGAAACAAGCTCGCTGATA
>DATKXL010000229.1:0-9659 GCA_035529055.1 Bacteroidales bacterium
CTTTTGATAAACTCTTAACAAGCAGAGATTCATTTCCCACCGTTTTATACTTCATTCCCCTGAACTAAATAAATCAGATCATTATTTTCGGTACTTTTCCGGGCACAAGTTAGTAACTTTAAAAGAGATGTATTCCTTCCTATCCGGCGTCCAATAATTGAGATATTAACTATCTTACTGAGAATCTATAGACAGTACGTGATTTAAATGTTTCTCCCGGATTAAGAACCGTAGAAGGAAACTCCGGTTTATTTGGACTATCCGGATAATGTCCCGATTCAAGGCAAAAGCCTGATCTGAAATTATACGGCTTGCCTCCATGACCTATCCTGGTGCCATTCAGAAAATTACCGGTATATAGCTGCATGCCGGGCTGATCAGTGAGAACTTCAAGAACACGTCCGCTGACGGGTTCATATACAACCACGTCCACCTCATCAATGTTGTCGAGCACAAAATTATGATCGTATCCTTTGCCAGGAACAAGCTGTTCATAATCCCCGCCTATCCTTTCACCAATAGTATGCGGTGTGGTAAAGTCAAAAGGAGTACCTGCAACAGGACGAATCTCTCCGGTTGGGATCATAACAGAATCGACAGGCGTGAAGGCAGAAGCTTTGAGCGTCATCTCATGATCGAGAATGTCACCATTGCCGGCTCCGTGAAGATTGAAATATGCATGATTTGTAATATTCAGAACCGTCTTTTTATCAGTAGTACAGGTATATTCCATTATAATTTCATTGTTGTCGGTCCAGGTATAAATTACCTCAATATTCATCGTCCCTGGGAAGCCCTCTTCCATATCGGGACTGACATATGTAAACCTGACAGCAGGAAATTCACTGTTTTTCAATACTTCAGTGTTCCATACCACGCTATGCCATCCGCCCGGGCCTCCATGAAGGGTGTTAGGTCCGTTATTTCTGGGAAGAGTATATTCCACTTCGTCGAGAGTGAATTTTCCATTTGCGATCCTGTTGGCATATCTTCCTACCGTTGAGCCGAAGGACATATCACCTGTAATTGTCCCTTCAAAAGTATCATAACCAAAGGTGATGTTCTCTTTTTTTCCGTTTTTGTCGGGAACTTCAATCCATGTTATTCTGGCTCCCCAGTTTGTAAGTCTGATAACATTACCGGTTTTGTTTGTGAGGGTTAATAAATGAACCTCTTTCCCCTGATGTGTGCCGTAAATCTCTTTTCTTACCATTGCTTTATTTTTTGCTGCCTGGTTGCAGGAGGTAAATAAAACTCCGGAGGTAGCCAGGATTAGTGACAATAACATAACTTTTTTCATTTTTTCTCTGATTGGTTTATGCTAAGTTAATAATTAACACTGGTTAAGGTTAGTGTTTGAAGAAAAAACATACCTATTTCTCCTTTACTACAATCTTCCTTCCATTATATCTGACCGTAAGATCCGCTGGCCTTCCAGGCTCAAACCCGATTGGATTATCTTTACTTACCCAGATAATATTAAATGTTCTCTCATTCAGCATTCCATCATAACTGCCATTACGATCGCCGATCGCAAGCTCTCCTGTTTCATTGTTGAAAGTGAATTTTATTGTACTGCATGCCCCGTTCTCGTAATTGTAATTTGTCCCTTCATCTTCATACAGAGTAAAAGCACAATTCCTGCCGGTATAGACATACAGTGTCAGAGGATCTGCCGGTTTCTCATCGGTAAATTGTATTTCAGGCCCGATCGGGATAATAGAACCCTCTCTGATAAATAATGGCATTCTCTCATATGGTGCATCTGCCATGGCTCTCTTCCCTCCTATTATATAGTTCCCCGAATAGAAATCATACCATCCGCAGGAGGATGGGAAATAGACTTCCCTGGCACGTACCTGATACTTGTAAACAGGGGCCACAAGAATTGATGGGCCAAACATGTACTGATCACCAATGCTGACAACCTCCTTATCTTTACTGAAATCCATTACCATTGCCCGCATTATAGTATAATCGTTGAAATATGTTAAGCCGGCAAGAGAATAGATATAAGGCATAAGGTGATACCTTAGTTTATCATAATAAAGCATACTCTTATATGCAGGATGATCTTCGGGTGAGATGTTGTAAACTTCGCGGAAAGGGTATTGTCCATGGCTGCGGAACAGAGGGCAGAATGATCCAAACTGATACCACCGCGTATTAAGTTCTCTCCATTCATCCCGATCGTCAGAACCCTCTTCAGCCCTTACATATCTGTTCTCAACGCAGAAACCGCCTATATCCATGGTCCAGTAAGGGATGCCTGACATGGCATAATTCAGACCGGCCGGTATCTGTGCTTTTAAATCTTCCCATCTGGTGCCAATATCTCCGCTCCATGTAGCTGTGGAATATCGCTGCAGGCCTGCAAATCCTGAACGGGTAAGCAGAAAGACACGTTTGTCGGGATCTGCACTTCGTTGTCCGTTATATATTGCCATTGCATTTACCAGGGCATAGGTATTGAAGTATTTTGTTGAAGGACCGAGGGCGGTTGGCGTCGAAAGGGCTTTTCTATATCCAATACTGGCGTTGGAAAGAATATCTGGTTCTGAAGCATCCATCCACCACGCATCAAAGCCTTTGCTATAGAGATGCTCCCTTATCTGTTCCCAGAAAAGATCGCGTGCCCCCTGGCTGTAAGCATCATAGAAAGAACCTATGTAACCTCTTCCTATCCAGTCCCTTACACTGTCTTTTACAGCCTGAGTGTACATCCAGCCTTTACTGTCAAATTCCTTGTAGTGATCAGTCGTGATGTAGAATTTTGGCCAGACAGAGATCATTATTTTTGCATTCAGGCTGTGAACCTCATCAACCATACTATCGGGTTCCGGAAAAAACTTCGGATCAAACTCATGCGATCCCCATGAATCAACCGGCCAGTAGGACCAGTCAAGAACAATGTTATCTAACGGGATATTTCGCTTCCGGTATTCTTTTACAACATCAATCAGTTCTGATTGTGACCTGTACCGTTCACGGCTCTGCCAGTATCCAAAAGACCACTTAGGCATTATCGGAGCTTTGCCGGTAATTGTCCGATATCCGCTTATTACCTCATCCATACTATTCCCATGGATAAAATAGTAATCGATCTGGTTTCCCATCTCGGAAGTAAGCGACAGAGAACCCTTCTCTTCAGGCGTCCGCGGACTCAGAGCTTTCAGTCCGATATATGAAACACCGCCGTCAGGCTTCCATTCAAGCTTTATTGAGTATTGCTTCCCCTTCTCCATGTTCCTTGTAAACTTATATGTGTTAGGATTCCACGCTGTACGCCAACGTTCAGGAACAATCAGTTCGTCATCAATATATAACTTTGTGTATCCGGCATAATATAGCTTAAAATGATAAATTCCGCTCTCTTTCGGTTCCATTTTACCTGACCAGATTACACTGGATCTCCCAAGATCTACTCCTTCAGGAAGATTTTTAACTGTTGTTAGATTTTCATAATCGAGCACGGGTTCTTTCCGCTCAATGAAAATATCTGTTGAATCTGACGAATTGAAATAGGTGGCAGTCAAAGCTCCTGGTTCTCCGTTTTTATCAGACAGGTTAAAAATATCCAGCTGGGAATAATCACGGGGATCCCCGAATTTTGTAAGGGAATAGTTATCCCAGAGAATGCCATAGTTACGGTTTGATACAACGAATGGCACCGATACCTTCGTGTTATACTGATAGAGGCTTTCATTCAGACCTTTATAGTTAAATTCCTCAGATTGATGCTGACCCAGACCATAAAATGCCTCATTATCGGGAGATTCAAAAATCTGTCCTGTTGAAAAACCATTCATCCCTTCAACAGAAACCGGAGCAAATGATTTTCCTCCTCCATGACGTTCCTTAAGTATTATCCGGTCATTTTCATCACAGAAGAGTATCTGCCCTGATGCCAGCAACACTTTTGCCTTTAATCCGGAGGTTGAAAGGATCAGGGTATCTATAACCTGCCTGACCGCAAAGTCAGGAAAAGTTGAACTGCCATCAATTACGCAGAGACTCTTCTCATCAGAGAGCTTATTTACCGGTGCTGCTATGACATGAATTATCTCATCGGTTATAACTTCAAGCTTCATCAGTTTTGGTACCCCAGTGTTCTTTGAATTCAGTCGGACAACCACTCCATTGTCTGTTTTTTCCCATGTTGTCTGAGAGCATGAGATGAATAATAATGCCGCGGCTGAAAGGAAAAGTAGTTTTTTCATCAGATTGTATAAATAACTCAGGTTGCTGGTTTCTGGTTCCTGGTTTCTGGTTAGGTACTGAATAAAAGAATAATATGTCATTTTATCTCTAATCCGTCAAATAATATCCGAATAATCAAAATACTCATTTTCAACCAACTAGCAAACAGCAACCAGCAACTAGCAACTTAGGTTAAATAATTATTGAAATATAAGATCTCAACGTGATCTAAAGATAGAAATTGAATTGAGGTAAATGAAGAGTATTTAAAATTTTAACAAAAGTTCAGCTTCAATTTCAGTCAGGAGATCGTCGCGGCAGACATCAGCCAGGATATAGACTGCCGGAACATCAGGGAAATGTTCTTCACAGACTGCTTTAACAATCCCAAAATCATTCCTGTTTTTAATATAGACTCTCACAAGAGAGAATCTGCTGCTATATAGTATGAGGCCGCCGAGCAACTGATTAATCCCCTCAGTATCAGCCATCTTTTTAATATTTTCAATCGTTACAATAGTCTGTTCCTCCACATCACCCCTTCCAATTGTTTCCTGTCCGATGATTGATGCGGTACCTGAAATATAAAGTGTTGCAAACTGATTGTTCACAAGAAGAAGCGCGCGTTCAAATTGCGGCGGATGTTTAACTGATTGCCCCTTACCGGCCATTCCTTTCAAAACCTGTTGTCCATAGTCGTATGCGTTTACCTGATTGGGATTATCTATCGGTACTATCCTTACAGATTCCCTGGCAGCAACTGCGCAAAAATCGAGGATGACACCTCCCAGCCTCATTCCCACGCCGGTAGCTGCCGGAAAACCCTTGACAGTCCTGTATTTCTGATAATATTCGCTTCGTACTTCATTAAAGATCTGGTAATTCTGAAATTCTTCTTTTACTTTCAGGATATTTCCGATGTAATTCCATTGCCGTACCAGATGGTTTAAAGACATCTTTTCATTTTCAAGGATCCCGACCATCTGGTCGAATGCCTTTTCTGCAGCCTTCCTTGTGTCGTACTGATATAAATCGCTTCCCAGTCCTGCTCCCCAAACCTCTTTAACTGACTCTGTCTCCAGTACAACATACGGTACCGAATTCAGGTATTTTGTTTTAATAACGGTTCTGACGGAAAGTACAAATAAGGCTTCAACAACAATTTTCCATGGTTCTTCCGGTGGATGAACAGTCACATTAAAAGCCGGTGATTCATCACCAAAAGCCCTTTTGACAGATTCAGCGATTTTTTGTCTGAAGACGATGTAAGTCTGATAGTCGTGAAGATCAGTATAGATATTCAGTTTCAAAGGCCTGAAGCCTGCTGAAGTTGTTTTAACAATCTGTTCAAGACATTGTTCCCACTCTTGTTCCACGCTTCCCGGTACCAGTGGCAGGTAAATAAAGAATTTCTTTTGCATTTTCAGTTAATCTTTCAGCTCAAAAGTAACATTTTTGCCCGACGATGCAATAGATTTCAGCAGTGTACGTCCATCGGACATCACCTTGCCGGTAATAAACTCCGGAACATTAAATGACCTGAGCTCTGAGTCATAATAATCAGGATCTTTCCGGGGAAGCAGGAAGGGCTTTCCAAAATTTCCGTTTTCATCAACAAATGTTATATATGGACGGGTATATAAACCGTCTATTCTGCGGCTGCTGAATACCATCCATCGGGAATCTGAAGACCATGAATGATAGCTCTCCGTATCATCACTGTTAACAGGATCAATGGGCCGGAAAGATCTTGTATTAAGATCAAGCTGATAAAGATCTGCTTCTTTGTGCCATATTGAAAAATTTCCATAATCCGACATAGTGAATATCAGGTATTTTCCATCGGGCGATACCCTGGGGAGTGATACACTCTTCCCGGTTACTGATGAACTTACAAGCGTATCGATCTGGTCGCCAAAGGTTCCGGAATCAGGTTCAAAAGAAATACTGCATAAGCTGTATTTTACCTTATCATAATTATCCGGTTGATCACTTTTCGGTGCACTGCAGAAAAACAAAGTTTTACCATCCGGTGAAAAGGCCGGAAAGGTCTCAAAACTGTCATCCGAAGAAATAATCTTGCTGGTTATAAGAATATTTTTATCAATATCATAAACAACGATATCGGATCTTGAATCAAAAACCTCAATCCGCTTTTCTTTTCTGGAATGAAAGACCTGTGAAATATTGTTTACTGAGAAGCCGATATACTTGCCGGTGGGATGCCAGCAGGGATATACACAATTGGAGATTGTCTCTTCTGTTTTCGTATTCAGTTTTACTGCCTCACCATCTATTACAAGCATTGTTGCCCCTATGTTTCCCCTGAGATGAAACATCATCTGACCGGGATTGTTCTGGTTAAAGGAGTGGCAGTTCATACAGCTGCCCGGAAGCAACCGGTTGTTAATGATCGGTTCCTCTTTAAACGAAGTAAGATTACGCTGATAGAGTCCCATTTCACTCCAGGCTTCATATCCGGGCGCGATAAGCCTGTAAACGAGCCATGGATCAACAGGGTTATTCTTGATATGAATACTAAAAGGTTTAAACTTAGTCCATTTGCCTTCCGTCCGGCTGAAGACAGTTATAATCAGGCTCTCATCTCTATTGTTTTCAAGAAGCCGGCGCCATTTCTTAAGAGGAATCCTGATCTTGCTCTTGCCTTTTACTTCGATTTTCCCGTTTTTCCCTTCAATAACGACAAACAGGTTTCCTGATGGTTCTGACAGCCTGAAGTTAAGAGGAGCAATATTAACAGGAATGATAACATCATGATAATCAGGAAAAATTGAGGGCAAAGCATTTTTCTCTTCAATGCCCGCTTTCGGTTCTGAGCAGGACGCCAGTAAAAGAAAAAATGTTGATAGTACTATATGATTTTTCAGATCCATATTTTCAATGTCTTTTCAATTTAACACATTATTCATCAGGATTGTTTTCAAGTTCCTTAAAATGCAGATAAAACCAGTAAGTACCTGAGAAATTCTTTCTCAGCCCGACTTCAGCATCAGGATAATTGTTAAATATGTCTGCATAGGCTCTTATCCTTGACTTCGTGCTCTCACTGATATAATTTAAAGGTATATTTACCGGGAGATCAGCAGAACTTAAACCTGTCAAAAACATCATTGCTTCCTGGTAAGAAACCGGAATCTCCCTGTAATTCATCTTGTCTATCATCGGCACATATTTCAGAAAATTACCGAGGTCTTTTTTGACCAGGTAGAATGCCATAAGGTATTCGAAAGCCATTCTGTTTCCAGGATTCTCCTTAACCATCCTGTTCAATGCGGCTTCAATATTTTCTATATGAAAGAAGTAATCACTCCTGACCATAAATTTCCTTTTTTCTCCGTAATCGGAATGATTATTGATCTTTCCCTCGTTCCATAGATAGTCATTTGTTTCCTTTGCCCATCTCCTGTAAAATATAGTATTTTCAAGCATTTTCAGGTACTTCTCTGAAACCCGGTAATGTCCATTTATAAGGTTGGTCTCTGCCACTCTTTTTATAGCTCTGACTGATTGTCCCATATTGGGAATCGTCTCCATACTTTCAAAGATATATTGCTGTGAAGCATTGATCAGACCAAGATGATAAAGAATTTCGTTTCCCATCATCGGGGCGACATATTCCCTGTTAAAAGGCAGAAAAAGTCCGTTTATGCCATGCTGATCATAATTAAACATCCGGTTACCCAGCTGTCCGCTCTTTGCCAGAGAAAGATTAAGCATAGCCAGAGACATATAGTTTCTGGGAGGCTCCTTTTCAACATATTTCAAAACTTCATTCCATCGTTCATTTCTGACAAGATGATCATATGTCATAGTCACCTCAGCATTAAAGTTTGCCCGGATTCTGAAGCCATACCAGCATACAAACAACAAGCCTGCAACCTGTGCAATAAGGATTATTCTGGTATATTTTTCTTTCACATTAAAGAAATAAATTATGATCATTAACAGGGCCGGTAATGCAAACAGAACAGGAATAGAATCAGGTACTTCTGTACGGATATTATAGTAGAACTCACTCATGTATGTAAGCATTACCGGCTGAAGGATCAGATACTTCTGTACCAGCAAGGGGGATCCGGCAGCAAGAATCAGGTAAACAGGAAGATACCAAAGCTTCATACCGTAAACAGGCTTGATATTTCTTTCTGTGTTTTTTCCTTTTGAAATTTCTCTCCTCAGTTTCAGGTTTAAGATCAGTTCATAAACAATCATTATTGCCAGCAGCATCAGGTATGATCCTCCTGCAAGCCAATAAATGACCAGAATGAGTAACAAGCCGGAAATGAACCGGGTATTGCCAGTACTTATATTTATATATAACCGGGCCGCCAGCAGGGCAATGAGAATACCTGTTACAGCCGACAGGGGATAAAACTCATCGCACAGGATCAAGGCACCGCCCAGTGCCGGCAAGAAGCTGAGAGGAAAAATGATAGCTTCAGGATTAATCCTTTCTAATATGCTTTTTGTCATCTGCCGGATGGCAAATAATAAAACTGAGATTATCAGAGGACCTGCCAGTGACAAAAAATAAAACTGTGTAAGAAATTCTCCAGTGTATCCTGCAAAACCTCCCGGATAACTTACTTTTCCAAGGAAGTAATCATCAGTCATAAGAAAAAGTTGCACCTGTTCGGCAAAATGCAGGTGACTGTTGTAGAAAAAAGCAAAAAAGATAAATATACCGGTAAAGAAAAATCCGGTGAATAGATACTCGGTATATTGTATTAACTTTTTATACTCCATTTTAATAAGTCTGCCGCTCCCGTCACAAAAATACAACAGTTTTCTAATTATCACTTAGTAGCTGATCAGCAGCTAATATCAGGATCCTGAAGTTGGTTGCTATTCGCTTTCCATGCATTATGACTGCAACGCCACCCTGATGACCCTCAGGATAAATATCCTGGTATGCCATCACATTGACACCTCCTCTTTCAAAATATTCAAGTTTGTTCAGCTGAAAGGGGACTTTCTGTGCATAGCTATTAAGCCCCAAAATTATGATGCAAAAAAATGTTACTAATCTTTTCATCTTTCTATTGGTTTATCTTTTATTAATCCAAACAATTGAACCCTCCCCCGGATTTTCAGGTTCCGATTTATCGGTAGATTTGACTGTATTCCTGTTGTTCCGGACAAAATTGGGAATTGCCGTTAATGGGGATCCGTCTTCCCATTTTCCTTTTATTATCATTACCCCGTTGAGGAGGTCGCCTCGCCATGCAGTCTCCAAAGGTCCGGTACCTAAATACTTATCTATATCCGGCTGATCAGCTTTTTCAACGTTATAGACTAGCGGTCCGTAGCGCAGAGCTATCCTGCCCCGATCAGCAACTATCTTATTATCAGCTGTTATTGTCTGTATTTCCATAGGCAGGTCAAAGTCAATTCTATCTCCCGGTTTCCAGGTACGTCTTATTACAGCATAACCATTC
>DATKXL010000230.1:0-9686 GCA_035529055.1 Bacteroidales bacterium
TCAATACCTTTTACAGCCTCAACCTTTTTAAAAGATTTCCAGACTCCTTTGACCTCTATGACATAATTACCGGTAATCAGGGGAACAGGTTTTTAAATTAATTAACGTCAGGCAGGATAATTAGTTTATTCTGATTAGTCATCTAAGGTACTAATTTTATATTGTCATAGTTTAGCCTTCTGCTTCGGGAACTTTACAGATAGTATGCTCTTAAGCATATCAAAACATGATATTTATAGGTTGATTTTTCAAAAATATTTTGTATCTTTAAAAAAAAATGGGTCCTTTTAAAGTACTATTTCCGGCATTTGTTCTTCTTCTGTTGTCCGGTTGCAGATCAGGGAAAGCGGATAAAGAACCTTCCATTACTCAGGAAAAAATCCTCAATGATATAAAAGGCAATTTTTCTATCTCGGGCGCATATGCATTATACCCGCTGATAGAAAAAATGGCTGACGATTTCATGCAAATCCATCCTGACGTCAGGATTGAAGTCTCTGCTACTGGTACCGGGCAGGGAATCACAGAGCTTCTGACAAAAAAGCATCAGCTTGCAATGATCTCCCGGCCTCTTACTGACGAGGAAATTAATGATGGGATCTGGGTGATCCCTGTTGCCAAGGATGGTGTGGCTCCGATAATAAATCAGAATAATCCATATTTCAGCAAAATATTGGATCAGGGCATCAGTCCGAGTGAGTTCATACAGTTATTTATATCCGGGAAACAGATGACATGGGGAGATATACTTGGAGACAACATTAAAGATAAGGTCGTTGTTTATACGAGGGCCGATGAATCGGGTGCTGCAGATGTATGGGCTGAATTTCTCTATAAAAAAGCCACTGATCTCCAGGGTATCGGTGTTACAGGAGATGAAGAAATGATAAAAAGTATCCAGGCAAACCCACTGGCGATAGGATTCTGCAATTTCAGTTATGCTTTTGAACCTGCAACAGGGGAAAGAAAAAAAGATATTCAGATTGTCCCTGCTGATCTTGACTTTGATAACAAAATTGACAGAAAAGAGATGCCTTTTGCAAACCTTCAGGAGGCACACAGGAGTCTTTGGCTTGGATTTTATCCCGAAGATCTTTGCCGTGAACTTACAATCGGATCACTTGGCAAACCTGCCGACCATGCGGTTATAGAGTTTCTTTATTATGTGCTTTCTGAGGGTCAGAAAACTATTAAGGAGAAAGGCTTCTGTGAGCTGAATAACGTATATATTAAATACTCCAGGGATAATCTGGAGTAGGGTGCTAATACTTTTCTGCTCCCTTATGTTCAAATAAGACCACCTCCATCAATCAAATGTGAAATTATTAAAATCCTCCCTTATTTGAATAGTGCAGGATCAAGTGAACGTTCGTTATTTTTAAATGCTACAACGAAGGCCTCGGAATGACCCTCTTTTCTCATCAGGTTCTGCAGATTTCTTGCCTGATTCACATTACTGAATTCACCGGCACATGTGCGATATAATCCACTGTACAAATATTCATAAGTGTCAAAAGCCACTCCGTTTATTGTGATCTTATAGCTGCCTTTGGGCTTGGAATTTGCAATAAACTGAACGCGATAGACCACAGCAGGTTCCGCCTGTGGTTTTACCGGAACAACATCAGCTTTTACCTCTTTTACCGGATCCTCCTGTTTTAAAGGCTCTATTACAGGTTCGGTTTTCGGAAGATCAGTCGGAACAGGAATAGTTGAAGCAGCAATTTTTTCTGCTGAAGGTTTATCAGGCGAAATCATCCAGGCAAAGGCTTTTGATAAATCAGTTACCTCTTTCAGGGCAGATTGATCATTAAATGTGACCCTGAATAACTGCATTGATTGCTTGCCGGATTTTTGTCTTGTGGTAAAAAATGCTGACTTTCCGTCATTTGGGTTAATGGTAAATGCCAACTCATCGTTGGCACTATTGATATATTCTGAAAGGTTTGCAGGCTTGTCCCATCCCTTACCGTTATATCGGCAAAAATACAGATCGTATCCTCCCAAACCATTATGCCCATCGGATGAAAAAAACAGATTATTTTCCGAATCCAGGAAAGGGAAAAGCTCATTGCCATTAGTATTTATTTGATTTCCAAGGTTCTCGGGCTTTGACCAGCCAAGACCTTCTCTCAGGGTCAGGAACAAATCAAATTTGCCTTCAGAAGGCTTTTTGTCAGATGCAAGTACCATCATTTCCCCGTTGGCTGACAATGCAGGGTGTGTGTATGCTGAAGGATCGATACAAAAATTTAAGGGCTGATTATCAATTTTCCAGGCTCCTTTACCATTTTTATCCGTTATATATTGGGCATGATATATCTTTTCTGAACCCCTGTTCTGAGGAAGCTTTGAGAAATACATTATGGAATAATCGGAGTTGAATGTCATAGCCTCACAGGGGAAGGTAAAAGGTGAGGAAGAAGAAAAGAGGCTGCGACCGACGAGAACAGTATCGGCCAGCTTTGCATAATAGGCTTCGGCCCTGCCAAAAGAGACATGGTCGGGGACCAGGTTAGCTTCAGTTTTTGTGTTGGACAGAAAAACAATACCATCCCTGTAAAATTGAATCCCCAAAGATGGTGGCATAATAGTGAGCCGGAACGGATAAACTTTGAAAAATGGATTCCCCGTTGTGGTATCCGGCAACAAAGGAAACTCATAATTCAAACCCAATTCCGGGGTATTGTCTTTAGTGGTTGCGCATATGGTCAGATTCACCGCAACTACAATAAGGATTAATCCTGATCCAATTAGTCTCTTCATATATATGATGAAAAATGTTATTACCAGTGCCCGTCCTCAGTAAACCCCGATCTGTTACGGGAGAAATTAATCCCGACTGCAATTTCCGCTGTCAGGGATTTTTTGTAAAAAGGCGAATCCTTTGGCAGTGCAAAAAAAGTACCAACATAGAACTTTGGATATTTGTACTGAAAGAAGAAAGATACTTTATTGTAATCGTTGAAATAGGTTCCAAGGCAAAAATTACCCGCATAGAGTCTCAGCATCGGTTCAATGTTCTCTTTAATATTAAACGAGAGAGAATCGTCAGTAGTTATGATTATTGAAGGTTCCAGCACCAGTTTAAGTGAACGGCTCAGAACAAATTTGTATCCTGCAAGGAAATTATACTGTCGTGTAACAGGCACTGAATAATTGTTAATAGTTGCAGTATCTGACGGTGGAGCCAGTATATTGGTAGCTGACACACCTGTATAAAATGAAGGATTGTAGTAATATATCCCTACATCTGCATTGGGAAATTTAAAATCTTTTGCCGGATCGCTGATATCATAACGATGGTAAATTCCTTTACCTGCCACACCAATTGACAGGAACGACAACGAGCTCTGCCCGAGAGGAATGTGATATGAGAGAACAGCGCTTATTCCGGCAGTTAGCATTGAGTCGCTCTTGTCATTAAATGCAGTAGCACCAACACCGAAATTTGTGAATTTGGCTGTTTTGGAAGATAAAGTATATCCCGGTACTCTTTTCATGATCCTTGCATTTCCGCTGATGAGCTGGGAACTGGATTTTCCCTGGAATCCTGCAATGAAATCAGTTGAAAAAAAATCTTTGCTTCCGGCAATAGCGGGATTATAAACAAGGGGGCTGAAAATCCGGTATGATATAGGATTAATAGGTATCTGTTGTCCAAAAGAGGCTCTGAAAGAGAGAAAAATAACAAGAATAAACAGAACCTTTTTAACTACTGACATATTGGATAGGGATCAACAATTTACTATATAAACAATCAGATGTTTAAAACGCATACGATGGTCAAATATTTCATTAAATATCAGTAAATGAAATATTGGCTAAAGTTATAAAAATAACAGATATGACCATGCATTCATTAACTCATTGATAATTTTTTGTTTGGCTTTAATTATTTTAATCAGTACCTTAGTATGAATAATTCAGTCTATGAGCGAGCCGATATTAAGAGCATTAATGCAGTTGTTCGCCCTGATCAGCGATATCAAGGACATCAGTGAGATCTCGAAGAGAGAAAAAGAAATTGTCAGATCATTTCTTTCGAGGTTGCTTAATAATGAATTAGTGGGCAGGTATATGAAGTTCTTTGAAGAGTGCCTTGACCTCTATTATAATAACGATGCTCTTGATAAAAGTGCTGAAGGCAGCGACACCGCCTCATATAAAGCAATGAGGATTAAAAGCATTTGTGATAACATAAATGAAGAGTTCCGGCAGAAACAAAAGATATATTTAATCATTCAGCTGGTTGATTTTATTTCGTACGGGGAGGTGATAACCCATAATGAACTTGATTTCCTCATGACCGTAGCTCTCGCATTAAATATACCTGAAAATGAATATAAAAACATCAAGAGTTTTATTATTGATCCAGTAAATAAAATCCCCGAAAAGGAAAAGCTTCTTTTAATAAACAACACTCAAAGCTGTAAATATCAGAAAGTAAAACATATTTTTAATGCCACTATTTCCGGGGAGCTGAGGTTTCTCAACATTATCAGTTCAAAAATATTCATCTTACGATATATTGGTGACGGCGACCTTTATCTGAATGGCCAGCGGATATATTCCAAACAAACCTATCTGTTTGACAACGGATCAACAATCAAGGGGCACGGGTTGAAAACAGTATATTATTCAGAGATATATGGTTTCTTTAACGTGGCCAGCTTTAAAACCAGGGTGTCGCTTACTGCAAAAGATCTGGTCTTCAGGTTCAGGGATACCGAAAACGGGATACAGAATTTCAATTTTCATGGTGAGTCCGGACAACTGGTTGGAATACTGGGAGTCAGCGGAACAGGAAAATCAACACTTCTCGATTTATTGAACGGCAATATTAAACCACATGGCGGAGAGATATTCATTAATGGTTACAATTTTAATAATCATAAAGAAAAAGATAAATTAAAAGGAATAATAGGATATGTACCGCAGGATGACCTCCTGATCGAAGAGCTGACTGTTTACGAGAACCTCTATTACAGTGCAAGGATGTGCCTTGACAAGTTTCGCCCTCCCAGGATTAAAAAGATTGTAAAAAAGATCCTGACCGATCTCGATCTCTATGAAATAAAAAATCTGAAAGTAGGAGATAAGCTGAATAAAGTTATAAGCGGCGGACAAAGAAAAAGGATCAATATTGCCCTTGAACTCGTTCGTGAACCCCATATCCTGTTTGTCGATGAGCCAACATCCGGCCTTTCCTCCATCGATTCGGAGGTGGTTATCAATCTGCTGAAAGAACAAACATATAAGGGGAAACTAGTAATAATCAATATTCATCAACCTTGTTCCGACCTCTATAAACTTTTTGACAAGATCATAATACTCGACAAGGGGGGATATCAGATTTATTATGGCAATCCCAACGAAGCAATAATCTACTTTAAGACCCAGAGCCAGCATGCAAATGCCGAGGAAGATCAATGTATAAAATGCGGGAACATAAATACGGAACAGGTATTACAAATTGTTGAAGCGAAAATAGTTGACGAAAGAGGCAAATTGACTCAGACAAGAAGGGTAACGCCCGTCGAATGGTATAATATGTTCCGTGAGAAAATTGGAAGCAAGATTACCTTCTCACCGGTTGAAAGAATAAAACTTCCTGAAAGTCATTACAGCATCCCCGGTCTTTTAAAGCAGATGAGAATATTTTTCATCCGTGATGCATTATCAAAGCTGGCAAATAAGCAATACCTTATAATAAGTCTTCTGGGTTCACCTTTCCTTGCTTTTGTATTGGGTTATTTTACAAAATATACAGCAGACAAATCATACCTGTTTGGTGAAAATGAAAATCTTCCTGCTTTTATGTTTATGTGTGTGATAACATCACTCTTTCTGGGTCTCATTATCAGCTCTGAAGAGATACTGAAAGACAGGAAAATTCTTAAAAGGGAGTCATTCCTTAATCTGAGCTGGTTTAGTTACATAAATTCTAAAATCGGGATGATGTTTCTGTTATCAGCAATTCAGACTGTCTCATTTATCATTGTTGGAAATCTTATTCTGGGTATTAAAGGAATGACTTTGGCTTTCTGGGTTGTCTTATTCACTACCTCCTGCTCTGCAAACTTACTGGGGCTCAATATTTCTTCTGCCCTGAATTCGGTGATCACAATTTATATTCTGATACCATTTATAATAATACCTCAGTTACTTTTTAGCGGGGTTATGGTAAAGTTCGATAAGCTTCACAAAGGATCCCATTCCAGCTATGAATATGTACCTGTTATTGGCGATCTGATGACCGCCCGCTGGTCGTTCGAAGCGATGGCCGTTGAACAGTTTAAAAAGAACCGCTTTGAGAAGAATTTCTTTAAATACAATATGGAAGAGAGCCAAAATTTCTGGTATGGTTCGTTCCTTATCAGAAGCCTGAAAGAAGATCTCCATGAGTGCCTGGACATAAATACTAACAATGACACAATAAGAAATAATCTCAAAAGGTTAAATTACCATATAAATAATTTGTCGGATATAGCTGGTTTTCAAGTCCCTGATAATATAAGAACATCACTTGACAGGGGAAACCTCGATTCCATAGCAGGGGGAAATATATCAGCTTATCTGGACTACCTGAAACATCACTTCCTCAACCTTGTGAAAAATACAAGAGCATTGAAAGATTCTGTTTATAAATCACTTGAGGCTGAGATCGGGATCGGAGGGCTGGTCGATCTTCAGGCCAATTATGAGAACAAACAACTTAAAAATATTGTAATACTCGACAGAGTACCGGGTAAAAAATCGATCAGAACAGATGATAGGATAATTCAGAAATATGAATCTGGTTACATGATGCCTGTTTCAAAATGGGGACGTGCTCATTTTTATGCACCTTACAAAAAACTCGGCAATCTTGAAATTGACACTTACTTTTTTAATTTAATAATTATATGGGCAGTTTCGATATTATTGTATTTCGCCCTCTATTTTAAACTATTACGGAAATTAATCACATTTCTTGAAACCCTTCTTTCCAGAAAGACGGATCTGGAGAAATTAAGCTTTATAATTGAGAATCCCGGCTAAAGTGAAATATTTGCCTGGCTTAGATGAGCAAAGAAGGTATCAATGTTGAGTATATTCTGATATAAAACTCCCTGGATAAGAAATCTGGCAATACGGGAAATACCAAAAAAGAGGTATAGCTTGAAAGGATATTTCAGCAGGCTTACGGCAATAATGACCATTGAAAACGGGGAGAAGGGAAAGAGCGCTGCAATGATAATAAAAGCACCTCCCCACTTCCTTACCAGGATTATATATTTATCTAGAACGCGTTCAGAATAAGCTTTAATTGCCGGCCTTTTTAAAAGCCAGTAGCCGATCAGGTAGGAGATCATTCCCCCGATGTATGAAAGAATACCAAGGATTACCGTAAAAAGAAATGGTGATTGAAACTTTGTTGTCCATATTACAAAAAGATCAGGAGGGATCATCCCCAGAAAAGATTCTGAAATCATAAAAACAATAAAGACAAAGCCATCGGACAGGTTATCTGTCAAAAACTGGAAGAGCCTGTTGAAATCAATCAGGTGCTTGCCAATGAGTATAAAAGGTACAATAATAATTATATAAATAGCGACTATTTTCAGAGAGGTCAGCCACATATAACCATATAATCCTCTTTTTTTATTACTCTGGTGGTGTCCTTTCAGTCTGATCCACAGGGCAGAAATAAAGGAGTTATGCCTTACCATTCTATAGGTTTCTCCATAAAAAGTTTTGTGCTGTAAAAAGTGCGAAAGGTAAAGAAAAAATTAATATTTGATCAGCTGATTTAATTCCTGATATTCAACAACCAGAAACAGCTTACGGATGAAGGCATCTATCTGCCTTGTATAATGATCATGCATTGATTTAATTTTTTCCTTGTAATCCTTCAACTCACGGTAATTTCCATCATTATATTTTCCGGACTCAAAAAGAACACCCAGATCCCTCATGGTATCAAGGAAAAACATGTTGCTTTCAGATATGGTTTTTCTTACATCATTTGATTTTATCGCAACATCCGGTGTCATCTGGTAATAAAATGAGATTACAGCAATATAGTTTATAGCCCATTTTGACATATTTACCAGCCCATCGGGATCTGTTAGCCACTCCATAAAACAATCCTGTGTAAATACAAAATAATGATTCATTGATTCCTCAATAAAATCATAATCGAAAAATCCGGATTTGCCTTTAAGTCTTCCCTCTTCTCTGAGTTCTTTCTCGATACGTGTTTCAAAATAAGGTCGCAATTTCAAATATGTGACAGGAGTATAGCCGTCACCGCATATCTGCCTTAAAAAATCGAGATTTTCTTTCACAGATATGAAGGTAGTTGAAGGTTGAAAAAGCATAAATCCATAATCAAAACCAATTTCTAATTGCTTGAGAATATTAACTCCCTCAAGACTTTTTGCAACCGACATTTGTTTATTCAACCGGACCAGGCCACTCTCTGTGCCGTCATCAATACCTAAAAACACCAGAAATAATCCATGTCTTTTCATGTTGGCAAAGCTGTCATATTCTATTTCATCAGGGCGACAGTTTATTTTCCACATGATCTTGTCTTTCAGCTTTTTACGAGTCAGTTCTTTGCAGAAAGTGTCAACCCACACAGATCCCTTTCTGTGTTTTGCCGGAAAATCATCATCCTGAAACAGAAATACAGAACAGTCCATTTGTTGATAAAGAAATTTCATCTCCTCTGCAACTTTCTCAGGATTTCTTATGCGTTTAATGGGTCCTGAAGACTGCTTATTATACTCCCTGTTATTACAGAATGAGCAATTATTAGAGCAACCCCTACCTGCCAGAAGAGTTGCAAATCTCTTATCGAATGCATAATTGTCAAGAGGTGATCGCTTAGGTAAGGGAAATTTATCAAGATCTGTTTCAGGGTATCGCAAGGGATTGGATATTATTTCCCCTTTATTCCTGAAAGCGATACCTGATACTTTCCTCCAGTCAGTTCCGGAATTTAAACATTTGGTCAACTCAAGAAGCGTGTACTCCCCATCGAACCTGACAATAGTATCAAGCCATGGGATAAATCCAAAAAGCTCTTCAAATCTAAGGCTTGCATAATACCCGCCTGCCGTGAAGTGACATTTAATTCCCCCTTTTCTGAGATAATCTATTAACTTTTTGAACTCATAAATATGATATTGAAAGACTAAAGAAAAACCAGTTATTAAGGGCTTCAGCTTATCTAGTCTTTTAAGTATCTCTTTCTTTCCAAGCCGGAAATCAATTATAATTGGCTCAAATCCTTCCTCTGTCAATACAGAAGCCAAATAGCCTATTCCAAGATTTTCAAAATCCTCGAATGCGATCAGAGCAACCGTAGGATTATTCATGCTTATTTAGTTAAAACAGACAGGCTCTGATACAAGATTAAAATAATATCCATGGAATAATTCTGAGATTTTTTCTTTTTGGCTTTAGCCTTTAGCCTCCAAAATATTTTTAATCTCATTGCTCAGTTCATCCTTTGCTTTATTACATGCTGTTGAATAGACTTTTTTTGCTTTGTTACATTTTTTAACAAAGTCATTGGTACATTTTAACCAATTATAAACTTGTTCACCTTTAAGTGTAACTTCTAAATGCGTTTTTCTACCAAGCATAACATAGTCCTGGGGATAAAAATTTGCTGCCATAATTTTGATTTT
>DATKXL010000231.1:0-5548 GCA_035529055.1 Bacteroidales bacterium
AGTCACCGACTGGAGGCTTTATGATGATGTCTATACAGAACGTTATATGGATACTCCTCAGGATAATCCGGAAGGTTATAAGGAAGGATCAGCGCTCACATATGCAAAGAATCTGAAGGGCAAGCTCTATATGACTCACGGCGATATTGATGACAATGTGCATATGCAGAACTCTATATATCTTATTTCCCGGTTGCAGGATGAAGGTAAATCGTTTCAATTTATGGTCTATCCGGGTAACCGTCACGGAATAACTGGTCAGAAAGGAATGCATTCACGGAATGAGGCTTATAATTTTTGGCTAAAGAATTTCTTCGGCAAAGAATAATCAATCATAAAGGAATTGTATCAGCCTCTTTATTTGCGAAATTTCATACATAGAATTCAGGTTTTAAATATTGTTGTTATATTGTTACAATATTTAAATCCGCAATCCGCATTCCGCAATCCGAATTCCGTAATCTAAATTTATCTACCATGATCATAGGCATTCTCCGGGAGTCGGGCACTGAAAACAGGGTGGCGATGCTGCCCTCTGAAGTTGCCGGACTCAAAAAACTGGGTTTAGAGGTCATTATTGAACTTAGTGCCGGTGCACGTGCCTTTGCTTCTGATAAGGAGTATCAGGAGGCAGGTGCATCAACAGCGCACAGAAAAATAGTTATTACCAGGGCAGGCATGCTCCTGTCAGTAAACCCTCCGCTTGAAGATGACATCAAATCATTCAGCGAAGGCCAGGTATTATGCTCGGTGCTTAATCCTGTGGAAAACCGTGAATGGCTCGAAAAAGCACGTCTTCAGGGACTTACGGTGTTAGCACTGGATCTTGTTCCCAGGACCACCAGGGCCCAGTCGATGGATATACTCTCCTCAATGGCCACTGTTTCGGGTTACAAGGCAGTGCTGGAAGCTGCATTCTTATCACCCAGGTTTTTTCCTATGTTCATGTCCGCAGCAGGGACAATTAAACCATCAAAAGTGCTGATACTTGGAGCCGGGGTAGCGGGTCTTCAGGCTGTTGCAATTGCACGCAAACTGGGAGCTGTGGTCGAAGTGTTTGATGTGCGTTCCGCAGTCAAGGAGGAGGTAAAGAGCCTTGGCGGAAGATTCATTGAGGTTGAGGGTGCAAAAGAGGATGCTGCTGCAGGAGGCTATGCTGTGGAACAGACTGAAGAGTTCAAAAAGAAACAACAGGAGCTGATTCAACGGCATGCAATTGCATCTGATGTTGTAATTGCCACAGCACAGATCCCCGGCAGGAAAGCACCGGTTCTTGTATTGAAAGAAACCATTAAAGCTATGAAACCAGGATCGGTGATCATTGACCTTGCAGCATCAACCGGTGGTAACTGCGAACTTACCGAGGACGGCAAGACCTTAGATATCAACGGTGTCAGAATAATCGGAAAATCCGATTACCCGGCAGGGATGTCATATGATGCCAGTAAAATGTTCGGTAATAATATCATCAACATGCTGAAAATAATGGTTGACAGGGAAGGCAGACTGAATCTTAACATGCAGGATGAAATAATCAACGGAACCACTGCAGTTCATGCAAAAGAATATATAAGTCAGAGAGTTAAACAGATGCTAAATATAATATAGGTATATCATGGAGAAGATACTTGGTTTTTTCCTCGAGCACAGAGAGGCTATTTTTCTGGTGATCCTTTCAATTTTTCTTGGCATTGAAGTGATAAGTCATGTGCCTGCAATCCTTCATACACCTCTTATGTCGGGAGCAAATGCCATTCATGGCGTTGTGATCATCGGAGCCATAATAGTTATGGGTCATGCTGAAACAACAGGAGCCATGATCCTGGGATTCCTTGCAGTTGTACTTGGAACACTGAATGTTGTGGGAGGCTTTGTCGTTACAGACAGGATGCTGGAAATGTTTAAAAAGAAGAAATAAGCAAGGCTATTATTAATTGATAAAGATCAATAAGATGAACGATATATATCAATTTTCATTCGGGATCTCAGTGCTCGAAATAACTTATGTTATAGCTTCAGTGCTCTTTATTTTCGGTCTGAAAATGTTATCACATCCTCTCACCGCCCGGAGAGGAAATTTCCTGGCGGCCATAGGTATGATAATGGCAATAATCGCAACAATACTTTTTCACAGGAAGGATGGGGAGCCGATAGGTAACATTGTGTTTATTATTGCTGCAATAGTGATTGGAACGATAATCGGCTGGGTGATCGCCAAAAGAGTTAAAATGACAGCTATGCCTCAGCTTGTGTCATTCTTTAACGGTATGGGAGGAGCAGCTGCAGCTCTTATTTCGATAATGGAATTCCCGCATGTCAGTCCGGAACTGATTGCAGAAAGCGGCATGGCAAACGGACATGTTCTTGCGATACTTCTCGGACTGATGATAGGAACGGTTTCATGGGCAGGAAGTATGATCGCTTTCGGCAAGCTCGACGGCTGGATAGGCGATCTGAGGGTAAAAGCGATGAAATATGTTAATATGACCATCCTGGCGGTGCTCATAGGGTTTATTGTTTTTATCATGACGCGTGATGTACAGGCTAGTGCCGAGCTTACACCCTTGATTTATATAATGTTTGCAGTGGCCGTCATCTACGGGGTTCTCTTTGTGATGCCGATAGGAGGCGCTGACATGCCTGTGGTTATCTCACTCCTGAACTCGTTTACCGGCGTTGCCGCGGCAATGGGAGGGTTTCTTTATAATAACCAGGCGATGCTGACCGGAGGGATCCTTGTGGGGTCAGCAGGTACAATACTCACAATTCTGATGTGCAGAGCGATGAACCGTTCTCTCTTAAACGTGATTGTGGGAGTCTTTGGCGGGGGAGGCCAGTCAAACATTGCAGCCGGAGGGATAATAAAGGAGATTTCCCTCACGGATGCTGCGGTTTTACTTAGTTATTCAAAAAAGGTGGTTATTGTTCCGGGTTACGGACTTGCAGTTGCCCAGGCGCAGCATATCTGTCATGAGCTTGACAAGCTGCTTGATGAAAAAGGGGTTGAAGTAAAATACGCTATCCATCCTGTAGCAGGCCGGATGCCCGGACATATGAATGTGCTGCTTGCCGAGGCTGATGTCCCTTATGAGCAGCTGATTGAGAGTGATGAAATAAATCCCGATCTTCCAAATACTGATGTCCTTGTTGTAATTGGCGCCAACGATGTTGTTAATCCTGCTGCAGAGGATGATCCTTCAAGTCCGATATACGGCATGCCTATCATAAAAGCCCGTGATGCAAAAAATATTATCGTAATGAAACGAGGTATGGGTAAGGGTTACGCTGCTATTGAAAACATGCTTTTTTTCAATGACAAAACAAGAATGTTGTTCGGCGATGCCAAGAGTACCCTGCAAAACCTTGTAAATGAAGTTAAGAGCTTATGAGCACAGCTCCGGATAAGCTGGTCCGCCTGAGAGAAGCCTTGGAAGAAAAGGGTATCCATGCCTACATTATTCCCTCCGCCGATCCTCACCTTAGCGAATATGTTCCTGATCACTGGAGAATAATTAACTGGTTAACAGGATTTACCGGATCATCTGCCACGGTCGTGATAACAGATTCGTTTGCAGGCTTATGGACCGATTCACGTTACTTCATTCAGGCTGAAATGCAACTCCCCGGTTCCGGCTTTGAACTTGTAAAACCAAAAGCCTTTCAAAATACTGATTTTATCGACTGGCTGTCAGGAAGCCTTGAAAACGAATGCACGATTGCCTTCGATGACAGGATATTGTCCATCAATCAGGTCAGAAAGCTTCAAAAGAGATTGTCATCAAAAAACATTTCATTTGATACTGAATGTGACCTTATATCAGAACTATGGACTGATCGTCCGCCAATGCCGGACTCTGTCGCTTTTGATCATCCGCTTGAATTTTGCGGTAAAGACCGGATGATAAAGATCGCTGAAGTACGTGAAAAGATGAAGGAAATGAAAGTGAATTATCATCTTCTTACATCGATCGATGATATTATGTGGATGCTGAATATACGTGGTAATGATATTAAATACAGTCCACTACTTACATCATTTGTTATTGTCGGAGAAGAGCAGACTCTCCTTTTTGCAGATGAATCTAAAATCCCGTTAAAACTTGCCTCGGAATTTGACACGCTGAAGATAGTAATGCTGCCCTATGAAGAAACAGCAGCGATGTTATCAACACTACCGAAAAAAGCTTCAACCCTCATTAATCCTTCTTCAACATCTGCAGGCTTATTTAATGCTATAACCAAAGGGATGAGAATTGTTGAGGATATCAGTATTCCCACAATTCTGAAAGCTGTCAAAAACAAGACTGAAATAGCGAATATCAGCAGAGTGATGGTAAAAGACGGAGTAGCGCTTACAAAATTCTTTCACTGGTTTGACGAAAATCATGGAAAAACAGAAATAAACGAACTTTCCATCTCCGATAAGTTATTGGAATTCAGATCAGAACAAAAGAATTTTATCGGACCCTCTTTTGAGACTATTGCCGCATATGGTAAACATGCTGCCCAGCCTCATTACTCTGTCGCAAAAGATACTGCGTCAATTATAGGAGAGAAAGGTATTCTGCTGATCGACTCGGGAGGCCAGTATCTTGACGGAACCACTGATATTACACGTACAATAGCTATCGGGGTACCTTCTTCGCAGCAAAAGAGAGATTTTACCCTTGTCCTTAAAGGGATGATATCTCTTGCCCGGGCTAAGTTTCCTCTGGGTACAAAAGGTTACCAGCTCGATATTCTTGCAAGGAAAGCTTTATGGGATCATGGGTTGAATTATGGTCATGGTACAGGACATGGTGTAGGCTTCTTCCTCAATGTTCATGAGGGGCCGCAGAATATTGGTACATCGGCAATAGCAGATAACAAGTCAATCATTGAGCCCGGTATGCTCTTTTCAAATGAACCGGCCATTTACAGGGAAGGGGAGTATGGAATAAGGACTGAAAACCTTATGATCTGTTATGAAGATGAAGAGACAGAATTCGGGCAGTTCCTGAAGTTTGATACAGTATCCTTGTGTCATATTGACAAGACGTTGATCGATAAATCTCTGCTTGATGAAAGTGAAATAGGATGGCTCAATTTCTATCACTCCGAAGTTTATGAAAAGCTAAGCCCTTTCCTTTCCGATTCTGAAAAACAGTGGCTCAGAGAAAAAACAGAACCACTTTGAATCACTACTTCCCCGGCCTCATTACATCAGTAATCTGAGTGATATCAATCACCGGGAATTCGGTGATCCTGAGCTTCGCACTTCCGTAAGGAACAAGCTGAATCACTTCAGTGGTGCCTTCAGGCTTAACAGGACTGACCGGTGGGAAATCCGCAGAGTTGTTTTTAAGTGTCCAGCCCGGTATCTTCATCCCCCGGGTTGTTATGACAACTGCCGCATCCTGCTCCCAGGAGATATATTTTCCGGAATCAGCTGACCATATCATATCTCCCTTATCTGCAAAGGGATACCTGCTAACGGGATTTTCGATGATATCTATTCCCCGTTCAGGATTATTCTCATTAATGACAAGTCCGTAGTTCCATGCACTTT
>DATKXL010000232.1:0-2687 GCA_035529055.1 Bacteroidales bacterium
CAGCGGTAATGCAATCACCACGAACAAAAGAACCAGAATCCACGGAGCAACTGCGGGATTAACTACATAGTTCAGGAAATCGGGGAGGTAAAAGAGATTAACTCCAAAAGCATCTGTTGAGAAGTAGCCCGGATACCTGAAGAAAAAAACCATTACGAATGAAACAATTGCAAAAAACCCTGTCAGCACAAAGCTTATTCCGATGAGGATCAGAAATATTCTCACAATTATAAAGCAAACCTTTCCGACAGCTTTGAAGACTTCATTAAAGGCATTGCCAACTCCTGATGTGCCTGAGCTGCCTGTGCTGTAAGCCGATGCACTTAAAGAAGAAGCGTTACCTTGTCGCCTGGCCCGTGAGGTGGAAGGACGATAATCACCGCCATACATCTCTCTTTTCTGAGTGTCGGAGTTAGCGGCAGGGAGAGCTATCCAAAGTGCTATGTAAACAAAAAACCCTATCCCGAAGAAAAATGTAAAAAGAATAAACATTATCCTTATCCATACAGGTTCAATGTTCAGATAAGCTCCAAGGCCTCCGCAGACTCCGCTGATAATAGTGTCATCAGGGTTTCTGAATAAGCTTTTTCGCTGAGTTGACTGATAACGGGTCTCTCTCTCATACGTCTGCTCACCGGTATTATCAAAGTCTTCAGGTTTTCCGACAATGGAAATCATGGCTTCAACATTCTCTTTTGTTATAACTCCGGCAGTCCCCTTTTGTGATTGAAATATCTCAGCAATGCGCGATTCAATATCTTCAAGGGTCTCTGATCCTCCCGGCGTGTTTCTTAACCGTATATCAATCTCCTGCAGATATTGGCGCAGAATACGGTAAGCCTCTTCATCAATCTGGAAAAGCGTGCCGCCGAGATTTATTTTTATTGTCTTGTCCATCATTTTCAGTTTTTAGTGGTTGCTAAACGGTTACCTTTTCTGATCAGATTAACTGATTGCACGAGCTCATCCCACGAATTATCAAGATCGGTAAGATATTCGCGCCCTTCAGATGTCAGCTCATAATATTTCCTTGGCGGACCCTGTTGTGATTCTTCCCACCGGTAGCTGAGCAGGCCGGCGTTTTTTTGTCTCGTCAGAAGCGGGTAGAGTGTCCCTTCAACAACAATTACCTTCGCCTCTTTAAGTTCCTTGATTATATCACTCGCATAACAGGAATTTCTCGACAGCACCGAAAGAATGCAATACTCGAGAATCCCTTTACGCATCTGTGCTTTTGTGTTTTCTGGATCCATGTTATTAAATTTTTAAATGTAAATTTTATAATCTTTAATCCCCATAAAGGGACTTATTGAATTTCATTCTCTTTTTAAAGCCCTCTTTAGGGGGTGGGGGGTGAATTTTTACAGCTTCATATTCCTTCTCACCTTATTAAATTCATTTTTGACTGATTCTTTTATGTTGTGAATATTCACGGGATCGCCTTTCATCTCAATCTTCTGGGCCGTGGTCCTGGCTTCCGGAAGAACAATATAGAGGATCAGATAGATCAATATACCCAGGCCTCCCCCGAGGGCAAGAGCGAAGAATATGATACGTATAATCCAGGGTTCAATATCCCAGTAGGCCCCCATCCCTGCGCACACCCCGCCAATGATCCTGTGATCAGGATCGCGGTACATCCTGTGAGCACCCGGCGATGAGAATTTTTCTTTGGTGGTGGGACCTTCATTATCGGAAATATCTTCAGGTTCCCCCAGAACGGCTATCACATCCCTGACGTCCTCAATAGTTATTACATGCTTAAATGCAGTCAGTTTCAGGCGGAAGAGTTCCGCCATCCTGGTTTCAATGTCAGAAAGGATCTCCGATGAACTCTCTTCTCCTGCAAAATGCAGTTCGAGATTCTTCAGATACCTTTTAAGTTCGGTATAGGCATCCTCATCAATGTTGAAGGAGTACCCCCCGAGATTTATGCTTACTGTTATTTTCATAGAACTATAAATTATTTACTACTATAAATTATATACAACAATCCAATACAAAGATATATAAATAAAATTATACTATGCAATACATAGTACTAATATATTTATGATAATTATGAAAAATATTTTATATGATGCAGATAATCAGAAGCATATAAAACAAGAAATTTTGTCTTGAATAATTGTGATACGACGATTTATTGTGAAAGGCGAGCACAAAAAAGGAAATTTCCCTAAATTTAAAAGAAAGCTTGGACCAGCCCCTTTAAACAATAAAATAATCCATCCCCCAACCCCTTCCCTGATATAAAATAACCCATCGCCCTGCCCCTTCCCTTTTTGAAAAGGGAAGGGGAGTAATTTATTAATATACAGAAAGTTTTACCCCCTTCTCTTATCCTTAAGAGAAGGGGGACTGGGGGATGAGTTAATGAAACCAGAGAAGAGGAATGGGGATGAGTTAAGAATATCAAGAGAAAGGTCATGGAGAGGTGAATTCAACAATCCAAGAAGCCCTTTGGGCATAATTCAGGATTCCTTATCTTTATCGAAATTTTTTATGATGAAACAATACAAATGGGGAATCCTTGCCCCGGGAAAGATGTCGGCGAAATTTACAATCGGACTTAAACTGCTTGATAATGCTGAACTATACGCCGTTGGTTCAAGAGATATCGGAAGATCAGAAAAATTTTCAAAAGAACACGGTTTTAAGAAATATTACGGCAGCTATGAAGAGCT
>DATKXL010000233.1:0-3949 GCA_035529055.1 Bacteroidales bacterium
AATCCTTATTCTATGGCCTTCTGCAAAGAAATTACTTGTTGAAATGGGTGTTATTTCAAGCTTATATACTTTGCCATCTTCCATGAACACCTCCTTATCATAACCATCCCTGCAGGAATTTAAATTATATGGTGTTCCTGAGAAAATGACAGGAACAGGTTTATCTGTTTTCGGCCTATATATATCTGATGCCAGACATATGCCGTCACGCATGGGCATCATTGCTTTCTGATCAATAATTACTATCTCCTGCAATTTTGAAAGGATATCCCGGGCTTCTATCTTTAAAGAGAAATTGAGTAGCGACAGGAAGGCTATGGAATATATTAAACACTTCATTGGATAAAAGGATATGATTAATGAGGTTTAAAAATTAATTTATTGTACAGGTTAAATATCAAAAGTTATATTTAATTATGTGTTTAATATTGATACGGCCATTCTTTCTCTCTTTTTAAAATATCAATCACATCATATTTTGTACAGAACTCCCTGATCTCCTTTTCATTTCTCCTGTATGTTTTAATATCCTTATTATTAGCTAATTCATATATCATTATTGATATAACCGCCGCTGCTTCTGAAAAACACTTTTTATTCACTTTATCAAATGTATCACCCAGTTCATGGTAATGGCTAACTACAGGTGTATCTTTTTTTGAAGTTACACGCAAAACAGGTATTCCTTCGAGATAAAATGAAACATGGTCGCTGTTGGTTCCAAGGGTTTCCGTTACACCGTCGGTAAGGTTAAAACCATTTAATCTCTCAACAAGGTCTTCCAGTAAAGGCCTGAATTCATTGAACCCACAGGTATTGAAACCTGTTGGAAAACCATCCATCCCATCTGTATTGATCATTGCCCTTATTGGTTCATCTCTATGTTTTTCCAAATATTTCTTTGATCCCCACAAACCGGTTTCCTCACCATTAAACCACACAATTTCAATTGTTAAATAGTTTTTGGGTGAAAATGTATTGATCAGGCGTGCCACTTCAAAGGCAACTGCTGAACCGGCACCATTGTCAACTGCTCCCTGTCCTTTTTCAGCCGAATCAAAATGGCCGCCCAAAATTATCTTGTCCTTAACCTCTCCGGGAAATGTAACAATAACATTATTTGACACAATCTCCTTCAGATAGGATTTAGTTTCTGCTTCAACCCTAACGGGAATATTCTTTTCAAGTAGCCTGGCAAGCCACTTACCTTCTTCCCATGTAGTAGTAAAGGCGGGTATTTGCAGGGGAATCCCGTTATAGTTGCCAGAGGTTGAAAAGGCCATTGTTCCCGGAGCATTATGGTGAATGATCAAACCTTTTGCTCCGTGGTTTTTAGCAATTTCAATGGCTTCCATGTTCCGAAGTTTCCTTCCATCGGTTGGTATCTCACCTGAGACAAGCACAATTTTATCATTAACATCCAAACCATTATAATCCTCATTAAACCCGTAATTAGCGTATATCAGGGGTGCTTCGATTTTCGGAAATGCAACGCACTGGGTAGCGGGAAAAGCTTTAAGATTCTTCTCATATGGTTCTTTAACAATGAGTGAATTTTCACCTGGGAACCATGCGATTGCTTTGAAACCCTCCAGCTTAACCGGGGCGCCAATATTTTCCAGTTCCGCTTTGAGAATTTCTACGGCTTTTTCATTTTGAACTGTTCCCATCATTCTGGCACCCGCTTCATCACATATCCTCTGTAGAATTGAGTAGGACCTGTTTTCGAGAAAAGCTGATCCGGCCATGTCTCTCCATATGGGGTCCTGCGAATAAGAATGAATAGAACTGACCAGAATAAATATCCAGAATAAAGTATTTTTTGTTTTCATTTTATCATGGATTTAATTCTTCGATCTGTTTTATTTTCCGGCAAGGCGCTTTTCCAGCCATTTTTAAGTTGTGCTGAAAGTTCTATTACCAGTTCCTTGTTTTCAGTTTCTTCTGCAATATTTTTATTTTCTTCCGGGTCGCTATTATGGTCATATAATTCCTTTGCTACAATTTGATTGGATTCCATATTTATCCATTCTATATACCTATATCTTTCGGTGCGTAAAGAATATCCCATAAAGGTTTCTTCCTTATGCTTACGCATATACTGGCTAAAGACTGCAGACTTCCATTTTCTGCCAGGATTATTAATAAGTGGTACAAAACTGCAGCCTTCCAGTTTTTCCGAAACTTGTAGCCCTGCCAGCTCACACAACGTGGGATAGATATCAACGAACTCAACGAGGGCATCGGTTTTAATACCCTTCCTTTTCATCCAGGGCACATATATGATCAAAGGTGCATGAGTGTCGTCATCATAATTTGTCATCTTTCCCCAACTGTTGTGCTCGCCCAGTTTCCATCCGTGATCGCCCCATAATACGATTATTGTATTCTCATTTAATCCACTATTTTCAAGGGCTGCCAGTAAGCGGCCAACCTGTGCATCCACGAAAGAAACCGAAGCATAGTATCCGTGCTTGAGTCTTTTTCTCTGCTCCAGAGTCAGACTGCCTTCAAAAGGAGTCGGCGTGTCTGCAAAATCCTCATATGCTCTAAGCTCATACATTGTATTCATAGCTATCTCTGGTGATCCTTTGGGAAGATACGGATTTGTTGCCAGAGGGATCCGGTCAGGGTCGTACATGTCAAAATACTTTTTAGGTGCGACAAACGGTAGGTGTGGACGGTGATATCCAACCGCAAGAAAGAATGGTTGTGTAATCTCTTCCATAGCATCAATAGCAAGGTCTGTGAGAGCACCGTCAAACCTTTTATTATCGGGTTCGTCAATAGACATGACTCCGGGACCACGGTATTTGCCTCCGATTACTGATTCAGGAATTCCCTCTTTCAGTAGCTTTTCTTTTCTGATAGCAAGACGCTTCATTGTTGTATCAGAATACAGGCTGTGACCTTGGGGATTCTTTTTGGGACTACTCCATGATTGAGGATCGCTAAGACCACCATGAAATATTTTACCCATTCCTTCAACTGTATAGCCATTCTGCTTAAAGTATTCTGGTAAGGTTATGGCATCTGGGACTGCAGTCCTGAAATGGGTTTTCAAATCCCATACCTTAATGATATCAGGTCGTAGCCCGGTCAGCAAGCTGGCACGGGAAGGATTACATACAGCCTGCTGACAGTAAGCATTATTAAAGACCAATCCCATATCAGATAACCTGTCTATATTTGGAGTAACAATATCCCTATTCCCATAGGATCCAATATCTGTTCTCAGATCATCAACGGCTATAAACAGAATATTTGGCTTATCAACCGGTTTTACAGAGCAGGAATAACTTCCTGTCAGTAATAGCAGGAAAATAGCAAACGTAACAATCCTGAGTTTAGGAAGACATCCGAATAACATAAAGTAGGAATAACTTTTCATTTCTATAACTCTCATTAAACTAATTAGTTGGTGGTATATGTGTCATTATAAATCTTGTGCAGATCAAATAAATGATAGGTTGTATTCTCACTTTCAGATATTTGATGATTCCGGTTCGGGTAAGACATCATGAAGAACCGTTTCTTATTTCCCACAAGTTCATTACCAGGTAGCCCGAAGTTCTCGTTGGGCAGTCCCATAAATCGTTTCTGATAGCAGGGACGACAGTATGGCTGATTGCTTATACATGAGGATGACACAGCCAGACTATACACATCAGGAAATTGGAATATCATTTGTAGAATTAGTTAGTTTTAGGTTATATTACTTGTCAGTTATGGTAAATCTTTTTTCTATTTCAGTTCTCTTTCCTCGTAATCTTATCAAATATTCACCCGGATCGGGAAGCCATAGAGTGTTATAAATATGTGGACTATCATTATTTTAATTTCTTGAGATCCTCGGATCATTGGTCTTTTTGAGATAATCAGTAAGTTTCTCTCTCAGATCTTTCAGTATGTCCTGATACTCAGGATTATCAGCAAGATTATTTATCAT
>DATKXL010000234.1:0-3066 GCA_035529055.1 Bacteroidales bacterium
AAAATCGAAAACTTTTTTGTTGGACGTTCATACAGAGTTGGATCTGAATTTCTAACGAACGAATTGATTGATGAACTTTCGAATGAAGTTGTAACAAAAACCTCTAAATTATTCGAGGCAACCAAACCTAAAGCCGGTGAAATGGAGGTTGTAGTTGGTGCAGGTGAGTCGGGAATTCTTCTCCATGAAGCCATGGGCCACGCATTTGAAGCTGATTTTAACAGGAAGGACCTGTCAATTTTCTCAGATAAAATGGGAAAGAAGATAGCTGAAACCTTTGTCAGAATAATTGATGACGGAACAATAACAGGGAACCGTGGTGCTTTGAACCTGGATGATGAAGGAAATCCTTCATCAAAAACAGTACTGGTAAATGATGGAATTCTAACAAGTTATCTTCATGATCGTATCAGTGCCGACTTTTATAAGGTCAATCCTACAGGTAGCGGAAGAAGAGAGAGTTTTCGTCATATACCAATGCCAAGAATGAGATGCACGTATATGGAAAACGGACCCCATAAAAAGGATGAGATTATTGCAAGTGTTAAAAACGGCATCTATGTTGATAGTTTCAGTAATGGACAGGTCAACATTGGCCAGGGCGATTTTACCTTCTTTGTCAAATTCGGCTATCTGATCGAAAACGGCAAACTTACAAAACCAATAAAAGATATTAACATTATCGGTAATGGACCTCGGGCACTTGCCGATATAGTAATGGTTGCTGATGATCTTGTCATAAATAACGGCGTTTGGACATGCGGTAAAAACGGACAGGGAGCTCCTGTTTCAATGGGCATACCAACAGTTAAGATCAAAAAACTTACTGTAGGTGGAATGAATGCATAATAAACTGAAAAAATATTCTGTTATGAACACAAATGAAAAATATACTCTGGCTGACCTGGTAATTGAACATGCATTGAAAAACGGTGCAGAACAGGTTTCCGTAACCATTTATGACAACCGAAGCACAGACATCGAAATCAGAGATCAGAAAATTGATAGTCTCAAAGAATCAAATAGAAGCAATCTTTCGATAGATATCTATGTAGATAAAAAGTACTCTGCGCATTCAACAAACAGAATGAAGAAGGAAGAATTGTTCCGTTTTATTGATGAAGCAATAGCAGCCACCCGCTATCTCGCTGAAGATGAGTTCAGGACACTTCCCGATCCTGCATTATATTATAAAGGCGGAGGGCCTGATCTTAATATATTTGATCCAAAGGTTGATTCAATAGATGCCAAAACCAAAATAGAACTTGCCAATCAGGTTCTCAATGAGGCATATAAGAAGGATGAAAGGATAATATCAGTCAGCTCTTATTATTCCGACAGCATTACAAACTGGGTTCAGCTCACAAGCAATGGCTTCAGGGGCGATTCAGGAAACAGCAATGTATCACTTACCGTTGAGGTCTCTGTTAAAAGCGAAACCGGGCGTCCTTCTGACTATTGGTATGAAAACTCATTGTTTTTCGACAAACTGCCAGTTACCGGTATCGGAAAGAGAGCTCTTGAAAGGACTCTGAAAAAGATCGATCCTAAAAAAATTGCTTCAGGAAAATATCCTGTTATTATTGAGAACCGGGTTTCACGAAATATTGCAGGTCCGATCTACAATGCACTTCAGGGTTCAAGCCTGTACCAGAAACAATCCTTCCTGATAGGAAAGGAAAACAAGTCAATAGCATCCCCATTACTGACTGTTTATGATGATCCATTCATTCAATCAGGAGCCGGATCAAGACTTTTCGATAACGAGGGACTTGCTATGAATAAAAGAGCCATTATTGAAAAGGGAGTGTTGAAGAGTTACTACATTGACACTTATTATGGAAAAAAGCTGGGCACAAAGCCCACATCGGGCAGTTCCTCAAATGGAGTGTTTAATGGTGGCGCAAGAAGCCTTGATGAGATGATTAAAACGCTGAAAAAGGGTGTTTTAATAACAGGATTTATCGGCGGTAATTGCAATGGTTCGACCGGTGATTTCTCATATGGGTTTGAGGGATACTTAATCGAGAATGGAAAAATCGTTCATCCTGTCAATGAGATGAATATTTCAGGCAATATGACTCAGTTCTGGTTCAATCTTGTTGAACTGGGTAATGATGTCCGTGAAAATGATTCAATTAGGATTCCTTCGCTTATGTTCAAAGATGTTGATCTTAGTGGTATATAAAATAAAGAGTTTTAAAACAATTAAATTAAAATTAAGAATGAAAAGAATTACATTTTTTATCTTTTTAGTGGTTGCAGTAATTGCGTCCACATTTTCTGCATCTGGTCAGAAAGATATTTTTTCCGGAACATGGAAGATAGACAGGTCAAAATCTACTTTATCGGAATACATTCCTACACTTGCAACGATCACCATCAACATCAACGGGGACAGTTTATTAACTGCCCGTGTATATGAAGGAGGTGACGGACAGGAGTATCCGTTTACTGAAAACCTTACCCTGGACGGGAAAGAATACAAGATAACGATATATGATATGCCGAGGAAGTCAAAGGCAACCTGGTCGGAAAAGGAAGGTGCAGTGATAGTGGAATCAACAACTACATATTACGATTCGGGTACCCCGGCAGATTTTGTTTCAAAAGAGACATGGAAGGTTGATAAAGCAAATAATATTCTTACAATTAGTTTCATTAATAAAATGTCAACCGAAGAGATGAACGGAGCTCTTATCTTCAATAAAGCTGAACAGGTTAAGTAATTGCTCAACCTTTTTGTTTTGTCTCATATTCTTTTTTTGATATAGCTATAAAATGAAAAAATCCACTTCACAGATTAAAACCAGCCGTCGTGATGCGATGAAATTGATTGCAGCCGGTTCGGCAGCAGGACTAATAGGCCTAATTGATAATCCATTATCGGGGGCTGAAACTCAGGTAATACCCTTGTACGCTAAGGGGATGGCTCCGGTAAAGATTAAAAGTCTTAAGGCTATTGCGACTGCTCCGGCAGGCTCGAATCTTGTTGTGGTAAAAGTTGATACCACGGAACCCGGATTATATGGCCTGGGTTGCGCCACATTCACCCAGCGTGCAGAA
>DATKXL010000235.1:0-4490 GCA_035529055.1 Bacteroidales bacterium
TCTCGATTTTTATAAAAATCATCGGTACACCGATGTGCCGGGAATAAAATAAAATATATGTTATTACTTGGAATTGATTTGGGGAGCTCTTCAGTTAAGGCTTCGGTTATTGAAGGTGAATCAGGTAAATGCCTGGCGTCAGCTTTTTACCCGAAAGATGAGATGAAGATAATTGCTGAAAAGCCTGGTTGGGCGGAGCAGGAGCCGGAAATCTGGTGGAGCAATCTGAAGGCTTCAATAACCGACTGTAACATTCAGCTGGGATACAGGAAAAAAGAGATTGGAGCTGTCGGCATTTCCTACCAGATGCATGGCTTGGTGATCGTTGATAAAGATTACAGGGTTCTGCGTCCTTCAATAATCTGGTGCGACAGCAGGGCTGTAGAATATGGTGAAAGAGCATTAAAAGTTCTGGGGAAGGATTTTTGTCTTTCTCACCTCCTTAATTCACCGGGTAATTTTACTGCTGCGAAGCTTGCATGGGTAAAGGAAAATGAACCTGAGCTATTTGGCAGGATAAATAAGATAATGCTTCCGGGCGATTATATTGCCATGAGACTGACGGGCGAAACAGTTACTTCATTTACTGGTCTGTCGGAAGGGATATTCTGGGATTTTCTGAAGAATGGTGTTTCGGCTGAATTATTGAATTATTTCGGTTTTAAGACTGATCTGTTACCGGAGGCCACCTCCTCATTCTCTGAGCAGGGACGGATCCTTAAACATGTCACGGAGGAGCTTGGATTGCCTGAGGGGATCCCTGTCTCGTACCGTGCAGGCGATCAGCCCAACAACGCACTGTCGCTGAATGTTCTGAACCCGGGCGAGGTTGCTGCAACTGCCGGTACATCAGGAGTTATCTATGGTGTAACTGATCAGAAAAAGTATGACCCTCAGTCTAGAGTCAATACATTCCTTCATGTTAACCATGCACCTGAAAATCAGCGACTGGGAGTTTTATTATGCATTAATGGCACCGGGATACTCAATTCGTGGCTGAAACGGAATACAGGTAATAATCTGTCATATAATGAAATGAACGATATGGCCGGGAAGGCTGCCCCGGGATCTGACGGGCTGACAATTCTTCCTTTTGGCAATGGAGCGGAACGAATGTTGCTGAACAAGGATGTTGGCTGCCGTGTTATCGGTTTGAATTTCAACAGGCACTCAAATGCCCATCTCTTCAGGGCAGCACAGGAAGGAATTGCCTTTTCATTCAGATATGGACTTGATATAATGAAAGAAACAGGGATCATGCCATCGGTGATCAGGGCAGGTGCAGCAAACATGTTCCAGAGCCCGCTCTTCAGAGAGGCGCTCTCATGTATTACCGGCACTGAAATCCATCTTTACAATACAGATGGTTCACTGGGTGCTGCACGCGGAGCCGGAATCGGCTGTGGTTATTACAGATCTGCTGAAGAGGCATTTGAGGGGCTTGCAGAGGTAGGCGTTACAGAACCTGACAGCACCCAAGCTGAAGCATATGAGTCAGCTTATTCAAGATGGAAAGAATATCTGAAAACGGTTTAAATTTTGTTTTGGATACTGGAGTACTGACTAAACGTTCTTTCCTTTTTTTACCCCTAAATCCCCTAAAGGGGACTTCTTAATTGACTAGTGCTTATCAAACCCCCTTAGGGGGCAGGGGGGTGGAAAAAAATTTATAAGAAATCAGACTTTTTATAGAGTCATGAGTTTAAGAATTTAATAGGTATTAATTAACATAAATAGTATTCAATATGATTTACAAAGGCAAAAAAGAGGCATATCCCGGAATTGGGAAGATTGAATATGAGGGAAAAAAATCAAAGAATCCCCTGGCATTCAGATGGTATAATCCTGATCAGGTTGTTTCAGGTAAAAAGATAAAGGACCATTTGCGGTTTGCAATTGCTTACTGGCATTCATTCTGCGGCGATGGTTCGGATCCTTTCGGTAACGCTACAAGGATATATCCATGGCAAGATGTTACTGATAATGATATGAGAACAAAGCAAAGACTCGATGCTGCTTTTGAGTTTATTACAAAGATCGGAGCGGAATATTATTGTTTCCATGATACCGATATTGTTGGCGATGGCTCGGTTTTTGAAATTGAAAAACGACTTGAAAAAATCGTCCCGGTTATGAAAAAGATGCAGGAGCAGACAGGCGTGAAACTCCTCTGGGGAACTGCAAATCTCTTTTCAAATCCGAGATATATGAACGGAGCAGCTACAAATCCGGATTTTGCCGTAGTGGCAAATGCCGGGGTTCAGCTCAAAAATGCTATTGATGCCACCGTCGCCCTTGGCGGTGAGAATTATGTCTTCTGGGGAGGCCGTGAAGGTTATATGAGCCTTCATAATACTGACATGAAGAGAGAACTAAACCACATGGGAATGATGCTTTCGATGGCGCGCGATTACGGAAGAAAGAACGGCTTCAAAGGGACATTCCTTATTGAACCAAAACCTATGGAACCCTCAAAACATCAGTATGATTATGATGCCGCAACTGTAATTGGGTTCCTTCGTCAGTATGGCCTTGACAAGGATTTCAAGCTTAATGTGGAAGTCAACCACGCCACCCTCGCCGGACATACTTTCCAGCATGATCTGCAGGTTGCAGCTGATGCCGGATTACTGGGAAGCATCGATGCCAATAAAGGGGATTACCAGAACGGTTGGGATACGGATGAATTCCCGACAAATGTCTATGAGATTACTGAGGCAATGATGGTAATTCTCCAGATGGGTGGATTCACAACCGGAGGTATCAATTTCGATGCTAAGATAAGACGCAACTCAACCGATATAGAAGATATATTCATTGCTCATATCAGTGGTATGGATACTTTTGCAAGGGCTCTTCTGATTGCCGATAAAATATTGTATGAAAGCGAATATCTCAAAATGCGGAAAAAAAGATATGAGTCATTCGATAAAGGTACCGGGAAGGATTTTGAAAAAGGTAAGCTGACACTTGAAAAACTGAGAAAATTGACATCCAAAAAAGTAGAACCGGCTACCAGAAGCGGCAAACAGGAACTTTACGAGCAGCTTATTAATATGTATTTAGTTTAAACTTTTTTCGAAAAAATTATTTTGTTGAGGTTATTATCTCAAATACCGGTGGATTGGCGATAGATTTCTTCACTTTGCACAAACCTGCAACATTTATTAATGAAGCCTTATATTTTTCAGGAAAATCGGCAGGCAATTGAATATCAAGTACAATATTTGAAGGTAACCCGGTCTCTTTATTGTATTCGGTATTCTGAATGATTTTTATATTTTCAGCCGGGATATTGCGGTTATCGCAGAAAGATTTTACATAAATACCTGCACATGTTCCTATAGAAGCCAGAAATAATTCAAAGGGAGCTGGCGCTGTGTTATCTCCTCCTCCGCCAACTGGTTGATCTGTTTTAATACTATGTCCATGTACATGTGCTGTAACAATTTTGCCGCCATCAAATGTTATTTCCATTATATCAGTATTTTATTTAATTAGGTATTACTGTAACAAGCAATTCTGATGTTTGTTCACAGCCTATGATCTTGCCAGGTATAGGATTCGGATCCCATCCGGTAAAAAATACTATTTTCTCCTGAGCAGCATTAATTCCAGATCTTCCTTCAACGCAGCAAGATCTTCCTCATGTTCAACCTCCTGAGAAAGAATTGTCAGGACCATATTATAGGTAACAGGATCTGCCTCTCTTGTAATATCCAACAGACCGTTGTAAACACGGATAGCGCACTGTTCGCCCTTAATGTTTTGATTCAAAATTTCTTCTACATACGGATCTTTCGGTTCATCGTATCCGCAATTTGTAAGTTTTAACCATTCTGCGGGCGATAAAACCGGTGTTCCGCCGAGCTGAATGATCCTAGTCGAGATTAACTCTGCATGGCTCAATTCCTCTGTAGCATGCAGAGTCAGTTCTGCAATAACAGCGTCTTTCATCGGCCCTTTTACAACTTTGGCACCTATCCAATACTGGTAATAGGCAAGCCATTCGTCGGATAAAGCTTTGTTTAAAAGGTTGATTAATTCATCAACATTCATTTTTACGATCGATCTTCGAATTTCTCCCATAATAATCTGATTTTAAATACTGTACTATTTATTTTTACTTTTTACTTTTTACTTCTTACTTCTTACTACCTTCCGCCTTCCGCCTTCCGCCTTCCGCCTTATTTATACTTAACACCCAGTCCCTTTGCAACACTCAACGCAAGCTCTTTATCTGTTTTGTAGAAGTGGTCAAGCTGACGTGTGATGATCTCTTTCTTTTTAGGGCCTGTTACTCCTTTCAGGGCCCCTACAAAATTATTGATTGTATTTTGTTTTTCCTGATCAGTCATCACTTTCCTGAAAAGCGTACCGGGTTGAGTATAATGGTCATCATCATTTTCGTTCCTGTTGTATGAATCAGCTATGAGAGAGTCAAGTTTCATTGCAGGTTCCTTGTAGTTCTTATCAGCAACAATATCATC
>DATKXL010000236.1:0-3834 GCA_035529055.1 Bacteroidales bacterium
ATTGATGGAATATAGAATGAAGATGCAAGTGCGGCTGAACCCACTGAGGTTATCTTGAGGAACTTTCTTCTTTTCATGATTTGGGATTTATAGTTTGAAATATGAGAAATACTATTTCTTAAATAATATAAGGGCTGAAGCCCGTTTTTCTGCGTCATTTAACCCCGGCTTAAAGCCGGGGTTATTGATAATTTAGTGTTTAAGCCCGTTTTTCTGCGTCATTTAATCCCAGCCTTAGGGCCGGGGTTATTGATAATTTAGTGCTGAAGCCTGGTTTTTTGCGTCACTTAACCCCGGCTTTAAGGCCGGGGTTATTGATATTGAGATGTTTACGGACTTCAGTCCTTGCATTTTTTTAAAGCAAATACTAAAAGATAAAAATATAAAAATATTCTTAATGAAAACTGAATTCAAAGATTCCCACACGATTGAAAAATAGCAATAAAAACTCAAATCCTGTACTGTCATATTTTTTTATTTATGGCAACACAAGTATATTACACACAATCAAACCTGAACAAACTCTATCTCTCGGATCCAACTCCTGCAGCCGGATACATTGTCTGAAATCATCTAATAAATTAATTTCTTGAAAATAAATAAAATACCGAAAAAAATGTGTATCTTGCAAAAAATAATTTAAATTCATTCTATGCTCAATGGGAAAAGTAAATTCCGTGATCACCCGAATGAATTCAGATTCATTCAGAATGTTAACAAATACTATTACTATTGAGCGAAAGAAATAATTACACGTTCGAAAAAAAACAGGCTGTTTTCAAATCACCTGATCTTAGTAAATTACAGGTAGTTGTAATTGACCACAGAACCAAGTTATATATTGCACTTGATGCTGATCCCGAGGAAGCCAGAAACCGCTATCGTTTACGGAATGCTTCCCGGAAACCTTAAGTCATCCGGAGAAATAAAACATCCCTCTGATAAGCTTGCCGGGCTTGTTTAAAAAGCCCTTTGTGAGACTTTGTGAGCAGCATCTCATATGCTAAGCATTTTTGGTGGTCTGCATGATAATAGTATTTTTGCAGAGTACTTCATATATGCAGAGAACAAATCTCCTCTTCACAGATGCCCTGAAGCTTAAACGTCCAAATGCTTTTCAGGTGATGCTGAAGCCGGCAGGACCTTCATGTAACCTCAATTGCACCTATTGTTATTATCTCGAGAAGAACAAGCTTTTCCAGGGCAGGAACAGTCTCAGAATGAGTGATGATCTGCTTGAGAACTTCATAAAACAATTTATTGAAGCTAATGAAATACCGGTCGTTACTTTCACCTGGCAGGGTGGAGAGCCCACTTTGATGGGACTCGGTTTTTTCAGGAAAGCCATTGAATTACAAAAGAGATATTCCGGCGGCAAAAGGATCGACAATGCCTTCCAGACAAATGGCACAAGACTGAATGATGAATGGTGTAACTTCTTTACTGACAATAAAATACTTGTCGGTATCTCAATTGATGGTGCAGAGCATAACCACGACCGTTACAGGAAAACAGTTTCGGGAGGTGCGACATTTAAAAGTGTTATGAAAGGTATTGAACTCCTTCAGAAACATAAGGTAGAATTCAACACTCTCAGCGTTGTAAATGATTATAATGTGCATTTTGCTTCGGAGACTTACAGGTTCCTGAAGCAGATCGGCAGTGTTTTTATGCAGTTTCTTCCGGTTGTGGAAAGGATTGCCGACGATCCCGGAAAAACAAATCTGAGCCTTGTAGCTCCGGCATACGGTGATGAAGCATCAGTGACAAGCTGGTCGGTACCCCCCGTTGAGTTTGGAAAGTTCCTGATAACGATCTTTGATGAATGGGTAAGGAACGATGTCGGCAGATACTATGTTCAGATTTTTGATACCACCCTTGCCAACTGGGTTGGTGAGATGCCCGGGATATGTGTTTTCTCAGAAACATGCGGTGATGCACTGGTAATGGAACATAACGGCGACCTCTTTTCCTGCGATCATTTTGTTTATCCTGAATACTTTCTGGGTAACATAGCTGAAGTGCCTCTTATTGAAATGGTTAAATCCCAACAGCAATTCGACTTCGGGATCGATAAGAGAAACAGGTTACCACGGTATTGTCTGCAGTGTGAGGTCCGTTTCGCCTGTCATGGTGAATGCCCCAAACACAGATTTCTGAAAACACCCCGGGGAGAACCCGGTTTAAATTATCTCTGCGAAGGATATAAATTGTTTTTCCATCATGTTGAGCCTTATATGGAGTTTATGGCTAAGGAGCTTAAGTATAAGCGCCCTCCGGCCAATGTGATGAACTGGATCAGGAATAAAGATAATCAGGTTATTAAATCCGATACACCGGAAAGGAATGCTCCATGCCCTTGTGGCAGCGGGAAGAAGTTCAAGAACTGCTGCGCAGGGAAGCCGATGTATAGAAAGGCGTGAAGGCGTAAAGGTGTTAGAAGCTTTATATAATCTTAAAAATAAAACAGCTATGAATTCATCACGTCGTTCATTTATCCGGAAAGCTGCTCTGGTAACAGCAGCAACAGGAATGGGCTTTTCATGCTCCGGCGGGAAACAGGCTCCGGCCGCCGAAGTAATTGCCGGATCAAAAAAGATCCGCAGGAATAAGATAGGTGTTTCAACCTATTCGTTCTGGCAGTTTAACGGACCAAAGGAGAACTCCCCTATCGAAGATTGCATAGAAAAAGCAGCAGAGATGGGTTTCGACGGAATTGAGTTCTTGCTTATGCAGATGCAATCGGAAGAGAACAGTTATCTTCAGAGGCTGAAACGCCAGTCATTTCATGCAGGGCTTGACATCATGGGATTTTCGACGCATCAGGGTTTTGTTTATCCTGATAAAAAAACCAGGGATTCAGAAGTTGCAAAAACCATCAGGCAAATCGAGCTTGCCTATCAGCTGGGAATTCCAACCATGCGGTTGAGTACCGGCAGGTGGAACACAACAAAATCGTTTGATGATCTGATGGCTAATAAAGGCATTGAGCCAATCCTTGAAGGATACACCATCGATCAGGGTTTTGAATGGGTTATCGATGCAATAGGGCAATGCATACCAACAGCAGAGAAATGTGGCGTTGTTCTGGGCCTGGAAAACCACTGGGGTCTGGGGCGAACTGCCGAAGGTGTTCTGAGGATTGTAAATGCCATAAACTCGCCATGGCTTCAAATCACTTCCGACACTGGCAATTTCCTTGAAAATCAGTACGAGCAGTTAGAAATGATGGCGCCAAAGACTTTTCTGATCCAGGCTAAAACCTATTTCGGAGGAGGAAAATGGTACACACTCGATATCGATTATAACCGTGTTGCAGAAATATTCAGAAAAGTTAATTACAGGGGATATGTCTCCATCGAATTTGAAGGTAATGAAGATCCTTTGACTGCAGTTCCTAAAAGCCTTGATTTGATAAGGGAGGCTTTTACCCGGGAAGAATAAGGGAAAAGGGAGTTAAAAGACCCAAAGGCTATCCATAATCAAAAATAAATTGGTAAAACTTATTTTAACCTTTCATTCCCCCACCTTCTCATACGGCACCGTAAACCGGAAGTCCGATCCTTCCCCGGGCTGAGAGGTAAACCAGATCTCCCCGCCCAGGAGCTCAACATAGGCTTTTGTGATCGACAACCCCATACCGGTACCTCCGTAAATGCGCGTGGAACTGCAGTCGCCCTGAAAAAACCTGCCGAAGATCCTCTCCTGTTGCTCAACAGGAACACCTATACCTGTGTCGGAAACATAAAACTCAATCTTCCCCTCCTCAACAGAATAACCAAACTTAACCTTACCCTCATATGTGAACTTCAAAGCATTTTCAACAAGATTCCT
>DATKXL010000237.1:0-19712 GCA_035529055.1 Bacteroidales bacterium
AGGAAGTGTAACCGTTACAAGCTGGGGCGGAACATCACCTTATGAATACAGCATTAATGGAGGTTCCTATCAGGCATCAGGCACTTTCGTGTCGCTGGCTCCGGGTACATATATAGTCACAATAAGGGATGCCGTGATGGATACATTTGATATCCCTGTGACAATTACAGAACCTGGTGGGCCTCTCAGTATTGTTATGAATCAGGTGAATATCCTCTGTTCAGGGGATGCAACAGGAAGTGCATCAGCCACAGTTACCGGTGGAGTGACTCCCTATTCCTATTCGTGGAATACATCACCTGTACAGACGACTGCTTCAGTATCGGGGCTTACAGGCGGTAATTATTCAGTAACCGTAACTGATGCCAATGGTTGTACGATTGATGGTGCGGTACAGATTACAGAACCTCAGCCATTGGCAATTACAGCAACAACGACAAGTACCTCCTGCCCGGATGAACCTGATGGCTCAATAACTCTTCAGATCACCGGTGGAATAGCTCCGTACTCCATAATATGGTCGGATGGAGCTATTACTCAGGATAGAACAAATATTCTGGCAGATACATATATTGTTGTTGTTACGGACCAGAATTCCTGTGCAAAATCACTTAATGTTGAGGTTGATTTTACAGGTACTTTTAATTGTGTGGAGATACCTCATCTAATTACACCCAACAATGATGGGTATAATGATGAGTGGATACTGAGAAACATCGAAATGTATCCGAATGCCGAAGTACTTGTTTATAACAGATGGGGTAAGCTTGTATTCAGAACAAAAAACATTTCAGCTAATCCATGGGATGGCAGGAATAATGGTAAGCTGGTTCCTACAGATTCATATCATTATATATTGTATCTGAATGACGGGTCAGCTCCAAGGTCAGGTGTTATTAGTGTTATAAGGTGAATGGTTTAATATACTGAAGATTAATAATATGAGTAACATAAAAAGTATTTTGTCAGCTCTTGTTCTCACTTCTGTTTCCGGGATCTCTCTGGCTCAGCAGGTTCCCATGTACAGTCAGTACACCTTGAATGGATTCCTTGTTAATCCATCTATTGCAGGCAAGGATGTTTACACTACCATTAACCTGACTGTCAGGGAGCAATGGGTTGGGCTTGCTCAGGCGCCGAGCACTTATGCTGTCAGCTTTCAGACACGTATCCTGAACAACAGCTATATTTCAAGATCCACTTCGGTTCGTAAAAAGCTTGTCAGGCCTACAAAAGGAGGCAGGGTTGGCCTTGGAGGGTACATCTTTAATGATAATAATGGCATTGTGCGACGCACCGGCATGCAGGTTGCTTATGCTTATCATATCCCTTTGGGTGAGGAGGGCTCCGCTGTGGATAATCTCTCTTTCGGACTTGCTTTAACAGGATATCAGCATTCTATAAACACGGATGGACTGATCTATGATCATGATGATCCATACCTAAATAATTACGACAGATCAGTATTTATCCCTGATTTTAATTTTGGAGTAAGTTACACGACTCAAAAATACTACGTTGGATTTGCTATGACCAACATGCTAAGAGGTTCTGTAATGTTTGGCAATAGTGGAGATAACAGGAGGTCAGAGTTGGGCCATTATTTCCTGACCGGCGGGGTTAAAATACCGCTGTCATTAGACTGGCTTCTGGAACCATCGGCATTTATTAAGTCATCGGACATGCTTTTCAAAGCTCTTCAGCTCGATCTTACATCAAGAATTTACTACAAGGGAGATTATTGGGCAGGAATCTCATGGAGAACTAATGATGCCCTGATCGCGTTGATCGGCCTGAGGGTTGACAGGTTTTATTTTGCTTATGCGTTTGACTTTACATTAACAGATATACGGAATCAAACCTCAGGCACTCATGAACTTACACTGGCTGTTAAGTTTGGTGAAAATGCTCGCAGATACCGGTGGATCAATGCTTTTTGAAAACAGCGTTGGCAGATTTCCATGTACCCTCGTGCTGCTTTTATTTTTGACTTGTAAAGGATTATCCCAGGAAGAATACGGATTCCAACCTGTGAGGATAATGTTTTATAATGTCGAGAATCTTTTTGATTACTCTAACGATTCTTTAAAGGATGATGATGACTTTCTTCCGGAAGGTGTCATGAGATGGAATTACAGCAGATACAGTAAGAAGATCGCTTCTCTCTACAAGACTATTGTTGCCGCGGGAGGATGGAGTCCTCCTGCCATAGCGGCTTTCTGCGAGGTCGAAAACCGGAGAGTTCTTGAAGATCTTGTTTATGGAACCTGGTTATCAAAATATGACTGGGGGATAATTCATGAAGATTCCCCGGATGAAAGAGGTATTGACGTATGTCTCATCTACCGTAAGGATATAGCAAGACTAATTGACTTTAAATACCGGATTCCCACATTAAAAAAGAATGCTGAATTCCTTTCACGCAGTGTTCTTTTTGCTACGTTTGAAATATTAACCGACACTATTCATGTGATCGTAAATCACTGGCCATCAAGAAGGGGAGGAGTACTGGCTGGTGAAGACCTGAGGATCGCCGTGTCGGAAATGGTTAAGGCGGTTTCTGATTCAGTTTCTGATTGTTTTTCCGGAAAGGCAAAAATAATAATCGGCGGAGATTTCAATTGCACTCCGCACGATCTTGTGATCCTTAAGATGACCGGTCAGTCCGGATCGGTCAATAACAAGTTGAGGCCGAAACTTATAAATCTGACTGACAGGTTTTTCGCTGATGGCTCAGGGACATACAGGTATTTGGGAATATGGGAGATGATCGACCAGGTGATAGTGTCGGACTGGTTATTGAAATGTACGAATGGATTATACACGGATAACCATATGTTCACAATTTTCAAACCTGAGTTTCTTCTGAAGAAAGATCCGAGGTATCCCGGCTTAACACCTTTCTCTACCTACCGTGGATACAGATTCCAGGGTGGTTTTAGTGATCATCTTCCTGTTCTTGTGGATCTTGGTTTCAGATAGATGGATCAGCCGGAGTTAATCCAAGTTCCCTGCCTTTTTTTATCATGAGACTCCTGGCAGCCTCATGCTCGTTTGGTATAACTCCGTCAAGTATAGCTTCTCTTATAAAATTCTTGATTATTCCGACTTCTCTGCCGGGCTTGATGCCGAAAGTTCTGATTATCTCGTCTCCATCCACCGGAGGCTGGAAATTCCTTATTGCATCTTTTTCTTCAATCTCTTTCAGCTTATTCCTGACAAGTTTGAAATTCTCGAGATGTTTGGTCTTCTTTTCCTCATTCTTGGATGTGATGTCAGCCTCGCAAAGCAGCATCAGATCATCAATATCATCACCTGCTTCAAACAGTAGTCTTCTTACCGCAGAATCAGTCACAACTTCCTGTGATAATGCAATAGGCCTGAGGTGAAGATCAACCAGTTTACTGACATATTTCATCCTGTCGTTTAATGGTAGTTTAAGTTTACGAAAAATCTCAGGGATCATTTTCCCGCCGACATATTCATGTCCGTGAAATGACCACCCCGAATCAGGTAGATATTTCTTTGTAAGGGGCTTGGCAATATCATGAAGAAGAGCAGCCCACCTCAACCACAAATTATCTGTGTGTTTGCTGATGTTGTCAAGCACTTTGACCGAATGCCGGAAATTGTCTTTATGAGCTTTGCCTTCCTTCTTGTCAACTCCTTTGATATTATCAAGTTCGGGACAAATGTGCCGTAACAGACCGCTTTTTTCCAGGAGCAGCAATCCCCGGGAAGGCTGCTCACACATGATGATTTTATTAAGCTCGGCAACAATCCTTTCGGGTGAGACAATCTTTATGCGTTCAGAATTCCTGACTATTGAGTTGAATGTATTTTCCTCAATGATAAAATTCAACTGGGCAGCAAACCGTACCGCCCGCATCATCCTTAAAGGATCATCGGAAAAGGTCTTATCCGGTTCAAGAGGAGTCTTAATGATTTTGTTTTGCAGATCTTCTTTTCCTCCAAAAGGATCAAGAAACTCACCGTATGATTTCTTATTGATGCCAACAGCCATGGCATTGATAGTGAAATCTCTCCTTTTCTGATCATCTTCAAGGGTTCCGTTCTCAACAACTGGCTTCCTTGAATTCCGGTCATACGATTCCTTTCTTGCCCCTACAAATTCCAGATCATAATCATCATACCTGAACATTGCTGTTCCGAAATTCTTAAAGACATTCACTTTGATTTTTGACCCCAGCTTTCTGGCAACTTTACGGGCGATCTCAATTCCGCTGCCTATGACAACAATATCAATATCTTTATCACGATGGTCCCTCCTGAGAAGGCAATCTCTTATATAGCCTCCGATAACATATGCTTCTACATTTTCGGATGTTACCACCGATGATAGTGTCTCAAATATTTTGTCATTAAGACATATCTTCATATATAAATATGACAATTTTATTAATAATCATGACAAAGTTACAATTATTAGTTAATTTTATGTAAATTATGATGGTTACAGTTTTATGGCATAAAGCTTGACATCATTTAGAACAAACATGTAAATTGAGTGTTTAATGCATAAAATAGATATGGTAGAGCATTTGACAAAAGAGACCTTTCTGAGTAAGGTATTTAACTACGAGCAGAACAAAGAGTGGAAATTTGAAGGTGAGAAACCTTGCATTATCGATTTTTATGCTGACTGGTGCGGTCCATGTAAGATTGTTGCGCCTGTTCTTGAGGAACTCGCAACGGATTTTGAAGGGAAGCTCGATGTATATAAAGTGAATACAGAAGCGGAACAGGAACTGGCAGCTGTTTTCGGAATAAGGAGCATACCTTCTTTTCTGTTTGTTCCTGCTGCCGGTCAGCCCCAGATGGCCATGGGAGCATTACCTAAAGAAACCTTTATAAGGGCCTTTAAAGATGTCCTTGGGGTGGGAAAATAACCTGTTAATAAAAAAAATAAAATTTGTTTAAAAATATATTGATATTATTGTAACATTTCGTATCTTGCGTACGTTAAATATAAAAGGTAGCAACAAAAGGTACATGAGTTTTTTTCATGGATTTAGGTTTAGGGTAGTAAAGTAGAGTCCCGCAGAATACAACTTCTGCGGGATTTTTTCACACCAGGTCTTTGAAGATACTGTTTATTTCTTCTTCCGTTGTCCTGAGTTTTTTCTGACATTGCCTGATCAGTTCCGAAGCACGTTTTACCTCAATAGCTAACTTGTCAACATCGAGATCTCCGCTTTCAATATTCCGGAGGATCTTCTCAATCTCAGTAACTGCTTCATTGAATGAAAATTCCTTCTTTGCCATATTATTAAAATTTAAAATCCATTAATTTTCAACCTATTCAACTTCTAATTCAACTTTTTCCTGATGTCTTTTCAAATACTCTACTCTTCACTGATCCGTCACTGAACTGAGTATCAATCAGGTCTTCTTTTCTGACCTGAGCACTCGATTTTAATATCTTCCCGTTAATAGAAGTGATCGTATAACCCCTGCGGAGCACATTAACCGGATTAAGTATTTTCAGAGAGTTTTCAAGCATTGTGATTTTAATGTTATTCCCGTGAAGGGAATTGACGGTAAAGCTTATCAGGTACTGTTTGTTCAGTTTTAATCCGGCATGGTTCCTTTCGAAAAATGTCTTTGATGCGGAATCCAGTCTGGCTTTCTGGTTTGAAGGAGTTTGTACGGCTCTTGAGATAAACTCCTTACCAAAATTAATCATTTCGAGTTTCATGTCCGATAATTGTTCCTTTATCTCTGAAATCCACATCCTCGCGACCGGAATGAGCTTCATCCGGGATGTCTCGATCCGGCGTTTGTTATCTTCTACGATTATCCTTGCTTTGTCTATTATCTCCAGGCTCATTTCATTTAGTTGATTATCCGCATTATTCATACATTCAATGAGATAACCGGCCACAGCGGTCGGTGTTTTCAGCGACTGAAAAGCAACCATATCAGTTACCGACAAATCCTTTTCGTGTCCTATTCCGGTGATCACGGGTAGAGGAAACTGAGTTATGTGGTAGGCAATGTTATAGTTGTCAAACCAGCTAAGGTCAGTCTGTGAGCCTCCTCCCCTTATTATTACCACTAAGTCGAACAAATCTCCCTTTGATGCAATTTTGTCAAGAGCATTGATAACGCCTGCTTCAGTATCATTTCCCTGCATGGCAGTCTCAATCAGGGCTGTATAGAAGACATATCCAAAGTTGTTTTGGGTCAGATGATTGATAAAATCAGTATAACCTGCTGCATTCCTTGAGGATATTACTGCAATTTTTTGAGGGATAACCGGAAAATCGAGTTCCCTGTTCATTGTAAATACCCCCTCTTCTTCAAGTCTTTTTATGATCATTTGACGTTTAACAGCCATCTCACCCATTGTGAACGCGGGATCAATGTCGGAGATCACAAGGCTTAATCCGTATATTTCGTGATACTCGATTTTTGTCTTAACAAGGATCTTTAGCCCCTCTCTGAGCGGCTGTCCTGTAATATTTTCGAAAAATGATTTAAGAAACCTGTAACGGTTACCCCAGATCACAGCCTTTGCACGGGCTCTGATATTTTTATCGTCCGGATGTTTTTCAACCAGCTCAAGATAGCAGTGTCCGGCATAATTTTCTTTTATCTCGGATATCTCGGCAGCCACCCAGTACATATCAGGCAACGCGAGATAGAGTGAGTCTTTTATAATAAGCTGGAGCTCTGATAATGACAACTTTTCAACCATATCATTAATTGATCTTGATCACCTTGTGTGTGAATATTTTATCCGGAGTGATTAACCGTATTATATAGATTCCCTGTTCCATGCCCTGAAGATCGGATATCCTGAGATACCTGCCGGCATAAGAACTGAAATTTCTTCTGGCAACCAATCTGCCTGAAACTGAAAAGATTTCAATTTTCAACTGGCATGGATCATGTTTGAATACTATATTTATATCACCTGTAAATGGATTAGGACCTATACTTGATTCATTTTCAGGTTTAGGAAGAAATGATTCCTGCAAATCTTCAAGTGCGGTAACAAAATCAGGAACTCCATATCCGTACAACGAATCAGGTTGTAAGCCAAACTTATCAGAAGCACGGCGCAGAGCGTAAATTATATCCATATTCCCGGCTTCAGGAACAGCCTGCATAAGGGAGGCACACATGCCACTTAATACAGGGCAGGAAAATGAAGTGCCGTTAGCTCTGCCAATGTATGAGGCTTCAACCTGGACAGCTACCTGTACTCCCATTGTGACAAAATCTGGTTTCATTCTTCCATCTGCAGAGGGCCCGGCTGATGAGAAGAGAGAAATAATCTTATCGCCGTCAACCGCACCTGCCGCTATCACACTGTCACCATCAGAGGGGGCAACAATATATTTCCAGATCTTGTCTCTTTCATTCCCGGCGCTATTAACAACAAGTATTCCCTTTGAAGCTGCAATATCAGCCCCCTGAGTGACAAAGGCTGTGTTTCCATCAATATCGGAATACTTATAATCAAGGGTCTGGTCGTCAAAACTGTAATACCCTAATGAAGAAGATATTATGTCAGCTCCTGCACTATCAGCAAATTCAGCGCCTGCAACCCAGAAATCTTCCTCAACAGGGAATTCGGTCTCAGTATCTTCAGTCCTTAGTAGCAGATAATCAGCAGCGGGTGCAGTCCCCTGGATTGATCCCGGGATTATCCCGGCCAGAACTGAAAGGACAGCTGTTCCATGGTTGCTGTGATCGAAAACGGATTCATCATTTTCCACAAAATCAAAGAGTGTCTTTATCCCTTCGCGGTTCCGAAGCGGAATCAAAGAGGTTATCTTTTCAGTATTCAGGAAACCTCCATCGAGCACTGCTATTAAAATTCCTTTCCCTTCATAGCCGGTTTCATGAAGCGGACCACCATTGATCATAGTAATAGGACGGTCATAGGGTGGAATGGAAGACTGTTCAACAAGAAAATCAAGCTTGTCGTTATGAAGAGTTTTCGAGGAAGGACTTTTAACAATGCGCACTTCCTTTACAAACGGGAAGTCAGAAAGTTGATCAATATCTTTAGAACCAGAGCTCTTGAACAGAGCGCTGTTCATCCATTTCGATGTACAGTGCAGTTCGTATCCCGCCGAATAGATCTGATTGATATAAGAAGTGCATACAGGAATATCCCGGATATCAAGTAAAGGGATGCCTGCCTTTTGCCTGCGGGCCATTGCTCTTTCTGATAATAGATTCCGGGGCAGGTAATCTCCGACACTATTCTCTCCTTTATCTTTAAAATAAATTCTGTAATAATAATCAAAGACACTTTCCTGACCAGAAAGATAACTTCCAGCAGACATGATCAGTAACGCCAAAGTAAATATCAATTGTCTTGTCCGGATATAACTGCACATTTTCATCACCATATTTCTCCTGTTTTTTCAGGGTCGGCAATTTTTATCCTGTTTTGCTCCAGCGAGTCGATATAATCCGACTGGTATATTTCCAGATCAAGGTTTTTTGGAATTCCTGCCACATACTCTATTTCAAATCTCAGGCTCCCGTTCTTCTTATAGATGTGCCATAGGCCTTCCCGAAGATCACCCTTATAATGTCCTGACAGCTCAAGCTTCCCGTTTTCGTAATATGCTTCAAATGATCCATCTATCTTTCCATTTACATTATTCGTCTTAAAAGAGAGGGATCCGTCGGGGTAATAACTAATCCATTCACCATTTCTGATGTCATTTACATAAGTGAGCTTTTCAGCAACGATACTATCAGGATAATACTTAACTGAAAGGCCGTTTCTGAGATTCTTTGAATACTCCTCTTCGCTGATAAGGCATCCGCTTGTAATTGCAGAAAAGAATTGCCATCTCCCCTCTTTAAGCTGGCTCACATATTTCCCTTTTGTAGCGACAAAACCATTTGGATAGTAGAGAGTTGCATTTGCTTCAATACCATTCCTGCTGAAAACAAGAAGAGATTTAAGGGTTTTATCTTCATAATACCTTTTGAAATCACCATCCGGCTGATCGTTCTTAAAGAATCCATCATACATAACATTTCCGTTTGGATATGTCTTTATCCAGTGTCCCTGTTTTTTGCCATTCTTATCCGTTTGATTGATGACGGTCTGGCTTTGACCCATAGTCATGTATGAACAGCAAACCAGCATAAAGACGGCTAAAAATTTGTAACTCATGGTTCAGTCAGAGAAATTAATCATAAAAGTACAAAAAAAGAGGTTGATTTATCCATCAACCTCTTTTTAACTAATGTATTATGCAATTGGCTATTTCACCTCTTCGAAATCGACATCTGTCACCTCGTCACTTCCTGACTGTGTCTTGCCGTCTCCTGGTTGTTCAGGTCCTGGTTGTGAGGTACTCTGCCCTGCATTCTGAGCTGTTTTATACATCTCTTCTGATGCTGACTGCCACACAGCGTTCAGATCGGCAAGGGCTTTGTCGATAGTGGAGATATCCTGTGATTTATGTGCATCTTTCAGTTTCAAAAGAGCATCTTCAATGGCAGATTTCTTATCTGCCGGCAGCTTATCTCCGAATTCCTTAAGCTGTTTTTCGGTGGTAAATATCATACTGTCAGCAGTGTTGATTTTCTCAACCTTTTCTTTTGCTTTACTGTCGGCTTCAGCATTTGCTTTAGCCTCGTCCCTCATTCTTCTTATCTCCTCTTCGCTGAGGCCGGAAGAGGCTTCAATCCTGATTCTCTGTTCTTTCCCTGTACCCCGGTCTTTAGCGGTGACATGTAATATGCCATTAGCATCGATATCAAAAGTAACTTCGATCTGGGGCACTCCTCTCGGGGCTGGTGGGATGCCATCAAGATGGAACCTTCCGATTGTTTTGTTGCCTGTTGCCATCGGCCTTTCACCCTGTAAAACATGGATTTCAACAGATGGCTGGCTATCTGCTGCTGTTGTAAATACTTCTGTCTTTTTGGTAGGGATGGTTGTGTTCGATTCAATCAGTTTGGTCATCACCCCACCCATTGTCTCAATGCCTAGTGAAAGAGGAGTTACATCAAGGAGAAGGACATCTTTAACTTCGCCGGTAAGCACACCACCCTGTATTGCTGCGCCCACTGCCACAACTTCATCGGGATTAACACCTTTGGATGGAACTTTGCCAAAGAACTTTTCTACGAGCTGCTGGATTGCCGGGATACGTGTTGAGCCTCCGACAAGAAGAACCTCATCAATATCCGAAGCTGGAAGGCCTGAATCGCTCAGCGCTTTTCTGCAAGGTTCAATACATGACTGTATCAGCGAGTCACAAAGTTTTTCAAACTGTGCCCTTGTAAGAGTCTTTACCAGATGTTTTGGAATTCCGTCAACGGGCATTATGTATGGGAGGTTTATTTCTGTGGATGTAGAACTGGAGAGTTCAATTTTAGCTTTTTCAGCTGCTTCTTTCAGACGCTGTAAGGCCATTGGATCTTTTCTGAGGTCGAGGCCTTCATCCTTCAGAAACTCCTCGGCCAGCCAGTCAATTATTTTATGGTCGAAATCATCGCCGCCAAGGTGTGTGTCGCCGTTTGTGGATTTTACCTCAAAGACACCGTCACCCAGTTCAAGAATTGATATATCGAAGGTGCCGCCGCCAAGGTCAAATACTGCTATTTTAAGATCCTGTGATTTTTTATCCAATCCATAAGCAAGTGATGCGGCAGTCGGCTCATTGATGATACGCTTTACATTCAGGCCTGCTATCTCACCTGCCTCTTTAGTGGCCTGTCTCTGCGAGTCACTGAAGTATGCAGGAACAGTGATCACAGCATCTGTTACCTCCTGACCCAGATAATCTTCGGCTGTTTTTTTCATCTTCTGAAGAATCATGGCAGAGATCTCCTGTGGAGAGTACATCCTGTTATCAATTTTCACCCTGGGGGTATTGTTATCACCTTTGACAACAGTAAATGTCACTCTCTTGATCTCGGTATTCACCTTGTCATATGTCTCTCCCATGAATCTTTTAATGGAATAGATGGTCTTTTTGGCATTTGTGATAGCCTGGCGTTTGGCAGGATCGCCGACTTTGCGCTCACTATTTTCAATAAAAGCCACTATTGAAGGGGTGGTTCTTTTACCCTCGCTGTTTGGAATAACAACAGGCTCATTACCTTCCATTACGGCAACGCATGAGTTTGTAGTACCCAGATCAATTCCAATTATTTTTCCCATTTTATAATAATTTTTAAAATTTCGTTTTAATGACAGAATGAGTATGCAATGATTATGCCATATGGATAATGCAGAAGATTTATGCAAATATGACACTACTAAAATCTTCCTGTTGTCTCAATGTGACAAAACGACAGTAATAAGATTATGGGGATTAAAACAAAAAGTTCTGACAATGAGGTTATATCATCCATTACAAATTTGTAGCTTTGCCATCTGGAATCAATACTCACAAGTTATGTCCATACACAAAACTGTCAGGAGGGTCACCACTCATGTGCTTAATGAGATGAAGCTCAAAGGCGAAAAGATTGCTATGCTGACTGCATACGACTATTCCATTGCCAGGATTCTGGATGAGGCAGAAATTGATGTTATTCTGGTTGGGGATTCAGCATCCAATGTCATGGCTGGTTATGATACAACACTTCCAATCACTCTCGACAACATGATTTACCATGCTGCTTCTGTTATGAGGGCAGTCAGAAGAGCGCTTGTAGTTGTGGATCTGCCTTTCGGTACTTACCAGGGTAATTCAAAAGAGGCACTTGTTTCTGCTATCAGGATAATGAAAGAGACAGGAGCACACGCTGTTAAGCTTGAAGGTGGTCATCAGATAGCTGAATCCATTGAGCGGATATTATCGGCCGGAATACCTGTGATGGGTCATCTGGGACTTACACCGCAGTCGATCCACAAGTTTGGCACTTATGTGGTAAGAGCAAGAGAGGAAGAGGAGGCCCGCAAGCTTCTGGAAGACGCCAGGCTGCTTGAGAAGACAGGTTGTTTCGCTATTGTCCTGGAAAAGATACCTGCCAGACTTGCCGAGGAGGTGACAACAACCTTAAAAATTCCCGTAATAGGAATCGGTGCAGGTGGCAAGACCGACGGGCAGGTACTTGTTCTTCACGATATGCTTGGAATCACACAAGAGTTCTCCCCGCGTTTTCTGCGCAGGTATCATAACCTCTATGCTGAGATAAAAGGTGCTGTTCAGAGTTACATCAGTGATGTAAGAACTCAGGAGTTTCCGAATGAGAAGGAACAGTATTAGAGATCTCTGACATGGCTGAAATTTTATACGAAGATAATCATCTGATCGCTGTTTATAAGAGATCGTCCGATCTGGTACAGGGAGACAAAACAGGTGATATTTCCCTCGACACTGAAATAAAGAAATATATTGCTGAAAAGTACAATAAACCTGGTGATGTATTTCTTGGTGTTGTTCACAGACTAGACCGGCCGGTAAGCGGGCTGGTTTTATTCGCACGTACCTCGAAAGCCCTGAGTCGTCTGAATGAGTTATTCAGAACCAGACAGGTTCGAAAGATCTATCTCGCCATTGTTAAGGAGCTTCCCCCTGAAGATTCAGCCACACTTGCTCATTTCCTGAAGAAAAATGAGGAACAGAACAAAACTTTTGTGTACGACCATGAGGTAAAAGGATCTAAGTCTGCAAGTTTATCTTACAGGATAGCCGGAAGGTCGGAAAAGTATTATCTGCTTGAGATTGAACTTCATTCAGGAAGACATCATCAGATAAGGGCTCAGCTGGCAAAAATCGGTTGTCCGGTCAAAGGTGATCTTAAATACGGCTTTCCAAGGTCGAATGACGATGGCAGCATCAGTCTTTTTGCACGCAGCCTGGAGTTTGTTCATCCTGTGAAGAATGAAAAGCTTACGATCACAGCTCATTTTCCTGAAGGCGACATCTGGGATCATTTTAAAGATTCGTACAGATAAAAAAGAAAATGAGCCGTAAATTCCGGACTCATTTTCGGGGTTTGTCATGAAAGCCTGAACAAATAAAAGACGATTATTATTATCTGTTCACCTTAGACAAAATTACCTTATCTTCCACTGTAATCAGTTAAAATCAGGTTAATTAGAGTTAATGAAAAGTTAAAATATGACCTGTCTATACCTTAAAAACTTAATTTTGCAGCATGAGCAGGAATAAGTTTATCGGTCTCATCTTCATGATGCTTATATCCATCACAGGGATTATATGGGTTCAGATCGTATGGATAGGGAATGCTGTTGGTATCAGGAATGAGAATTTCAACAGGGCAGTTCTTAACTGCCTGGATGATGCAGCCAATATGATTGAATCATCGCGAAAGATGGATTTCTTCAACGACTTTGTCCTGAATGATCCCATTATGTTTGGAAATAATCCTGCTGATATTGCAGGATATTTGAGCATAGGCAGTTACTCCTCACAGAATGGCAGTAATTTCAGTCTCAGGATAACCAACCAGTCGATAACCGGTAATTTTGATTCCATACAGGGTACCGAAATTAACAGGTCAGTTATTGTTTCAGGTGATACAACGGTTTACTCAGATACGGTTTCTTTTTTTATCAAATCGCCTGATCAGCCCGGTGAAGTGAGAATTGTCAGTCAGGGATCGACTGGCAATTCTGATGCAAATGCAGAATATATAAAAAGGAATGAGTTCCTTAACCGGGTTAAAAAGCGAGCAAGAGAATTTCAGAATATGAGCAATCAGATGATCTCAGAGATTTACCAGTGGGAAAAAACCCTTGAGCTCAACAACAATGAGATCGGCTATGCATTGCAACGATCCCTGATGTTTTCGGGGATAGAGACTCCGTTTGAATTTGCGGTTATAAAAGATGGAAGAGTAGTTGAGGGAACTTTTAAGAAATCTGACAGGGGTGATTTTTTGAAAAGTAACTATATGGTAAGGTTGTTCCCCGATAATATTATCAGGCAGGATCTTCTGCTGTCGGTTGTTTTTCCCGAACGCACCAATTACGTACTTGGATCGATGGCGTTGATACTGGGTGGATCGCTCCTCTTCTCATTTATTATCCTGGCAACATTTGGTCTCAGTCTTTTTTTCATAATCAGACAGAAAAAAATCTCTGAAATGAAATCCGACTTTATAAATAACATGACTCATGAGTTTAAAACGCCAATATCTACCATCTCCCTTGCAGCCGATACAATTACAAACCCGAAAGTCATTAATGATGAATCGAGTGTCAGGCATTTTATAAGTATGATCAAGAAGGAGAACAGCAGGATGAATAAGAAGGTAGAAACAATTCTTCAGATAGCCTCACTTGATAAGAAAGAGATTGATTTCAGATTTGAGAACGTTTCTCTTCACTCGATTATTGAAAGAGCCTTGGATACCATTGAGATTCAGGTCCAGCAGCGAAACGGTACCATTAGACTTAACCTCGGCGCCGGAGAACCTGTAATTTATGGCGACACCGAACATCTCACAAATCTGGTTAACAATCTTCTTGACAATGCAATAAAATACTCACCCGAATCGCCCGATGTGACTGTTGAAACAAAGAATAATGAAAAGGGTATTATCATGACAGTTGAGGATAAGGGGATAGGAATGACCAAAAGTGTTCAGAGCAAAATTTTTGAGAGGTTTTACAGGCAGAGTTCCGGAAATATACATGATATTAAGGGATTTGGCCTTGGCCTGAATTATGTGAGGGCAATAGTTGATGCTCATAAGGGTCTGGTAACAGTTTTCAGTGAACATGGAAAAGGAAGCCGGTTTGAAATATTTTTACCATTTACCTGGGAAAACTAACGATATGTATGAAATCCGTAAAGATTTTTCTGGTTGAGGATGATCTGAGTTTCGGATCAGTGTTAAAATCTTATCTTGAACTAAATGACTATTCCGTTGATTGGATTGATGACGGGAAATATGCCATGGATCATTTCAGGAAAGGCTCATTTGATATCTGTATTCTTGATGTAATGCTTCCGCACGTGGATGGATTTACAATAGCTGCGGAGATAAGAAAGATAAACATAACAGTTCCCATTGTATTTCTCACTGCTAAAAAGCTTAAAGATGATGTGCTGAAGGGATATGGAGTAGGAGGAGACGACTATATTACCAAGCCTTTTGATACAGATATACTGTTGGCTAAAATCCGTGCGATTGTCGCCAGACACGATTTTCAGACAGGTACCAAAGATATCTTTGAAATAGGTAAGTTTATCTTCAATGCCAGACTTCGCACTCTTGCATCAGGCGATGAAGAAAAGAAGCTCTCACCGAAAGAGGCGCAGCTTCTTGAATTGCTTGCCATAACCCCGAATAAGTTAATCAGCAGGGAGATGGCGCTTAAGAAAATATGGGGATCTGATGATTATTTTACTGCCCGGAGCATGGATGTTTACATTACAAAGCTAAGAAAGTTTTTATCTGAAGATAACAGACTTAATATCAAGAACATACATGGTGCAGGTTTTCAGCTGATCATCAGGGAAGACTAATTTTCAGATTATTCTTATTGAACTGAAGAGGGAGCAAGTCGCTGCTTCTGTCAATCACCAATGTTTTCTTCCTTCCTGAAAGAATTACTCTTATCTGTTTTCCGTTCCGAAGTTCTTCTTCTGTAATGACCTGTCTGCAATTCCCGCAGGGCGGAACAGGCTCATCCGTCAGTCCGTCCTCGTCTATTGCTGCAATGGCAATCGAAACGGTCTTATCGTCGGGATGATTTGAGGCTGCATTTGACAAAGCTGATCTTTCGGCACATATCCCTGATGGAAATGCCGCATTTTCGATATTACTACCCCTGATCAGCGTTCCGCTCTCCAGTCGCACCACAGCACCAACCCTGAATTTTGAATATGGCGCATAAGCATTAAGAGCAGCTTCTCTTGCACCTTTAACCAGTTCAAGATCATCCGGATTCAGTTCTTCCTCCCTGTCAAATTCCCTATAGCTAAATGATATACTAATATTTTTAGTCATAACTTATTTATTCAGTACGGGTTACAAATTTACTATTCTTTTTCCTATTTTTGCCAGAAACAAAAAAAAGGGTGATAAGAAAAATACTATATATACTGCAACTGATCATAATGATCGGAGCGATATCCTGCAGAGCTTACAGACCTCCTGTTTCAACAGTGGCAGTTGATGGTTCCTCATCATCATATATTAATAACTACAGGGATCTGGCCATCAGCGAAATGAAAAGAACAGGCGTGCCTGCCAGTATTACTCTTGCACAGGGGATGATTGAATCGGATTTCGGACGAAGTTCTCTTGCCAGGATTGCGAATAATCACTTCGGCATCAAGTGTCACAATAACTGGAAAGGTCCGAGGATAACTCATCATGATGATAATAGGAACGAGTGTTTCAGGAAATACAGCCGTCCTGAAGATTCTTTTTATGATCATTCCGATTTTCTGAGATCTGGTTCCCGTTACAGCTTCCTTTTTAGTCTTGCGCCGACAGACTACAAAGCCTGGGCCCGGGGTCTTAAAAAAGCAGGTTATGCCACCAATCCCGATTACGCTAATATGCTGATCAGAAAGATTGAAGAAAACAACCTTTACAATTATGACCATGGCTATTCAACATCAGTTATCCGGCCACAGGTTTCGGCCGCACCGAAACCTCTAAATAAAGCTGGTGCTCCCGATAGTACTGAAACTCCTCCTGCACAGGTGATAAGTGCGGGAACCTTTGGCGATGTAATGGCCCGCGTTCCCAGGATTATGGAGAACAACAGATTACAATATATCATTGTGAAGGATGGAGATACCCGCGAAAAAATTGAAAATGAGTTTCAGTTACTGAGGAGGGAGCTTGCAAGATTCAATGACCTGAAGGATGATTTCACACCTGTACCCGGACAGATGCTTTATTTGCAGCCTAAGCGGGAAAAAGCTGAAGCGGGTAAAGATTTTCATAATGCTGAGTCAGGTGAGACAATGCATACCATATCGCAGAAATATGGGATCAAATTAAGAAGTCTTCTGGAAATGAACAGGATGACTGAGGAAACAGAGCCACTCCCGGGGCAGAAAATCTGGTTGCGGGAAACAAAACCTGTCAATTAATATCAATGGAATAATCTGAAATTCTGAATCCTTTAAGGAATTCAATAATGTTCATCATTCTCTTCCCTTCGACCTGCAACTGCATGATAGTTATATATCCGTCTCTGCAGGCTACTTTCAGAAAGTGTTTTCCATCTGACATTATATGTCCGGGTTCAAATGAATGTTCAACCAGTTCTACCTGACTTTCAAATACTTTAAAGAAAATGGTTGCTGACCCTTTTTTAAGAACTGATCTTGCTCCCGGACCAGGAGCAAGGCCCCGTATCAGGTTATATATCTTTCCGGGATCATTATCCCAGTTTATAATACAATTTTCAGGGAGTATTTTCGGTGCTGTTCTGAGAGTCTCGCCCGGAAGAATATACTGCGACTGAGGCTGCGGTTTTAAACTGTTTTCTGCCAGACCCTCGAGAGTTTTTATAACAAGCCGGGCACCGTACTTCATAAGTCTGTCGTGTAGTTCACCGGCATTTTCAACCGGAAAAATTCGTATTTCTTCCCTGAGGAGGATATTACCTGTGTCAATTTTATCATTTATCAGGAAAGTAGTCACACCTGTTATTGTTTCTCCATTGATTATGACATGGTTAATCGGAGCAGCACCCCTGTATTGAGGCAGTAATGAAGCATGCAGATTTATTGTGCCGTTTTCGGGTATTTTCCACACAACTTCAGGAAGCATCCGGAAAGCTACCACTATAAAAATATCGGCATTTATTTTTTTCAGCCAGTCAATGAAACCTGGATCTTTGAGATTATCGGGCTGATTAACAGGAATATAATGTGATACGGCAAACTCTTTGACTGCAGATCTGGTGATTCTTCTGCCTCTCCCCGCCAGTCTGTCCGGTGCTGTTACAATACCGGCAATATTATAACCATTCATCAGCAGGGAACCAAGAGTAGCCACTGCAAACTCAGGCGTACCCATAAATACGATCCTTGCATTCTTCATCTTGTGTCAACTCCTTTTATCACTCAAATCTACAAAAAAAATCAATCTTTAACAATATGTTTATAGCAGGTGAGGTTATGACCCATTTTGTCGGCTTTTGTTTTGAGATAGAATTCGTTATATGGATTTGAAGGTATCTCCAGGGGTATTGTTTCAACTATACTTATCCCGTAGCCTTCAAGACCGGCTCTTTTTACAGGGTTATTTGATATAAGGCGAACTTTCCCGAGTCCCAGCTCCCTCATTATGTTTGCTCCGACACCGTAATCCCTTTCATCCTCCCCGAAACCGAGTTTAAGGTTGGCCTGGACTGTATCCATACCTTCATCCTGAAGTCTGTAAGCTTTTATTTTATTAAGAAGGCCTATCCCCCTTCCCTCCTGGCTCAGGTAGATAACCACACCTTTTCCCTCGGTATCAACCATTTCCATGGCTTTATGAAGCTGTGGACCACAGTCGCATCTCATTGAACCAAAGATATCGCCTGTAAAACATGATGAGTGCAACCGGACCAGAACAGGTTCATCCCTGGTCCAGCTGCCCTTAACCAGAGCGGCATGCTCTAGACCATTACTTATCTGCCTGAAAGGAATGAATTCAAATTCTCCATGCTCTGTCGGCAGTTTAACCCTTTCTCCTTTTTCAATAATTGAGTCTCTTTCGAGGGTATAGGTTATAAGATCGCGGATTGAGATTATCTTAATATCAAATTTCTCCTTTAACTTCTGAAGATCAGGCAACCGGGCCATTGATCCGTCATCATTCATAATCTCCACAAGAGCCCCGCCGGGTTTTAAGCCCGCCAGTCTTGTAAGATCAACAACAGCTTCAGTGTGGCCTGCCCTTCGCAGTACACCTTTGGTTTTTGCTTTCAGAGGAAAAATATGTCCGGGGCGGCCAAGGTCGGAAGGTTTAGTATCAGGATCGACAAGAGCTTTTATTGTCAGTGCCCTGTCTTTTGCAGATACTCCTGTGGTCGTTTCCTGGCCCAGCAGATCAACCGAAACGGTAAACTGTGTTTCGTGTATCGAGGTGTTGATCCCAACCATCAGGTCCAGCTCAAGCTCTTCACATCTCTCCTCCGGAAGAGCAGCACAGATGAGTCCCCGGCCATGTATAGCCATGAAATTCAATATCTCCGTTGTTATGAGCTCAGCCGAACAGATGAAATCCCCTTCATTTTCCCTGTCTTCATCATCTACAACAATAAGAAGCTTACCGCTCCTTATATCTTCAATCGCTTCCTCAATCGTATCAAGCCTGATATCACTCATATTCAAATTGTTTTGTTATTCCTCAAATGATGGATTACGGCGTATTCCAATGATAAAAAGCCGGTATAAATAATCTTTGATCTTTTTAAAGAATAATAGATAAGTCTCAATGTTCATAATAACCGAATCGGTCGATGCCTTATATGTCAGGAAAAGACCTGCAGGCAGCAGGATATATGATGCTGCCCACACCCCGGCAAATGTACTGACCAAATTCTCTTCGACAAGTTTCTCACCCGAGAGGGAGATCACATACCAGACCACAAAAAGCAGTATCGAGATAACAGCCGGAGTGCCAAGACCGCCCTTTCTGATGATAGCTCCAAGCGGGGCACCAATAAAGAAAAAGACCAGGCATGCAAAGGACAGAGTGAACTTTTTGTTCCAGTCCACCTCATACCTCCTGATGTGTTTAATTTCTGTGTGAAAGGATTC
>DATKXL010000238.1:0-3556 GCA_035529055.1 Bacteroidales bacterium
AAAACCAGGCGGAAAATTTATTTTTACAACCCTGAACGGTTTATTCCCATTGTTCCATTCTGTAAAGGAATTCATAAACAAAGGATCAGATCAGGGGCAAACTTCAGAAAATACATTTGACCTTATGACCTTCCGGGATTACTCAACCTATGAAACAGAAGATGACCAGGGCAACAAAATAATACTCAAGTGCAACGAAAGGTATTATGTCCCTTCAGAGATAACCTGGCTTCTAAAATCAGCAGGATTTGGTAAATCCGAGATCTTTGCCTGCAGGCTGGGGGCATTCAGCAGAGATGATATCCTTACAACTGAAGATTTTGAGATGCTGGCAGTGGCAGAAAAAACAGGTTAAATCTTTTTTGCGTGGAGTTTATATCGATCAGAATAAAAGTAGAAATTTCATCGTGCCATTTGAGGAAATAAATTAATTTTATTAGTTGATAATGGAGTCAGATCCAGATAAAAGAAAGCCCTAACTTAAAATCCTGATAAAATGAGTTCAGATACTTTAGAAACAAAGCCATCAAAATGGAATCGGGCTGTAAGAAAAACCAAAAAAATATTCAGGTGGTTTTTAACTTTAGCCATTATCTTCCTTGGCGCCTTTATTTATTGGAAATATTTCTATACATACAGCGAAGGCTGCCGTGCAGGGCTTTTGTAGCAAACTTCGGGTTGAAACGATGACCGGAAACAAATGCAATCCTTTAATGTAACTTAAACAAGGAAAAAAATCGTGGGGAAAATTTCAGTTAATGTTAAAGAGAATATAAAGAGTATCCTTTTCATAACTGCAGGGATTTTTGCAGCAAGCTTCGGGTTGGAAGGATTTCTTCTTCCAAACTACTTTATTGATGGAGGTGTGACAGGGATCTCGCTGCTTGTTGCCCACACAACAAAAATATCGCTGTCAATTTTAATCTTTGTTATAAACCTTCCTTTTATTATACTGGCTTACAGTCAGATATCAAAAATCTTTGCAATAAAAACATTCCTGGCGATAGTAGGATTATCGGTTGTTCTCGCCATATTTGATTTTCCAGTGATCACTCATGATAAATTATTAATAGCAGTTTTTGGTGGATTATTTCTGGGTGCCGGCGTCGGCTTATCTGTCAGGGGAGGCAGCGTGCTGGACGGTACTGAGATACTTGCACTTTATATCGGCAGACGCGTTGAAGCTTCTATCGGTGACATGATTATGGTTACCAACGTTATTATTTTTGTATGTGCAGCCTTCATTCTGGGAATTGAACCTGCATTATATTCAATCCTGACCTTTCTGGCTGCAGGTAAGACTATAGATTATATTGTTGAGGGTATTGAGGAATATACAGGTGTTACAATAATCTCGGAGAAGAGTGCAAAAGTCAAACGTGTCCTGATGACGAAACTTGGCCGTGGTATAACCATTTATAAGGGGAAACGCAGCATGATCGGCAAGTATGCTGATCTGGAAGGTGTTTCAGATATGGATATTATCTTCACCATTGTAACCAAGCTTGAAATAGGCAAGGTTAAAAGGCTTGTCAATGACGTGGATGAAAATGCTTTTATTTATTATTTCCCTATCAGTAATGCCAAAGGTGGAGTGCTAAAAAGAAGGCCTTTACATCAATAGTGACCGCTCCTATTTCATCACCTTCTTCATAATCCCCAGGACACCTCTGATGAATGTTGCACTGGTGAGAACTTTTACAACGGGGCTCTGTGTCGTTCTTCTTCTGCCCGAGGTTGTCCGTGTAGGAGTACGAGGAGTACGGGTTGTCCGACTCCCCCCCTCACCCCATCTCCCCTTCTCCCACTCTTTCCTGGCTGCCTCGTCTGCTGTTTGCTTTTCTATGGCCTCAATTTTCCGTGACAGCATCTCATAAGCGCTTTCACGGTCAAGGGTCTGACTGTATTTCCGCACCAGTTCCGAATACTTGTTTATTGATTCTATTTCGCCCAGTGATAAAATATCCATACGGCTCATCGGAGCACGCATCATTGTTGCGGCAAGAGGTGTAGGTATTCCTTTTTCATTAAGAGCTGTCACCAGTGCTTCCCCAATCCCAAGGGATGTAAGGGTTTCATCAGTCTTATAATATTCCGATAAAGGGAAGTTTTCTGCAGTCAGTTTGATTGCTTTCCTGTCAACGGCGGTGAAGGCCCTCAATGCATGCTGAACTTTCAGTCCCAGCTGGGCAAGAACCTCATTTGGCACATCCATCGGATTCTGTGTAACAAAAAAGATACCGATACCCTTTGAGCGGATAAGCTTCACAATGGTCTCAATCTGATTAAGAAGCGACTTGCTTGCCTGGTTGAAAATAAGATGTGCCTCATCAATAAAAATAACCAGTTCCGGCTTATCAGCATCTCCTTTTTCGGGCATTTCATTATATACCTCAGCCAGCAGACAGAGCATGAAGGTGGAGAAGAGCTTTGGCTTATCCTGTATATCGGTTAGTCTTATGATATTAATAAATCCGTTCCCATTCCTGTCCCACCTCATCAGGTCTTTTATATCAAAGGAGAGTTCCCCGAAGAAAAGGTTCGCATCCTGCTGCTCAAGCTCGATAAGTTTCCTGAGTATTATTCCTGTCGAAGCAGGAGATATCTTCCCATATTCCCGCTCAAGTTCATCCTTTCCTTCCTCTGTTACAAACTTGATCACCTTTTTAAGATCTTTCAAATCAAGCAATGGCATCTTCTGGTCATCACAGTATTTGAAGATGATCGCCAGAACGCCTCCCTGAGTATCATTAAGATCAAGTATTCTTGAAAGGAGAACCGGACCGAATTCAGAAACAGTGGCACGCATACGGACACCATCCTGCTTTGATAGTGTCATCATCTCTACCGGACAACCTTTTACATTATACGGAAGGCCTATTTTGGCATGCCTTTCGGTAATAAAGGGCTTTTCCTCTCCGGGCACTGCTATACCGCTGAGGTCACCCTTGACATCCATTAAGAGAACAGGCACCCCCTTTTCAGAAAGCTGTTCAGAAATAACCTGAAGGGTTTTTGTTTTGCCTGTACCGGTTGCGCCGGCTATTAGTCCGTGTCTGTTCATAGTTTTGAGCGAAACCTTAACCAGAGCGTCGCGAACAGGTACACCATCAATTATGGCACCTCCCAGAATAACAGAATCTCCCTTGCAGGTATAACCTTCATTTATATGTGCTGTAAATGCTTCTTTTCTATCCATTTTACAAAATATTAATCTTAATAAGGTTTTTCGACTGATGCAATTTAGCTTTTTGTGTGCAATTTTCAAAAAAGTTTGAACTACATAAGCTTATTAATCTTCGGCTTTTTCAATAAATGTTAAATATTATCATTTTTGAGAAATAAAAGCAGAACATAATAAAAAGCATATTCTTCATAAAAGTTGATTTTTCTTAATCTTAATACATTAATTATTAACCTAAAACTTAATTGTATGGCAAAGTTTGAAGTTTACCAGAGTAGAAAGAAAAACGAATTCCGTTTCCGTCTGAAAGCAGACAACGGTCAGACCATCCTCAGCAGTGAAGGTTACACAAGTAAAGCTTCGTGTGTGAAT
>DATKXL010000239.1:0-7284 GCA_035529055.1 Bacteroidales bacterium
TAAATAATTAATAAATAAAATAGAATGAAAGAACTCGGAACTATAAACAGGGAGATTTCAAGGGTAATAAGTCATCAGGGACACGGTGATTTGCTGATGGTTGTTGATGCAGGTTTCCCTATTCCATCCAACCTCGATGTAATTGACATCTCGCTGGGAGAAAATAATCCTATGGTGGTTGACATACTGGATGAAATGAACAAATTCTTTTCGGTCGAGAAAATGATACTGGCAAATCAAACAAGGTCAACCAACCCTTTTTTCTTTAAAAAAATTACTGCATGCTTTGGGAATAATGTAGAAATTGAAACTATCGACCATCAGGAACTAAAAGAAATGTCAAAACAAGTTAAGGCAATAATCCGATCAGGAGATTTTACCGCTTATGGAAATGTGATACTTGTTTCAGGTGCCGGTAACAGATGGTACAGTGAAAAAAACCAGGGTTAACACAACAAAAAATCAATCAACAAAAAAGCAGCATAAATCAACAAATGTTTAACTTAACAAATGATATCTTTGTACAGGAAATGGGGAGTATTATAGAGCTGGTACAAGCTCCCAAATAACTTTTGTTTTTAACTGGAGGTACACCAAACTTTAGCTCACTTTAAGTACTAATTAATTACATTCCGAATTATGAGATTGAAGCAAATAAAATTATTGCCAATTGTTATGTTAAGTTTTGCCCCACTGTTTGCATTAAGTTCCTGCAAACTGGCAAAGGATGCAAACAAACCCAACATAATCATTATCTACACTGATGACCAGGGAACACTTGATGCAGGATGTTTTGGTGCAAAAGATCTTTATACTCCAAATATCGATATGCTGAGTGAGACCGGTATTCTCTTTACCCAGGCTTATGCTCAGACAGTATGTTGCCCCAGTAGGGCAGCTTTGCTTACTGGAAGACATCCACAGCGATCGGGAATAAATAACTGGACACAGAACGATGCACACGCAACAGAGAAAGGTGTAAATATGCCTCTTAGTGAGATAACCATTGCAGAGGTACTTAAAGAAAATGGTTATAACACCGGTATCTTTGGGAAATGGCATCTGGGTGGTGCATTAGAGAATGGACCAATGGAACAGGGTTTCGACAAGTTTTATGGTTTCAGAGGTGGATTCATTGACAATTATGTTCATTATTTTCTCCATGGCAAAGGATTCCATGACCTGTGGGATAATAAGGAGGAGATATTTGAAAGAGATTCCTATTTCCCAACACTGATGACCGAAAAAACAATTCAGTTTATCGAAGAAAATAAGGATGAACCATTCTTTGTGTATGCAGCTTTCAATCTGCCTCATTACCCTGAACAATGTGATCCTCAGTACACTTCATATTATGAAGACCTTGAAGAGCCCAGAAAATCTTATGCTGCTGTTGTGTCAACAGTTGATGACAAAATAGGTCAGATTATGAATAAACTGGAAGAACTAAAAATTCGTGATAACACTGTAATATTTTTTATGAGCGATAATGGTCACTCTACTGAAGAAACCATGATTCGGATTGATAATCATTTAAGTGGGCTTCCAAAGGGCACCAACTATTGTGCAAACGGAGGTGGTGGATTTACCGGAAAGTGGAGAGGTGCAAAATCAAGCTTTCTGGAAGGAGGAATTCGCGTCCCGTCTATAATAAGTTATCCTGAACATTTCCCTGAAAATGAAACCAGGGATCAGATAGTAAGTGGTATGGATTTTCTTCCTACAATCTGTGAGATAACAGGGAGCAAATTACCTGAATGCAAGCTGGACGGATATAGTCTTCTGCCAATAATTAAATCAGACAATGCTGAATCATCGCATAGGATTCTCTATTTCCAATGGGAGGATCAATGGGCTGTCAGGGAAGGAAAATGGAAACTGATAGTAAATGGTCTTGACACAACCGGAGAGTTTTCGAATCATCCTGCCTTAAATGAGGAAATGGAAAGTCCATATCTGGCCAATCTGGAGGATGAAAATCCTGAAGAGCATAATTATGCCGATGAATATCCTTATATTGTAGAGAAGCTTACTAAACTCCATGAAAAATGGGCTGAAGATGTTTTCAATGAGACGAATTAATTTTTTATTAGTACTGATTATGTAGATGCCCCCTTTCCCCTACAAACTAAAAGTAGGCATTTCTGAATGATATTTTGTTTTTAAAAACTTCACTGGACTTAAATTATTTAAACTATCATGAGCATGATAGTTATTGTAATCATCAATAAATTCTTATGTTTTACTCTTAACCTGGCCAGTGTTCTCAAAAATATGTAAGTTCAGAACATCCTCACGATATGTCCTGTTAAATCGTTCTATATATCCATTTTGCATTGGTTTACCTTTCTGTATCTTAATGTGTTTAATCCCCGAATATGAGCAAAAGCCCTCAAAAGCTTTTGCGATAAATTTCGTCCCATTATCACTGCGAATCTCTTCAGGTTTACCTCTCCATTCAATAACCCGTTGAACCATATCAACCACTCTGGATGATGGAAATGTATAATCAAGTAGTATGCTATAGAATGCTAAAAGCATTCCAATCCTTTCAATGGTAGATGAAACACTACACCAAAATTTACCATGATATCTTCGGAGCACTGGGGACAATTGAAAAGTAAAACCTAATCAAAAAGAACTACTTTCTGTTTAAAATCCTCTCTTAAAACTTCGTCAGGATTAGAGGGAAAATAACTTGATAGTTTACTGACGTCTGGTTCTCCCAGATATTCCACGTACACACAGTCCGTACTGCTTAACTTGCCATCCTCAGCCATAATAAGGGCCGTGTGAACACAAGTTGTACCTGCTTTGAGGTTAACAACAAAGCTGGCTGAGGTCATATTTTTAGTTACATCACAACTGAGATTAGTATTGCCAACGATAAGATTCGCACTGACAATGGGTAATTCTTCATCCCCCGTACGATTCTCAACAATTCTTTTACCCGACTCCTCAGGCCACCTATTCAGTTTTATTTCATATTTACCATCTTTTACAACGTTAACAACCCATATTTTTTTCCCATTACGTACATGGGAATCGTGAGAATATAATGTAACCGGATTCTCATATTCTGAACCCAAATATATTTCACTATACCAATCGGGTTCGGGAGCATTGTTTTTCCACCATTGCTCATATCTGGCATATAAGTCCTTTATAGTATCAGGATATTCCTCAGCTAAATTGATTTTCTGGCCAGGATCCTTAATAATGTCATAAAGTTCATTTTTCTCTCTTTTAACCAGTCTCCATCTCTCCGTCATGACCTGATATTCCTTGTCCTTAACAGGATATTCAACCCTCTGATTATGAACAATGATTGTTCTGTCAGGCAATTCCTTACTATCTCCAATTAGCAAAGGGGCAAGGCTTTCACCATCATAGTCAAGGCTTTCTGGTGTTTTCAGCTCACAGAGATCGATAAGTGTGGGCATAAGGTCAATATGTGCAGAAAGAACATCTATATCTTTACCTCCTTTAATATTACCATTGGGCCAGCGAATGAAAAACGGCACCCTGTGAGCATTCTCATAACCCCATATTTTCCCACCTCGCATACCTGCACTATAACCTTCTAAAGGATATCCTGTTTCAAAGTCCATAACTATGCCACCAAACCATGGGCAGGGACCATTATCAGTCATGAATATCAGAATTGTATTTTTATCAAGACCCAGGTTTTCTAGTTCCTCTGTAAGCATTGAAAAATCCTCATCCAGTTTGGTGACCATACCATAATAATTGGCCATCCTTTGGGACAGATTTTCCTTATACTGCTTCGAATATTTATCATCTACGCGGAGGGGTGCATGAGGAACATTGGTTGCTATATAACAGAAAAATGGCTTTTTCCTGTTTCTCCTTATGTATTTAATAGCTTCTGTGAACCAGACTGTATTGCAATAGCCTTCATATTTCTCAAATTCACCATTATGAACATAAGTATCGTCAAAGTAGTCATTACCCCAGAATCCGGGATTTCCACCTACACCTCCACCACCATGAACGAGTGTTTCCTTAAATCCCCTGTCCTGTGGTCTGAAAGGATAATTTTCACCCAGGTGCCATTTGCCAAAGATGCCTGTCTCATAACCGTTCTGACTAAAAACATCAGCTATTGTTGGCATCCCTTCTTTCAGCAAAGAACGACCTCCTATTGTATGCCACACTCCAGCATTAAGTGAATAACAGCCGGTCATAAGTGCAGACCGTGTTGGTGAACAGCATACATCAACGTGAAAGTCAGTAAACCTGACACTTTCCTCATAGAAATTATCCAGATTAGGTGTTTTTACATATGGATTACCATGTACACCTAAATCACCATATCCCTGGTCATCTGTCATTATAAGAATTACATTGGGTTGGTCTTGTTTAACTGAACAAGCCGATATGCCTAAAACAAAAAAAAATAAAACAGTTAAACCAAGTGTATTCATATTTTCAATTATTTTAAATTAATCTTCAGAGTAACTTCCTTCTTTTCTGATAGAACAAGCGAACGACTGTTTGATTCGGCATCCTTAATCTCTACATCTCCTCTTATAACTGATATTCCTGATATATCAGAAGGGAACTCAAATAAAACAGTCTGGCTCTTTGCAGATACCAGGGTAATAATTATTTCTTTTCCGGACCACTGCAAACTACCTATTTCAATCTGACCCCGACAAAGAACACCTTCGATTGTACCTGTTTCAAATTTTGAGGGCAAAGCCGGTAAGAGGCATAATCTCCCCGGTTCTGATGCTACCAGCATCTTTATAAGAACAGCAGGCATACCGCCACTAATATCCATATTGAATAAGGTACGGTGATTATGCATTGATGCCAGGTTATTGAGCCAGAAACGATTTACCAGGTGCTGCAGGCATTCATAAACCAGTTCCCCTTCTCCCAGGCTTGCTGATGCCTGGCCAAGTTGTACAAGTCCGAATGACATAAAGCCCGATCTATTACCTCTCCAGTGCTTGTCAAGCTTATATTCAATACTTTTTTTGAATGCATCCTGTAGTTCTTTACTGGCTTCTATCTCTGGAGTAATTCCGTCGAACAGGGGATAAAGTTGTGATGAATGTCGGTGAGCATCATTATTATCAAGCTTAGGTGTAAGCCACTCTTTAATAATCCCATCTTCATTTATCATGTATGGAGGCATTTTCTCGATCATTGCTTCCCATAAAGGTATCTTATCCTGATTAACTCCTAATTCCTTCGAGGCACTAATAATATTTATCAATAACTCCTCAGCTGCCGCAACGTCCATGGTAGCATTAAAAGAACCCTGTGAATTAATGTTGCCAGGTGTGTTTTCAGGTGATTGGGTCGGCGAAAAGACATATTTTCCATCCGGACCCTCATACAAATAATCCTCAAAGAATAAGGCTGCTTTCTCCATAAATGGCAATGCATGTTCTGCAAGAAATTCTCTATCACCCGTATAGAGATAATAATCATAGAAAAAATGAGCTGCCCATGCTGCACCACTCACCCAGAATCCTCCTGCAAAGCCTGGAGCAAGTGCATTATTATAAGCGTTTGTTGTTGATCGGGACGGTAATATAATCCCCCTTGAATTGAAGATATGTTTAGCGTTTATCTCCATATATGGAACAACAGATTCCATATAAGATGTATAAGCCAGCATTAGTTCAGGCATATTTCCCATAAGCAGGCTAGCAATAGCTGAAGGTACATTACCATTATGTGTAAAATCACTCGCCCACCCCGGCACATATGTTCCACCCCAGACTCCCTGTAAAGTTGGAGGCAATTCCCCAACACAGGAAATAATATTATATCTGGCTGCATCAAATTCTTTTTCAAGCAAGGCCATGTTCATATTGTCATTAGTAGACTTCTCCATCAACTCTTCAGTGGTAAGATTATGATCTTTACCACCCCCAAGATCAATTCTCATACGATTAAACAATTCACCATGAAGTAAGGCGTGCTTCTGCAATAGTTTATAATAGTCAGTGGATAAGCCCGACATAAACTCTTTCATCTTATCTGTTTCAGAATTATCAGGATCATAAAGCATCTCAAGATCGATCAGCACCATAACTCTGTCGGCTCCGAAAATCTGGACAGACTCCCTGTTTTCAGTCAATTTACCATTATTCAAAACAATTTTTGCCACTGCTTCCAGTGCATGAATACTCCCGGGGTATGCTTTCGTAAATGTATTGCTATAGGTAATTGAAGCATCTTCGACCTTCTTTACAATATTTGAAACATGATTTTCAAAAACCTGATAAGATCTGGAAATTGTCTGTTCATCAAGTTTATCAGACGGCTTCCTGGGATTGATTGCCAGCTCGCAATCTATTGAGCCTGATGGTCCAGTTATTAAAAGTACTGCCAGACCATCAGCCCTTGATACAAACATTTTTCTTTCAAAAACACCCCTGTCATCCGCCCAGTGAACAGTTGCTTCGCCTGTCTGGAAATCAACCGATCTATAATAGTCTTTTACCTTACCATCATTACCCATAGTAATATTAAGGTCAAATGCAGGGACAAATGGATCGGGATACATAAAACCTTCCTGGCCCGAAAGGTTGAATGCTAATTCAGTAGCTTGTTTATATAATCCTCTATCGATCAGGTTTCGTATTTCAAATAGCATATGAGAATTATCGGGCGGCACAGTTGGTGCCCCCTTGGGAAGAAATAATCTCTCATGGCTGAAGATAATTGTTTCATCAAGCGGTTTGCTTAATATATTCACCCCTATGGTACCATTACCACTGATCAGGCCTTCCTCCCATGTTGTAGCAGGCTCTGAACTTATAAATCCGCGCTCTGGAATCTTTGGTTTCTTCTGACCAACCAAAGGACCATTGGCCAAGAGTAAAAGTGATACAACCAGTGCTGTGACTGAAATAAAAGGCCTTTTCATAAGCGAAGTTTTTATACTTGAATTGTATTATTTTTATGATAAAATTATTTGTTGCAAATTAGTCAAATTATTTTATTTATTACCAATATTGATTACGAATAGTTAAATCTTAAATCACATACAGTATGGGTAAAATACCGGACAAAATGTTTAAAGGGATACAGCATATTGGCATTCCGGTTTCAGATCTTTGTGTATCTGAAGAATTCTATAATCGGCTTGGATTCAATACAGTTATGGAGTCAACATTTAAGCATAAGGGTAATACAGGAAATGTGATAATGACAAAGAAGAAATCTGTTATTATAGAACTCTATCAAATGCCTGAACCTGAATTATCTGAAATTAAAACAAGATCAGATGGCCATATA
>DATKXL010000240.1:0-14024 GCA_035529055.1 Bacteroidales bacterium
CAAAGAATACAACCAATGCTGCAATCAGACCAAGGGTACCAAAACCAATATGTATAGCTCCAACTACTGTTACGTGTTTCTTCATTTTTGAATCTTCCATGACTATCGATTTTATTCCGTTATTGTTTTCATTCCTGCTAAATGACATAAGATTTACAAAATTGTTGCATTAATGTATTCATTATTTTTTACAAAGCAACCTTTTTACTCAAAAACCTATCTAAAAGGAAGGAGATTTTGTATATTTGATATTGAAATAAGGGTTTCCATGAAAAGAAAACTGTTCTTTGGCTGTACATTTTTATTTCTGACCTGGGCATTCACCTCGTGTGAAGCTCTTAACACTTGTAAAATCTGCAGACAGGTAACTTATATAAACGGCCTTGTTGATCAGGAAGGACCTGAAACAGAATATTGCGATGCAAAACTGATTGCTATCGAAGCGACCCCTGATGTTATTAACGGAAATACCCGGATAGCGTGGGAATGCCGTTAGATTTGTTCATAAAGTTATTCCGGCATAAAAATTGTTGAAAAGTTGTTAATAATTGAGAAGGTTAATTTAAATGTCATTTGTATATTGTGGTAAATTTATACAAGCATAAACCCAAACTGCAATGCCCCTGAATTTCAGCAATTTAGAACTAAAAAACAAGACCATTGTCGTTGTTGAGGATGATGTACCTTCGATGAGGTATTATGAAACTTTGCTTCAAAGTACGGGGGCAGAAGTAAAGAAATTCCGTACCGGCAAAGATTTTATTGATTACCTGAACAATAATAAAGAGGCCCGGATCGATCTGGTGATAATGGATTTTCTTATTCCACTGATAAATGGAATTGACTGCACAAGAGCCTTCAGAAAAGAGAGAAAAAATGTGCCTGTACTGATGATAACTGCCTATACCTCTGAACAGACAAAATCCGAAGCTTATATTGCCGGCTGCAATGAATATATCTTAAAACCTGTATATCCTGAGAATATTTATTTTCTGCTTGAGAAATACCTTAAACAGGAAGTGAACAGTTCAGTTTCTTACTTGCGCTGAAAATATCACTTTATAGCAGGTTGCCGCTTCCCTGCATATTCAGTATAATACTTTTCAAGATTCCTGTTGATCTCGTCCGCCATTTCCGTTTTTCCATGTGCCATACAAAAGTTTGCAGTTCTGGAACTGTATTGAATAGCAGTCTGAATCTCATATTCTGCTGAACTGATTATATATGGATCCTGCTTCAGATAATAATCAAGACGTGAATAATAAAAGTCGCACAGATCATTTGTTAGATCAACAGCCCGGTCAGAAGCACCTGCGATAAAGTAGGCTTCAATTATATCAGGGAAATAAGGATCATAGGGAATCTTTTCAAGAGGAAGAACTTCCATGCAACGTTCAAGCACTTCAAGAGCCTTTTCATTTTTGCCTTCGGAGGCCAGGGTTTTTGCAAGTCGGGCGTAATTTAGCCTTGCCCTTACTACTATCAGAGTTCTCAAATGATTGTAGTCAATATTCACCTTTTCGTCGTTTGCCCCACCCCAAACAAATTTTGTCATCAGATTTTCATACAGAATATCGCTGTCAATCCTGCCATAGTCAACCCAGCTGTTATTCTGCGATTTAATCGGGACAAACCTGTATGCAAGTCCTTCAAGCTGAAAATATTCCTCCAGACCAAATGCATCGTTATGATAGCCCGTAACAAAATATATGGGGCGATCCCAGTTATTATGAGCCAGAATATCAAGAATAATAAGCTGGCTCTTCAGAATTGAATTCCCTTTAAGCCTGATATCTATATAAGGAACTATTTTAGCGGCATCTTCAGGCTTAATTGTTCCTGAGGCAATGACCCGGGATGAATCCACGGGTATTCTTATTGTACGTGAAGGGATAATATCAAGCATTTCAGTGGGTGACACCTGCACCTTTGTTGCTTTGTTATCACTTTTTACCCATTCGATAATTGTGGATATATCAACAGGATCCTTCGTTTTTTCAACTATAAAAACCTGGTTGTTGATTCCATCGTAATACTTCTGAACAGGTAAGGTGACCGGCAATGGCTCAGACTCATAAAACTTCTGTTTCATCTGGTCTATATACCAGTCGGTATTCAGGAGCATCAGATTACAGACACGAATATCTGTTCTCTTACCTTCTACTTCCTGAGCGTACCATAGAGGGAAAGTATCATTGTCGCCGTTGGTGAATAGAATTGCATCGGGAGCGCAGGAATTAAGATAATTAAAAGCTACATCCCTGGCAAGGTAGCGGCCCGACCTGTCATGATCATCCCGGTTTTCTGATCCCATAACCGCCGGTACGGCAAGCAAACACAAAAGTCCGGCAACAGGAGCTGCAATTTTCTCGCCCGTCACTTTTGAAAGAGCTTCAAAAACAGCAAGCACCCCCAATCCGATCCATACCGCGAAAAAATAAAATGATCCGGTATATGCATAATCCCTTTCCCTTGGCTGATTTGGATACTGGTTCAGATAAAAAACAACTGCTGCGCCGGTCATCAGGAAGAGCAGCAAGATAATCCACCAGTTTTTGTTATCACGGTTTAGCTGATAGAACATCCCCGCAAGCCCGAGAATAAATGGCAACAGGTAGTATTTGTTTCTTGAAGTATCTTTTTGCATGTCATCAGGAAGATCGGATGTCCCAACCCTTGGTTCATCCAGAAATTTTATTCCGGTTATCCAGTTACCGTTTAGTGCGCTTCCTGTTCCCTGTGTGTCATTTTGTTTTCCCGAAAAGTTCCACATAAAATATCTGAAGTACATATACCCGTACTGATAAGATAACATGAACCTCAGGTTTTCTCCATAGCGCGGCTTTCGAATTACACTCTTTTCTCCCGACTGATCTGTAACCTGTAATGGGATACCCTTTATTCTCCCCCAATCCTTATAAACAGCTTCATGATCACTCTGATCGCTCCACATTCTTGGAAAAAGAGTAAGAAAGCGCGGGTCATAGACCCGTTCGAGGGTGCGATTGGTTATTACATATTTTCCCTCTTCCAGAGCATATTGAGGCTTTCCTTCAATATAATCAATGGTGGGTGCATTAAAATACTGACCGTGAACCAATGGTCTTTGTCCATATTGCTCCCTGTTGAGGAAATAAAGCAGATTGAAAGGATTTTCAGGATTGTTCTCGTCCAGAGGGGTATTGGCAGATGAACGGATCACAATAATAGCATTTGAGGAATACCCTATCAGAATTACCATGATTGCTGTAAGAACACTATTCAGTATTGCTCTGTTTTTACGTGCCAGATACCAGGTAAATCCTGATATCATAACCAGTGCCAGCAGATTAAGAGCTGTCGATCCCGATATTATCCAGATCCCTGTCAGTAACAAAGCTGCGATAGTAAGGATCGCATTTTTAACTGAATCTGATGATGTTAAAGTAGATCTGACAGCCAGAACAAAAAACACTATTATGATCATAGCATGAAAGATCATCCCGCTGTTGGCTGGCAATCCAAGACTATTTACAAAAAGCAGATCAAGTTTTGAAGATATTGTCACGGCTCCCGGGATTATAGCAAAAAGAAGAAGGGCCAGAATAATAAATGAAGATGCTATTGAGATGATGAATCCTTTCCAGGTGAATTTAAATTTTTTGAAATAATATACAAGTACAATTGCAGGAAGTGCCAGAAGGTTGAGAAGATGAACGCCTATAGAAAGCCCCATCAGGAAGGCAATAAGGATAATCCATCTGTCAGCATATTCTTCATCAGCAACATCTTCCCATTTAAGGATTGCCCAAAAGACAAGGGCCGTAAAAAGAGAAGATGTCGCATATACTTCGCCTTCTGCAGCTGAAAACCAGAACGAATCGGAAAATGTGAATGCAAGTGATCCAACAACTCCGGCAGATATGATTGCAATGATCCTCCCCGAATTAAACTCTGATTCCTGCTTAACCAGAATTTTTCTTGCCAGATGGGTTATAGTCCAGAAAAGGAACAGAATTGTAAATGCGCTGGCCAATGCTGACATTGCATTTACCATGGCAGCTACCCTTGAAACATCATTGCCTGCAAAGAGAGTGAAAAACCTGGCCAGTACCATAAAAACAGGGTTACCCGGAGGGTGACCCACTTCAAGCTTAAAAGCAGAAGCAATAAACTCACCACAATCCCACAGACTTGCGGTGGGCTCTATAGTCAGAAGATAGGTTGCAGAAGCAATGGCAAATACCACCCATCCGGTTATGTTATTAATTAACCTGTATTTCTTCATTGTCCCGGTTTCTTTTCTTTGGAGAATATCACTAATTGGTCAGCAACGAAATTAGTTATTTTTTTTATAATGCCGGCCCGGGTATGGTTACTCACATAATTTGTTATTTTTGAGCAAACAACAGACATGAAAATTATTTCATTACTATTTTGTATTGTTTTATTACTGTTGTTTACTGTTTCTTCTGCCCAGTATTATGAGACAGGGCAGGACCCTGCCTCGTTGAAATGGATGCAGATAAAAACCGGGAAATTCACAGTAATTTATCCACGGGATTACGGACAGGGGGGGATAGAATTTGCCAGATCGCTTGAAAATGCCTGGTCAAAGCTTACTGCTTTTTATCCGGATAAGAGATTCAGAATTCCGGTTATTATTCACAACCATACAACCCAGTCGAACGGATATGTAGCCTGGGCTCCCAGACGAATGGAGGTTTACCCGACTCCTGACCAGAACTCTATTCCGCTCGATCCCAATGAACAACTTGCAATTCATGAACTGACGCATGTATTTCAGATGGAATCCCTTAATAAAGGATTTACAAAGGTATTTTCTGTCTTACTGGGGGAACAGATGCCTGGTTTTGTTTCATCTCTTTTACCTTTCTGGTATCTTGAGGGGGATGCTGTTTTTAATGAATCGGCATTGACCGGATCAGGAAGAGGAAGAAGTCCTTCATTTCAGAAACAGCTAAAAGCAATCACTGTTGAAAAAGGCGGAATGTACAAATATGATAAAATAGTGAACGGATCGTTCAGGGATTTTGTTCCGGATCATTATGAGTCGGGGTATCAGATGCTTACCTGGTCAAAAGTGAAATATGATCCACAGCTATGGAACAGAGTACTCAATTATACTGCAAATCTGCCTTTTACAATAAATCCTGTTAATTTAAGTCTTTCTAAAAATGCCTCCCTCACAAAAAAAAGGTTATACAGGGAAACTTTTGATACTCTTAAAAACATATGGATTTCAGATGACTCCCGGTCAGAGAGTGAAACCTATGAGATACTGAATCCCGAAAAAGGGAATAAATATATCAATTACCATTCGCCATTAATTGCCGGCCCTGACAGCATAATCGCCGTTAAGACCTCTTTATCTAAACCCCCGTCATTCGTCCTCATAAGTCCCCGGAAAAAAACTGAAGAAAGAATATTCATTCCGGGCAGGATATATCCCTGGTTTATATCCTATGCAAAGGGGAATATTGTATGGGTTGAAACGCGCCGCGATCCAAGGTGGGAAAACCGTAACTGGTCAGTGATCATGATCATGGATATCCACACAAGTCAGAAAAAGCAGCTTACAAGAAAAACAAGGTTTATGTCAGCATCAATCTCACCCGACGGTAACTTTATAGCAGCTGTTGAAAACACTATTGAAAATAAAAACAACCTGGTATTTATTGACGCCACGACCGGTTACATTCTTAACACTGCTCCGGTCCCTGATAATGTATCTCTTCAGCGGCCTCAGTGGGATGCTTCAGGCAAACAGGTTTCTGTTATTTTTTTAACAGCACAGGGTGAAGGTATAATGTCATATAGTCTGACGGATAACACATGGCGAACACTTATTGATGCCGGCAGAGATGATCTGCAATCTACATTCGTCAGGAACGATTCGCTGTTTTTTATCAGTTCTGCTTCAGGAACAGATAATATTTATCTGCGTACGCCCGATAAATCTGTCAAGCCCCTTACCAGGTCAAGATTCGGGGTAAGTGATCTGATCGTCAATGATTACACAATGCTTTTTGCAGATTATTCCTCTTCCGGGAACAATATCTGCTACACAATCCTGCCCACTGCAGCAATAGAGACCGATGTTAATTCCAGTTCATCCTCTTTTCTTATCAACAAATATAACAGAACAATCCCTTCAGATGTCAGCGATCCCCATCAGGTTTATACTCAAAAACCTTACCGGAAATGGCAACATATTTTCAAGTTTCACAGCTGGATGCCCTTCTATGCCGACATTGAGGAAATTCAGACTGACCCGGCATCAATAAAACCCGGTTTTACTCTTATGACTCAAAACAACCTGAGTACTCTTATATCATCCTTAGGCTATGAATATTCGGAAAACAGGCATAAGTTACACTCCAGACTCAAATGGCAGGGCTGGTATCTTGTCTTTGAATCTCAGGTTAATTACGGGCACACTCCGGAAATTCAAAAATTCCGACAAACGGTAGCCGATCCGGTTGAAATCAGAGAGGGTCTCCAGATGACAAATAGTGTTTCCCTTCCATTAACCTTCTCAAGTGGTCGATTCTCTCAGTATCTGTATTTTTCGGGTTCATCAGTATATCATAACAACTACATTTATATAAAAGAGGATGGTATGTATGATCCCGGACAAACCCAGCTCACCGGAAGATTATATTTTTCAAACTATCAAAGGTCGGCACATCGTGATATTTACCCCCGCTGGGCACAGGTCATTGACCTGAGCTATTCGTCTTATCCTTTCGATAAAAAACTCTATGGAAATATTTCAACAGCAAGAACTGCTTTCTTTTTCCCGGGATTTCTGCCAAACAATGGCATAAAAATACGGTTGGAATATGAGGAACAGAATCCCGAAAAATTCATTCTTGGCAACCGGACTTCATTTTCCCGGAGTTTTGAGAATATTATTTCAAAAAAGGTTGAATTCCTTTCCGTTGATTATTTTATGCCCCTGGTCTATCCCGATTTTAATATTGCCAGCCTGCTCTATCTTACGCGGATCCGGACAAATTTCTTTTATGATTTTACCCGTGGAACCGGTAATTATATCTTTAGTGTAACTGATCAGGGAAATACAACTGATTACCATGATTACACGGAAACATTTAAATCGTTTGGGTTAGAATTAATGTCAGATTTCTATTTGTTCCGCATTCCCTTTATGATTTCTACCGGTGTACAAGCTTCCTGGCGTTCTTTTGGAAGTTATCCTTATCTTGGTTTACTTTTCAACATCGACATTTTCGGCATGAATATCGGTAAAAGCAAGCTGTAGATGACACTAAAGGCTACGGGCAGTTCTCCTTATAAGATCCCAGGCCTTTTCAACATGCTCCATGGTTACATTGGTCTGGCCAGTTACCATTCTGAGGGCATACTTTCCATTTATGACGGTATGGGTCAGGTATATCTTGCCTGAATCATTCAACCGGTGATTCAGCCTTTCATTAATGAGGTTTATTTGATCACCTGCCATCCCGTCGGCTTTATACCTGAAGCAGACAACATTCAGTTTTACAGGTGTAAGTATCTCAAAATCTTTTTCTTCAGATATCATTTCTGAAAGCCTTGAGGCGATACTGATATGATATCTTATCTTGCTGCGAAGCCCTTCTGTCCCATAAGATCTTATAACGCTCCACAGCTTAAGAGCCCTGAACCTCCTTCCCAGAGGCACTCCCCAGTCCCTGTAATCATTAACTTTCCCTCTGGTCCTCGTCTTAAGGTATTCGGGCAGAATCTCAAATGTCTTTATCAGTAATGAGGGATCGCGTACAAAATAGGCTGTGCAATCGAAATTAGTAAACATCCATTTATGAGGATTGAAAACAAAGCTGCTTATATATTCCTTCCCATCAAGCATCCACTGAAATTCGGGCAGGATAAGTGCAGTTCCGGCCATTGCGGCATCAACATGGAGCCAGATGCCATTCTCGGCACAGATTTCTCCGACAGGCCTTATGGGATCGATTGCCATGGTCCCAGTTGTTCCTATAGTAGCAACAACGCAACAGGGGATAAATCCTTTTTGCCTGTCATTGTTTACAGCCTCTCTTAGCTTTATGGGATCAAGTGAGAAATCCTCCTGTACCGGAATCTTTATCAGATTCTTTCTGCCAAGTCCGGCTATTTTGACCGCTTTTTCGACCGAGGAATGAGCCTGCTCAGAACAATATACTCTGAGGATTCCGCCTCTGGCAGCCCCCTCATCATTAATTGAAAAATTGCTGATTTTTTCTCTTGCGGTCAGAATAGCTGCCAGGGTTGCCGTTGATGCGGTATCCTGAATAACTCCTTCAAAGGAATCCGGAAGACCTATAAGATCTCTCAACCAGACCATCATTTTTTCTTCCAGCTCTGCCGCAGCCGGTGATGTTTCCCATATCATGCACTGAGTTCCCAGAGCTGCAATCAGCATTTCAGCCAGTATGGAGGGAGGACTGGTGTTTGCGGGAAAATAGGCAAAAAAGCCGGGGCTCTGCCAATGGGTTATGCCCGGCATAATGATCTCTTCAAAATCGTGCATCAGCGATTCAAACGACTCCGGGTTTGCCGGGGGAGTTCCGGGTATCTTTATAAAAATCTCACCAGGCTTAACAGCTGACTTTACGGGATAATTTTCAACATTGTCCATATACCCGGCCATCCATTCAACCAGCTCATGACCATGTTTACGGAACTCATCTGTTGTCATTGTATGTGTTCTATTTCACTGATTCGGCAAGTAGTATTATTTTGTTCATCTTAACCTCAATTACTCCTCCGCTGATTTCATATGTTATTTCTTTGTCAGCCTGATCTCTTAATATAACCCATCCCTTTTCAAGAGTTGAAATGATCGGGGCATGATCCTTTAATACCTGAAAAGATCCCTTTCTGCCTGGAACCCTGACAGACTTAATGTCTCCGTCAAAGACTTTTTTTTCGGGAGTAATAATTTCGATCTTCATTCTAAATAGTTAATTAATGTTGCTGGTTACTAGTTGCTTGTTGATTTTTAACCAGTAACAAGCAACCCGCAACAAGCAACAAGATTATTTTGACTGGGCAAGTATTTTTTCTCCTTTTTCAATTGCATCCTCAATTGTCCCGACCAGCATAAATGCTGATTCAGGATACTGGTCAACCTTACCTTCAAGGATCATATTGAAGCCCTTGATCGTATCTTCAATAGAAACAAGGGCACCTTTAATACCTGTGAATTGTTCAGCAACGTGGAAGGGTTGTGAAAGAAACCTCTGTATTCTTCTTGCCCTGTGAACAACCAGTTTATCTTCTTCGGAAAGTTCATCCATGCCGAGTATGGCAATTATGTCCTGCAATTCATTATATCTCTGCAATAACTCTTTGACTCTTTGTGCACAGTTATAGTGGGCCTCTCCGACAATATCCGCAGTCAGGATTCTTGAAGTCGAATCAAGAGGATCAACTGCAGGATAGATACCAAGTTCAGATATTTTACGGCTTAATACACTTGTGGCATCAAGGTGGGCAAATGTCGTTGCAGGTGCAGGGTCTGTCAGGTCGTCAGCGGGAACATAAACTGCCTGCACTGATGTGATTGATCCATGACGTGTCGATGTGATACGTTCCTGCATCAAACCCATTTCGGTGGCGAGTGTAGGCTGATAGCCAACTGCCGAAGGCATTCTTCCCAGAAGAGCTGATACTTCAGATCCGGCCTGTGTAAACCGGAAAACGTTATCCATAAAAAAAAGAATATCTCTTCCTCCGCTTTTACCATCACCATCCCTGAAATGTTCTGCAATAGACAGACCCGACAAGGCTACCCTGGCTCTTGCTCCAGGGGGTTCATTCATCTGTCCGAAAACCAGTGCCAGCTTGGATTCTTTGAGGGCATCCATATCGACTTTTGAGAGATCCCATCCTCCGGATTCCATATTCTCAAGAAAATCCTTGCCATAGTTTATTACACCGGCTTCGATCATCTCGCGGAGAAGGTCGTTGCCCTCTCTGGTTCTTTCACCAACTCCGGCAAAAACTGAAAGCCCTGAATAAGCTTTTGCGATATTATTGATCAGCTCAAGGATGATCACAGTCTTACCTACTCCGGCACCCCCGAACAGCCCGATCTTTCCTCCTTTTGAATATGGCTCAATAAGGTCAATCACCTTGATCCCTGTATATAGTACCTCTTTTTCAGTTGAAAGATCATCAAATTTAGGTGGTTCGCGGTGAATAGGATACCCACCTTTTTTATCGAGTTTTCCAATACCATCAATTGCCTCACCGGTTACATTCATGAGCCGTCCTTTGATCTGTTCTCCTATAGGCATGGTAATGGGCAATCCGGTCGCAACTACTTCCATTCCCCGGCGCAGACCATCGGTCGAGTCCATCGCTATGGTCCGGACAGTGTTTTCACCTATATGCTGCTCACATTCAACGACAAGAACAGAACCGTCATCCCTTTTTATCTCAAGTGCATCATAGATGTCAGGCATTTCAAAACCCTGCTTCTCAAACGATACGTCAACCACCGGTCCTATTATCTGGCTGATCTTCCCTCTGTTTTTTGACATAGATCTCTGTTATTTATTTATTATTCCAATATTATAATATTTACGTTTGACTCTGAACAGCGTATAATCTCAATTTCTGAGTTTCAACGGTCACGCCCGATCAGGGATCTTGTTACCTGAATCATTTCTTCTTTTCTTGCAGGCTGAACACCTACTTTTTCAAGAAAGGTGAAGGCAGATTTTATATATTCATTTGCAAGATTCTCTGTAATAGTTTTAATATTATGCTGATCATAAATTGCGGTGACAGCTTTGATTTTGGCTTCGGGTTCAGAATATTCTTTTGAGAACTGCTCCTGGAGTTGCTTTTGCTGGCCTGAAGATGCAATTTCCATTGCTTTTATAAAAAGGTACGTTTTTTTGCCCGCAACAACATCTCCTCCGGATACTTTACCGAAGATTTTTACATCGCCATAAATATCAAGCATATCGTCCTGGATCTGAAAAGCAAGTCCAAGGTTCTTCCCAAACTCATACAGCAGTTCGGAATCTTTTTCCTCTGCTCCTCCGAAAAAAGCACCGATCTTAACAGAGGCAGCCAGAAGGGCAGCCGTCTTCAGTTCAATCATTTTCAAATACTCCTCCTGCGAAACAATTGCGGCTATTTCAAAGTCGATATCCAGTTGTTGTCCTACGCAGACCTCAATTGCAGCTTTATTAAAAGTTCTGAATACTTTCGACAGAAGATGAGGTGGCGTTTGCAGGAAGCACTCATTTGCAATAAACACCATAACATCACCTGACAATATTGCCTGATTTATGTTCCATTTACTGTGAACGGTTGGAAAATTCCTTCTCACAAGAGCCTGATCCATTATATCATCATGAACCAGGGTGAAGTTATGAAAAATTTCCAGTCCTGTTACCGGTATTACAGCATCATTAATTTTATCATTGAATAGGTTACACGCCATAAGAGCCAGCACCGGGCGCAGGCGCTTGCCTCCAATTGAAAGGATGTATTTAACAGGATCTATAAGCTTTTCAGCCTCCGTATTATACGAAAGATTGGCTATTGATCTGTCAACTATTTTTTTTAGCTCTGATTGATTATACATGATGTTTTCACGATACCCGGTTTTTCAGTTTGAGTTTACCCTTTCAGCGCTTCTGCACCGCTCACTACCTCCAGAATCTGGCTGGTAATTGCAGCCTGCCTTGCCTTGTTATACTGAAGTGTCAGATCGCGGATCATAGTGGTAGCATTGTCAGTTGCTTTGTGCATTGCAGTCATCCTGCCTCCTTGTTCTGCCACGAAAGAATTAAGTATTGCTTTGTAAAACTGTATTTTAAGTGATTTAGGAATTAGTTCCTTTACTATCTCCTCTTTATCAGGTTCATAAATATAATCAACAGGAGAGGTTTCAACTTTTCCCTGGGACGCTGTTTCAACAGGAAGGAATTGTTCATTGGTAAGGTCCTGGACAGCGGCGTTTCTAAACCGATTATAAATCAGATCCACCCTGTCAAACTCACCTGTCACGAAGCCTTTCATGATCTTTTCTACTACAGGGTTAGCTTTTTCCAAAGTAAGATCATTAAGCAGGCTGTTTTGTTCCTCAAGAATGCTTACCTTCTGCTTCCTGAAATAATCAAACCCTTTTTTCCCAATTGTCAGGAGCCAAAGGTTTCCTTTTTTAAACTGGTCGTAATACTTCTCAATCACAACCCTCTTTGCTTCTTTAATGACATTGGAATTGAATGCTCCGCATAGTCCTCTGTTAGAGGTTATTACAACTATAAGTATTTTTTCAGTGTCTGATTTCCTGCTGTAAATATTAGGTACCTCCGAATCGGCAAGACTCTGGGACAGGCTGACAAGGATCTCATGAAGCTTATTTGCATAGGGCCTCAGCCTGACAATTTTATCCTGAGCTTTTCTCAATCTGGCAGCAGCAACCATCTTCATGGCTGAAGTGATCTGCCTTGTTGATTTAACAGAAGCAATTCTTACTCTTATAGCTTTTAAATTCGCCATTCAGGATCTGTTTTCAACTATATTTTTGTTTACTGAGGCCGGTATTTTTCTACCAGTTCCGAGGCAGCTTTTTCAAGCACTCCGGTGATATCATTATTCAGAGTCCCTTCACTAAGAGCATCAAGTATATCCCTGTGTTTAAGATCCAGGTATTCAATATACTCATTTTCAAAATCTTTCACTTTATTTACAGGGACATCTTTAAGAAGACCCATCGTTCCGCAATAAATAATTGCGATTTGCTTTTCTACAGGTACAGGTGCATACTGGCCCTGCTTTAGAATCTCCACGTTCTTAGCTCCTTTGTTAAGAATTGCCAAAGTGGAAGCATCAAGGTCGGAACCAAATTTGGAAAATGCTTCAAGTTCGCGGTATTGTGCCTGGTCAACTTTAAGTGTTCCGGCAATTTTCTTCATAGCCTTGATCTGGGCATTACCGCCCACCCTTGATACAGAAATACCCACATTAATAGCTGGTCTTACACCTGAATTGAAGAGGCTCGTCTCCAGAAAAATCTGTCCGTCAGTTATGGAGATAACATTTGTCGGAATATATGCTGATACGTCTCCTGCCTGAGTTTCTATAATTGGCAGTGCTGTGAGTGATCCTCCTCCTTTAACCATATGGCGGATAGTTTCGGGCAGATCGTTCATCTGTTTTGCTACTTCATCTGATTCAATGATCTTTGCAGCTCTTTCAAGAAGTCTGGAGTGTAGATAGAAAACATCCCCGGGATATGCTTCGCGGCCAGGCGGACGACGCAGAAGAAGTGAAACCTCTCTATATGAAACTGCCTGTTTTGACAGGTCATCATAAATTATCAGAGCATCCCGTCCTGTATCGCGGAAGAATTCCCCTATTGCAGCTCCCGCAAAAGGGGCATAGAACTGTGATGCAGCAGGATCGGCAGCCGTTGCAAGAACGATAACCGTATATTCAAGAGCTCCGTGTTCCTCGAGTATTTTTGCAATGTTAGCAACTGTTGAACCCTTTTGCCCGGTTGCTACATATATACAATAAACAGGCTTCCCCTTTTCAAAGTTACTCCGCTGATTAATAATTGTATCAATGGCAATTGCTGTTTTACCGGTCTGCCGGTCACCTATGATAAGCTCTCTTTGACCACGGCCGATCGGGATCATGGCATCAATGGCTTTTATTCCGGTCTGCAGCGGCTGTTTTACTGGTTGCCGAAAAATAACACCGGGAGCCTTCCTTTCAAAAGGAAGATTAAAAAGCTCTCCTTCAATGGGCCCCTTCCCATCCAGAGGCTGCCCTGTGGGTGTGATCACCCTGCCCAGCAACCCTTCTCCTACCCCAATTGAAGCAATACGTCCCGTCCTTTTAACAATGTCGCCTTCATGGATCGCCTCAGAGGGCCCAAGTAATACCGCACCGATATTGTCTTCCTCAAGGTTCAGGACAATGGCTTCAATACCGTTTTCAAATTCGATCAGCTCATTCGACTGAGCATTTAAAAGTCCGTAAATACG
>DATKXL010000241.1:0-11046 GCA_035529055.1 Bacteroidales bacterium
TTCAATTCCTCAACCGGTATGTCTAAATCGAGAGCTACTTTGTTATAAATATCCCTTATATCAACCTCAGCCCCGTCAGTTTCAAGAAATATCCTCTCTTTTGGCAACGACCTGATCAGTCCTGCTGATTCTTCACTTATAACAAAATCAAACCAGAATGACAGGAACATTCCACGGGATATAAGCTGCAGAGCCAGTTCTTTCTTCCCCCTGAAACCATGTATAAGCCATGGAGTTACCGATTTCATCTTCCTGTGGACTGATAGCAGTTCATCCCATGCTTTTACACAATGGATAACAACCGGTTTTCTGTAATCATTCGCAATGATTACCTGTTCTTCAAATGTTTTTCGCTGAAGTTCAACTAATGGCCCCCTTAATTTATCAAAACCTGCCTCTCCGATTGCAATAAGCGATTCATGACCTGCCAGTTTCAGAACAAACCTGAGCAGCTGGTCATGGTTTTGTTGTGTCAGATACCAGGGATGAATTCCCGCCGTAAAAGCTGTTCCTGAGATATCTTCAGGTCCATGTTGTTCATGGGCCATAAGGTTATTGACAACAAAGATTCCCGGTGCGGATTTTACTCCATGTGTATGAATGTCAATATAATCTCCGGGCCGGGGAAGGTTGATCATGGTCACTTTCCGATGATTGAAACTCCTTTTTTTATCCGCATAAGTGTCTCTTCCTTACCTATCCAGTTTATTATGTCGAACATGTGAGGTCCGCGCAGCGAACCAACAATGACCAGCCGGAAAGCATTCATTATCTCTCCGGTGTCATATCCTTTCTCCCCGATCCATGCTTTAACAGCGCTCTCTGTACCGGAAGGTGAAAAGTCAGTGGTCTCTTTGAGTATGGTCATTAATTCTTCCAGCAGGAGAGGAGTACTTTCTTTCCATCTCTTGCTGATTGCTTCCTGATCATAAAGTTCAGGTGCCCTGAAAAAGAAATCTGTTTGTTCCCATATTTCTTTAACAAAGCTTACCCTCTCCTTTACCATCCTTACAAGCGTTTCAATCTGAACAATATCAATATGGTATCCCTTTGCTCTCAGAAATTCACGGAATTCAAGGGCAAGCTGATTATTTGTTTCTTTCTGAAGATATTGATGATTGAACCATTTTGCCTTTTCCGGGTCGAATCGTGACCCTGATTTCCCTACCCTGTCGATGGAAAAAGCCTCTATCAGTTCATCCATCGAAAATATCTCCTGTTCAGTTCCGGGGTTCCATCCGAGCAATGCAATCATATTAACAAATGCTTCAGGATAATAACCGTCTTCCCGGTAACCATGTGCGGTCTCTCCGTAAGGCCAGAAAAGAGGAAATACGGGGAAGCCCATTTTGTCGCCATCACGTTTGCTTAATTTACCCTTGCCGTCCGGTTTAAGAAGCAATGGAAGATGGGCAAAGAGAGGTGGATCCCATTTAAAGGAACGGTAAAGCATGAAATGAAGCGGAAGAGAAGGAAGCCACTCTTCACCACGGATAACATGGCTTATTTCCATCAGATGGTCATCCACAATATTTGCTAAATGATAGGTTGGCATCCCGTCCGATTTGAAAAGCACTTTATCATCAAGGGTTTTTGTGTTTACAACTATGTGACCTCTTATCAGGTCATCAAAATGTATATCCTCATCCGGAGGCATCTTATATCGTACAACATATGGTTCTCCGTTGTCAAGCTTTGCGTTCCATTCCACATCGTCTAAAGAGATTGAATTGTTAAGGTTTCCCCTGGCTGATGCGTTATAAATAAATGTTTTCCCTTCTTTTTCTGATGCAGTTCTAAGGGCTTCAAGCTCTTCAGGGGTATCAAAGGCATAATATGCACCGCCACTGTCTATAAGCATTTCGGCATACTGCTTATAAATATGTTTTCTGTCACTTTGGCGGTAAGGACCATAACTGCCTCCTTCATTTACCCCTTCATCGGCAATTATCCCGCACCATTTAAGGGATTCCATGATATACTCTTCTGCACCCGCCACCAGTCTTGCCTGGTCAGTATCTTCAATCCTCAGGATGAAGACACCGTTGTTCTTCCTCGCAAAAAGATAGTTATATAGTGCGGTCCTTACGCCTCCGATATGCAAAGGACCTGTGGGGCTTGGTGCAAAACGAACTCTGACCTGCAACATGATTTGTTTCTGAGTATTTATAAATTAAAGCAAAGATACACAATGGCAGTTAATTAACCTAAGTTGCTAGTTACTTGTTGCCTTTTGCTGGTTGTTTGATGTTCAAGCATCATGGTTATTATAAAAATATTTGATAAATCTTAATAAAAACGCATATTGCCGTGTTAATCAACAACTAACCAGAAACAAGGAACCAGAGACTAGCAACTTGAGTTAATTTTTACATTTTGATTTTATTTGCTCCCTTCAGGGTTAGGGGCAAACAAATAAAATCAATTCCTTATGATAGATCTGCCGGGCTAGAACATATATTTATATTAATTTAGCATTTTAATTGGTTCTCATGAAAACAATGAAAGCTCTTGTAAAAGCCAGACCTGAAAAAGGTTTATGGATGCAGGAGGTCCCTGTTCCGGAACCCGGGCTAAACGATGTTATTATTAAAGTGAAAAAATCTGCGATCTGCGGTACTGACCTTCATATTTATGAGTGGGATCCCTGGGCCCAAAAAACCATTAAAACACCAATGATAATCGGTCATGAATATATGGGGAATATTGAAAAGATGGGGGCAGGAGTGACCAATCTGAAGATCGGGGAAAGGGTTACCGGGGAAGGGCACCTGGCATGCGGGCATTGCCGTAACTGTCGCAGGGGGAAAGAGCATGTCTGTGAAAACACGGTTGGCATCGGGGTAAATATTGATGGCTCTTTTGCAGAATATCTGAAGATCCCTTCCTCAAATGTCATACCCCTTGATCCGAGGATTCACGATGAGTGGGCAGCAATAATGGATCCGTTCGGAAATGCAACACATACTGCATTATCATTTCCTCTTCTTGGTGAAGATGTTCTGATCACCGGGGCCGGGCTTATAGGAAGCATGGCTGTGGCAATCGCAAAATTTGCCGGTGCACGGTTCATTGTAGCAAGCGACCTCAGCGATTACCGCCTTGATATTGCAAAGAAGATGGGAGCCACACTTACCGTGAATCCTTCAAAAGGAGAAAAGATATCTGACGCAGTCAGAAAACTCGGTATGAGAGGTTTTGATGTAGGATTGGAGATGTCGGGATCGCCCAAAGCCTTTATTGAAATGATTTCCAATATGTATAACGGTTCCGGTATATCATTGCTCGGAATTCTCCCATCAGATTTTGAGGTTCCCTGGAGTGATATCATTTTTAAGGCAATCACATTAAAGGGAATATATGGAAGGGAGATGTGGGAGACATGGTACAAAATGGAACAGATGATCATTGGCGGTATTGATCTCAACCCGGTTATTACCCATCGCTTCCATATCGACGATTTTCAGAAAGGCTTCGATACCATGGAACAGGGTAATTGCGGTAAAGTCATTCTAAACTGGGATTAAATTCATATAGAAAACAATTGAATATTTAAAATTTGCATATCTTAAGTGTGATTACCTGGTAAACTCAATTTCATCTATGCAGGATTTCGTTCCTTATGAGGAAAGACTGAAGAATTTCGATTGGTCTGTATCTGAAAATGAACTCGAATATGAGGAGGGTAATATTATAAATATAGGATGGTATTGCTCTGACCGTATATGCCTGAAAGGGAAAGCTGATAAAATTGCTCTTTATTATGAAGGTTTTGGCGGTGTTGAAAAGAAATACACTTTTAATGATATCCGTCTTGCCGGAAATACAATCGGAACCTTCCTTCGAAACCTTGGGGTAAAAAATGAAGACAGGGTCTGTCTCTTTATGGACAGGATACCGGAATTATATCTTTCATTCCTGGGAGTCCTCAAGATAGGAGCGATAGTCCAGCCTCTTTTTTCCGCGTTTGGTGATGAATCGCTTTTTGTAAGACTTGAAAATGCGCAGACACGAGCAATCATTACACAAAGAAAACACCTGTCAAAAATCAGAAAAATTCTTGACAGACTCCCACATCTTGAATTTATTATCATAGTAGATCATAATAAGATAAAAACTCTTGAGAATAAAGAGGTTGCATTTAGCATGGAAGGATCCTTACCCGTTGAGAATATGGAGATCTTCCCTGCTGTTGCAGAATCCCCGTCAGTTTTACACTATACATCAGGAACAACAGGTCAGCCCAAAGGAGTAAAACATGTTCACTATTCTCTTATATCACAATACCTTACTGCTAAATGGGTCCTCGATCTCCGGGATGAAGATATTTACTGGTGTACTGCTGATCCCGGATGGGTTACCGGAACATCCTACGGGATAATCGGACCATGGAGTCTTGGTATCACACATTGTGTTCTCGATACAGGTTTCTCAGCTCAGGCATGGTACAGGTTTATTGAGAAGTACAGGATCACGATGTGGTATTCGGCACCTACTGCTATCAGGTCGCTTATGAAAGCCGGCGATGAAGTAATCAAAGAGTTTGATCTTTCCAGTTTGCGTCATCTTGCAAGCGTCGGGGAACCATTGAATTCCGAAGCAGTTATCTGGTCTGAAAAAATATTCGGAAAACCTTTTCTTGATACTTTCTGGCAGACAGAGACAGGATCGATAATGATCACCAACTTCCCGGGAATGAAAGTTAAGCCCGGATCGATGGGGAAACCATTTCCGGGTATCACAGGCGTTGTGCTTGATCCTGAGACACACCACCCCATTACAGAGCCAGGTAAAATAGGACTGATTGCATTTAAGCCGGGCTGGCCCTCAATGATGCGTAGTTACTGGAATAACGAAGAAAAATACGGGGAAAAGTTCGTAAACGGATGGTATTTGTCAGGCGACAAAGCTAGTATTGATAATGAAGGTTATTTTTGGTTTGTTGGAAGAGATGATGATGTTATTAATACCGGGGGACATCTGGTAAGTCCTTTTGAAGTCGAGTCCGCTCTTCTGGAACATCCGGCTGTAGGGGAATCAGCCGTTGTGGCAAAACCTGATGAGGTGAATATGGAGGTTGTAAAAGCATTCATCACCCTTAAGCCAGGATTTATTCCAGGTCCCGATCTTGAACTTGAGATTATGAACTTCATAAGGAAAAAGTTGTCGCCTCTGGCAATGCCTCAGGATATCGAGTATATGGAAAAGCTGCCAAAAACAAGAAGCGGCAAGATAATGAGAAGACTGCTCCATGCAAAAGAGTGGGGTGAGGATATTGGCGATATTTCTACCCTTGAAAATGACTGAAAATTTAAGAATGAAAAATCTCATACATTTAACATAAATAATAGCTCAATGGAAGAAATAAATTTACAGGAGATGAAAGATCTTGTTCTGAATTATGTGATCAATGAGTATATGGAGGATGAAGATGAAACAATATCCTATGATACACCTTTGATCTCAAGCGGATACGTGGATTCTTTTTCTATGGTCTCATTACTTGTCTTTCTTGAAAATAAATTCAAGATAAAAATCCCGCCAAATAAAGCTACTCCTGAGGCCTTTGACAGTGTCAACAGCATAGTTTCCCTCGTAAGTCAGTACTTAAAATAAATCCTTTAAATTGCCAGCTTTAATTCTCCCGAAATTATTGCATCCGGCAATAACAATTGTGAGGTACTGCTTTCCTAATAATTTGAATATAAATTAATTACTTACAAAATGAGTTACACCGATAAAATCAGGAATCTGTACCAGGCTCAGCTTGGAGATATCCGTAATGCCGGGATCTATAAAGAGGAACGGTTCATTCATTCCTCTCAGGCTGCTGATATTGAAGTAGAATTTCCTTCAGGAGCCGATGTTACGAAAGTCATTAATATGTGTGCCAATAATTATCTTGGTCTGTCAAGTCATCCCGAAGTAATTAAAGCTGCACATGATGGACTTGAGAGAAGAGGTTATGGCATGTCATCAGTTCGTTTTATCTGCGGGACACAGGATATTCACAGGGAACTTGAGAATAAGGTAACAGAATTCCTGGGAACTGAGGATACCATTCTTTTCCCATCATGTATGGATGCTAATGCTGGTGTTTTTGAAGCAATTCTTACCAGTGAGGATATTATGATCTCTGACAGGCTTGTCCATGCTTCCATAATCGACGGCATGAGACTTTGCAGTGCCCAGCACGACACCTTTAAGCATTCAAATATGGAACATCTTGAAGAAAAACTTTTACTTCACGCAGATAAAAGGATAAAGGTAGTCATTACAGATGGGGTCTTTTCGATGGATGGCGATATCGCCAGACTTGATGAAATGGTGAAACTGTGTGAAAAATATGATGCAATGGTTCTTGTGGATGATTCTCACTCAACCGGATTTATCGGAAGAACCGGACGGGGTACTCATGAGCATTGTAATGTCATCGGTAAAATAGATATTATCACAACTACTTTCGGTAAAGCTCTTGGAGGGGCATCAGGAGGATGTGTTTCAGGGAGAAAAGAAATTGTGGAAATGTGCAGACAGAGAGCCCGGCCTTATCTTTTTTCAAATACCATCGCTCCGGTGATTGTTTCCGGTGTATTAAAGGTTTTCGAGATATTATCTTCAAGTACGGAACGGCGCGATAAGCTTGAAAAGAATACAGCATACTGGAGAAAAGGTTTAAAAGACGCCGGATTCATTTTGAAAGAAGGAGAGAGCCCGATTGTACCCGTAATGCTCTTCAATGCAAAATTATCACAGGACTTTTCAAAAGATCTTTACAATGAAGGTATTTATGCAATAGGATTCTTTTTTCCTGTTGTGCCGAATGGACAGGCAAGAATCAGAACCCAGATATCAGCCGGACATGAGATACATCACCTGGATAAAGCTCTATCAGCCTTCATTAAAGTCGGTAATAAATACGGAATCCTCGGGCTTACCAAAGAACAGATTGTGGCAAAATATGGATTGTAATTTTAAATGCAGATAGTTATTAATGATTATCATCATAATTTATCATTTGTAAAAGCTCCTGTTTCGCACTTTCTTTGAAAAGCAAAAAGATACAAATGTACACTCCCTATCAGTATCATCTCAAAAACCAGCTGAATGAGATAAAAGAAGCCGGACTATATAAAAATGAACGAATAATTGTTTCGCCACAGGGCGCTGAAATAGAACTGAATACCGGACAAAAGGTTCTTAACTTCTGTGCAAATAATTATCTGGGACTTTCAAATAATCCAAAGCTTATTGAGGCAGCAAAAACGGCGCTTGATGATCATGGATATGGTATGTCATCGGTCAGGTTTATCTGCGGGACCACTGATCTTCATAAAGAACTGGAGGGTCGCATTGCGGAATTTTTCGGAACAGAAGATACGATACTTTACGCAGCGTGTTTTGATGCTAACGGTGGTGTTTTTGAACCACTTCTGACCAGTGAAGATGCGATTATATCCGATGCATTGAATCACGCTTCAATTATTGATGGCGTGAGGCTCTGCAAAGCAAAAAGGTACAGGTATGAAAATGCCGATATGGAGGATCTTGAGACTCAGCTACAGCTCGCCCAGGAACAACGCTTCAGGTTCATTGTTACCGATGGTGTTTTTTCGATGGACGGTAATGTGGCTCCCCTCGACAGGATCGTGGCACTGGCAGAAAAATACAATGCCATGGTTATGGTTGACGAATCCCATTCTGCCGGAGTTGTCGGGGAAACCGGACGAGGTGTGACCGAACTCTATAACCTGAAAGGGAAAATTGAGATAATCACAGGAACTCTTGGAAAAGCTTTCGGAGGGGCTATTGGAGGCTTTACTACAGGCAAAAAGGAGATTATTGAGTTGTTAAGACAAAGATCCAGACCTTACCTTTTCTCAAATTCAATACCACCCCTGGTAGCTGCAGCCGGTATAAGGATGGTTGAAATGATGACTGAAACCAATGAGCTTCAGGATAAGCTTCACGGGAATGCCGAATATTTTATTGATAAGATGACACGGCTGGGTTTCGATATTAAACCCACTAAATCGGCAATATGTGCGGTTATGCTGTATGATGCAAAACTGTCACAGGAGTTTGCTTCCAGACTTTTGAAAGAAGGTATTTATGTGATTGGTTTTTATTATCCTGTCGTCCCTAAAGATCAGGCAAGGATAAGGGTCCAGCTTTCAGCAGCCCACGAAACAGGACACCTTGATAAAGCAATTGGAGCCTTTGAAAAAGTCGGCCGGGAACTGGGAGTTTTAAAATAAATATACGCGTAAATCTGCTAACTGCATTTTGATGATCCGCAATCTTTGCAGATAAGGCAACCCTCCTCATATACAAGGTTATGAGAACCGCATTCACCGCACTTTCCTTTGGCTTTTGTGCCATTCGGAATATATTTTTTCAGCGCTCTTTCGACTCCGTTTTTCCAGTTATTGATTGACTCACTGTCGAATTTAAGTGATGATACAAGATTCACAACATCGGCAATAGGCATTTCATGTCTCAGAACTCCGGAAATAAGTTTTGCATAGTTCCAGAATTCCGGTTTGAACATATGAGAAAGGCCTTCGATTGTTTTCTTATAGCCGTATTTGTCGGTATATTGAAAGTCATAGCGAGTTTTCCCGTCATCATCTCTTATTTTGATAATCTTTCCCTTGATGATGGTTTTGGGTATAGGGAAGATTTCTTCATCGGCAATACCGGTAAATATTTCATAGGGTTTTCCCTCTTTGAGTCCTACAAAAGCGACCCATTTTTCATCAATGAAGTTAAACCTTATCACGTCGCATTCAAGCACTTTCGGGCGTCTCGGCCGTTCTGTGCGCATCTCATTTCTTCCGGCAATGAGAACTCCGTTCCTTGATCCGTCACGATAGACTGTTGCTCCCTTACAACCTGATTTCCATGCAGTAAGATAGAGCTCGCTGACCAGCTCTTCTTTCGCATCGGCCGGAAGGTTGATTGTAACACTTATCGAGTGGTCAACCCACTTCTGGATGGCTCCCTGCATCTTTACCTTGGCTATCCAATCGACATCATTGGCTGTTGCTTTATAATAAGGTGATTTGGCAATTATTGATTCAATCTCCTCATCTCTCATCCGTGTAACTTCATCGGGATCATAATCATGAAGCTTAAGCCAGTCAACAAACTTATGATGGAAAACGTTAAATTCTTCCCATGAATCCCCTACCTCGTCCTGGAATGTCACATTAACAGCCTTATCATTGGGATTAACTTTCCTTCTGCGTTTATAGAAAGTTGAAAATATCGGCTCGATCCCTGATGTGGTCTGGGTCATCAGGCTTGTTGTACCTGTTGGAGCTATTGTCAGAAGCGCTATATTTCTCCGGCCGAATTTAACCATGTTATTAAACATGACCGGATCTGCCTCTTTCATTCTCAGAATGAAAGGATTATCCTTTTCCCGTTCAGCATCGTAAATTGCAAAAGGGCCTCTTTCTTTTGCAAGGTATGTGGATGATTTGTATGCTTCCAGGGCGAGTGTTTTATGAACCTCTACAGAGAAACTTGTTGCTTCGTCGCTTCCATAACGCAGTCCAAGCCCTGCAAGCATGTCGCCTTCAGCAGTAATGCCTATTCCTGTTCTTCTTCCCTCCTCGGATTTCAACCTGATATTCTTCCAGAGGTTTCTTTCAACTGCCTTCAATTCATCAGATTCAGGATCTGCATCAATTTTATAAAGAATTGAATCAATTTTTTCCAGCTCCAGATCTATTATGTCATCCATCATCCGTTGTGCAAGGCCGACATGTTCTTTATATAATTCGAAGTCGAATTTCGCCTTTTCCGTAAAGGGATCAACAACATAACTGAAAAGATTGATAGCCAGCAACCTGCAACTGTCATACGGACACAAAGGGATCTCTCCGCACGGATTTGTTGAGACTGTTGCATAACCAAGATCGGCATAGCAATCGGGAACGCTCTCCCTGATTATTGTATCCCAGAATAGTACACCAGGTTCTGCTGATTTCCATGCATTATGGATTATCTTGTCCCAGAGCTGGCCGGCATCTGTTTCTTTTACAAACTTTGGATTATCTGATTTGATAGGGTATTGCTGCCGGAACATTGATTTTGATTCGACTGCCTCCATAAATTCGTCGGTCAGTTTTACCGAGACATTTGCTCCTGTAACCTTACCGCACTCCATCTTTGCGTCAATAAATTTACCTGAGTCCGGATGTTTAATTGATATTGAGAGCATTAATGCGCCCCGTCGCCCATCCTGTGCCACTTCGCGAGTAGAATTTGAATATCTCTCCATGAAAGGCACCACACCCGTTGAAGATAGGGCGCTGTTAAGAACCGGAGTCCCTTTGGGCCTGATATGTGACAGGTCGTGCCCCACGCCGCCTCTGCGTTTCATAAGCTGTACCTGCTCCTGATCAATCTTCATTATGCCGCCATAGGAGTCCGATGTGCCATCGTTTCCGATAACGAAACAGTTTGACAATGAAGCAATCTGGTAGTCGTTACCGATACCCGTCATTGGTCCTCCCTGCGGCACTATATATTTAAAATCTTTAAGAACACTGTAAATGAGATCTTCCGGAAGTGGATTTTTGTATTTCCTCTCCATCCTGTGTATTTCGCGGGCCAGGCGGTGATGCATATCATCGGGGGTCTTTTCATACAGGTTTCCAAAGGAATCCTTAAGCGCGTATTTGTTTGCCCATACCCTTGCTGCCAGTTCATCGCCCCTGAAATATTCAATGCTTTCCTCTACGGCTTCATCATGCGAATAGACAACTCTTTCCTTTTCTTTTGACCTGATGACTTCCTTCCCTGTCCCTTTCTTCTGAACCTCGGGTATTGATTGCTCTTCTGTTGTTTTTTCTGCTGCAACGGCAGATTCCTGAACAAAAAGTTCTCCCATAATATAAAAAATAGTTTTGTTATTCTCTGATAGTGATGAGATTAAACGACCACTGATATTTAAAGCGGGTATTCGCTAAATTAGGTAAGCATATATCTCAATGCAAGACAAAATTTTTAAGTTTATTAACATTTGCTATCTTA
>DATKXL010000242.1:0-10785 GCA_035529055.1 Bacteroidales bacterium
CAATATCCCCGCTTCCGCTGATAAGGAATATATTTCCGTTATAGTATGTTGGGATACATCTCGACCCTGTATGATTTGCCATCCAGGCTTTACCATAGACTGTTTCCCATTTCTTTTTTCCGTCAAGAGTTAGAGCAGTAAGAACATCGTTGCTGTCTTTCCTTCCGGTTACATAAACAGCATCATCAGTGACAGTTGGAGAAGAATAACCATCTCCCATTTTTCCGGCTTCCCATAAAAGTTTAGGGCCGCCCTCAGGCCACTTTTTGAGCAATCCCGACTCATTATAAATACCGCTTCGGCCGGGTCCGCGCCATTCATAAAGCTGACTGTAACCAATAGTCGCAAAAGCTGTACAGAATAATATTGCTAAAAATAATTTTGAAAAAATTGATTTCATAATAGTTAAATTTTTATAAGTGAGAAAAATTCTTCAAATCCCATATATGATTGTTCCATCTGGTCTTCATCAGATGTATCGATATCCAAGGCATACCTTTTTGATTTTCAATTATTAAAAATTTCACCGGGTCTATATGCCAATAATTGATTTTCCGGTTTTCTTCGTTTGTTTATATATTTCGAACCAGATAATGCTTGAAAAACCTGCCACCGAGCATACCATTAATTCCAGAAAACCAATTTTTTCAAATTGAAACAGGTTCAGGAGAAATGGTACGTTAAGGATCAGGATCAGGAAGACAACTGCCCCTCCAATAATCCACGCGACAGCTTTGTTTGGAGTTGAAAGAATTTTAAAAAATCCGGATGTCCATGAGCGGTTTGAAAGAATAACAGAAATATTTGAGACTATTAATGTAACGAATGTAAGTGTTCTGACACCTTTTTCGGAATATCCAATTTTAAGTCCTATAAAATATATAAGCAGACAAATAACAATGATTCCTACGCCCTGCAGGCAGCTAAATAGTATTTTTCCCGAACCGAAGAATGGCTCGTTAATATCTTTTGGTGGTCGGGACATTACATTTTTTTCCTCTTTTTCTGCTTCGAAGATCATGGTACAGGCCGGATCAATGATTAATTCAAGGAAAACTATATGAACAGGCCACAGGATGAGGGGTAAGTCAGCGAACAATACCGGGATCAAAGACAATCCGGCAATTGGAACGTGGATAGCAAAAATATATCCCAGTGCTTTCTGAAGGTTATCAAAAATTTTTCGCCCCATTTTCACAGCACCTACAATTGATGCAAAATTATCGTCCATTAATACAAGGGAAGATGCCTCCCTTGCGACGTCGGTACCCTTTTCACCCATGGCAATTCCTATATTCGAAGCTTTGAGAGCAGGGGCATCATTGATCCCATCGCCTGTCATAGCTACTATTTCGTTATTTTTCTTAAGAGCATTGACAATTTTAAGCTTCTGCTCCGGAATCACACGTGCAAAAATATTCACGACTTTAATGCGTTCACAAAGTTCATCCTCAGTCATCTCTTTTAATTCTGAACCTGTTATGCAGAATTCCGGATTTTTAATTCCTATATCTTTCCCAATATTGGTTGCTGTTACAGGGTAATCGCCTGTAATCATAATTACCCTGATACCCGCTTTATAACATTCCTTTACAGCATCAGGGACATTCTTCCTGATTGGGTCTGACAATCCTATCAATCCTACAAATTCAAAATCAAAATCGTGTTGATATGTTGGCAGTTCTCCGGGTATTAGATTAGCCCTGGCTACCCCTAAAACTCTTAATCCTTCTGAGGCCATTTCGGCTACTGCTTTTTCATACCAGGATATTGTTTCATTCTTCAGGTGACAAAGGTCAAAGATTGCTTCAGGGGCTCCTTTTACGGCAATTACCTTTTCTTTAGACCCTGTATTTGAAAATACCCTTGACATGGCCAATAGATCTTTAGATAATGGATATTCCTTTTCCATTATCCAGTCAGCATGGATATGTTCTGAATTTTGAAGAAACTTGTCGCCGATATTTATAATAGCCTTTTCCATAGGATCAAAAGGATTCGCCTGACTCGACAAAATTCCATATTCAATAATTTTGTGGAATGGTTCAGGGAAGGTATCTCCTGATACTATGCTGGAAAAATCAGTCCCGTTAAAGAGTCGTGTAACAGTCATTTTATTATGGGTGATAGTGCCTGTTTTGTCAGTACATAAAACTGTGGCAGAGCCAAGTGTCTCAATGGCAGCAGGCTTGCGGGTTAACACTGATTTTTTCGACATTCGCCATGCTCCAAGAGCAAGGAAAATGGTTAAGACCACTGGAAATTCCTCCGGAAGCATGGCCATTGCCAGAGTAATTCCTGCCAGAAAACCTTTTAATAAATCCCCCCTTGTCAAAGTATAAATGACAATTATCATAACACATAAGAGAATACCAATAACAGTCAGGCGTTTCACTAAAGTCCCCATTTCCCTTTTTAGCCGGGTGGATTCCTCTTTAACTGATTCAAGTGCTTTCCCGATTTTCCCGATTTCAGTATTTAATGCAGTGGCAGTAACCTTTACCAATCCATTTCCCTGAACAATCATAGATCCTGAATAAACAACCGGTATATCATCTCCTCCGGGCATGAACATACTTTCTCCTTCTCCCCATTCTCTTTTTCTGACAGGTACCGATTCTCCGGTTAACAGTGACTCATCGGCCAACAAATTGGTACTGTTCAGTACAATAGCATCCGCAGGAACCCTGTCTCCTTCCTGCAAAACCACAATATCTCCTGTCACAACCTCTTTCCCTGGTATCCTGATTGTTTCACCATCACGTATTACAAGCGCTCTTGGACTAGCCAAATCTTTCAGCGCATTAAGAGCTTTTTCGGTTTTTTTCTCCTGATAAAACTCGATCCCCATCACAACAAATACGAAACTAAGAAGCATTAATCCTTCCTGTATATCACCAAGTATTAAGTACAAGGTTCCACAAGCTACCAACAGCAGGAACATAGGTTCTTTTACTACACCAAATGCGATCTTAAATATACTTTTCGGCTTTGAAGAAGGTAATTCGTTGTATCCTTCTTTTTGAAGTTTCGCTGATGCCTCTTTTTGTGTAACACCTTTATTAATTTCTGCTTGAAATGACAGGTTCATTATTATCAAATTTATTTTAGTCCGTATCAGAAAGCTATTGAGAAATATATGAATAGTAAACAAGGCACCATAAATGTCAATTGATTGCAAAAGTTATTTTCGAGGGAATTCTTATTAAAAGGTGATTGTTATTACAGAGATTTTGGAGGTTGCCAAACTAATACTGTATAGTCCTCCGCCCTTTTATTAAGATAATAGGGAAAAAGGGGAAGCTTTTTATATAAGCATGAAAGTCCAAATGAATTTGAATTCATCCATTTTTCATCATCATCAGATTTATTAAGATTATGAAGATGAGGAATTTCGAGGTCACTATTTTGATTATGATTCAGAAGGATTTGTATATTATTACCAATAAGCAAAATAGTTTTACCTCCATCAATGAAAAAAATTGAGATAAAAATTATTAACAGCTTTATGATAACACGTTTGACTTTATCCATAATCAGACCAAATATAAAGCAAAAGTTTGTTTATTTAAATTTTACAGGTCAGATTAACTTTTTTTACTATAATGGCATATACTTTAATCTATTCGCCGGGTGCAAAAGCCTGACGACTTGACCATATTTGGCCGATAAGGGTACAATTAACATAAATAATTTGAAAACAAACTCTTAATTCCGGCAAAGGATATTCAATTTACTCCGGCTAAAAGTGGTCAATGTTTCTGATTTTTCAAGTTTATTCCAGAAAAGAATAAAATGGATAATAAATTAAAATCCATCCATCTATGTACTCACCCGGGGACTTTGACTACTTATCAAGATATTTTGAGAATTTTTCATCTATATGCTGATCGAACCACCTGTCGATTATTGATTTTTTAAACCTCCATTCCTTCCCTAATTTTGCTGCCGGGATTTTTCCGTCCTGAGCCCAGGTATAGATTGTCTGCGGTTTAAGTTTTAAATATTTTGCAACTTCCTCAAGTGTCAATATATCTTCCATATTCTATTTCTTCAACAGATTTAAAATATTAGTATCATTTGTCTGCGTATTGTTTTTATCAGGGTAACGATAAGGTTGTATGATTTCTTCATTTTGCCGAATCTCCTTCTTTGATGCAAGTTGCCGTACAGAATAAATAATTGCTGTGTAAAAATTGCCCTCATATTTCCTGAACAACTTGAACTCTTCATTTTTATCACATAAAAACGGCCGTAAGTTCCATGAAAGCTGGATACCAACAAATGCTAAAATCAGAATCCAGATTCTGAACACAGTAACCCCGACCTTAGGATAAGTATCTTTAGTTTCACAGGCAAGTTTCAAAGCATCAATCATTAGTCTCATACCAAAAATACCCGAGAATAGAAAAATTGCAACATGCAGAAGTTGTAAAAAGTGATAATTTCCCCCTGTGATCTGGAATAAAATAATGATCGGAGCAAAAGATAAAGCTATAGCGGATGTAAGCACAAATCCACTTAAGACAATAATCATCATTTGCCTGAGAGTCATTTTAGAACCCAAAACTTGCTGAATAACAAAAAAAGACGGGAAACATATTATTAATGCAGACAGAAACAGAACTGTAACTTTTAATCCAGCTACAATTGATTGAACAAAACTATGGTAACTTCCCATCACTATACCATAGATAAAGGTAAAAACACAGATTATTAAAATCTGATTAATAATCAGTCCGTTCGATCGCTCTTTGTTTCTTTCATTAAAATACGAATCTGTGTTTTGGAATATTCTAAATACTTCCATCACTCCATTTGAACTTTTCATAATAAAAGATTTTTGGTTAGACAATAAAGATAGTAAATATTTTACATATAATACTGTTTATTATTGTTTTTTATTATATGATGATGTATATTGCGATTTAACAAATGAAAAGAAGGCTGGCACTACGACATAGTTACTTGCCTTTAAACAGGTTAATTATAAAATCAAGAAGATAGTGTGAATATGATTCGAGAATCTTACGGTAATCGTCTATCCGTTACAATATAGCGGCTGATATCGGAAAGATTATTCCCTGGGGAGTAAATTTTAATTTTGCAGGATGATGATGTATCGAAAGAAATTTATTTATTCCCCAAATGCTCACTCAGGAATTTCTCCATAGCCCGGTAAAAGTCAAACTGGTTTTCCTGATTATAGAATCCATGCCCTTCGTTGTCTTTTACCATGTACTCAACGGTTACGCCCATTTTACGGAGGGAATCTACAACCTGGTTTGATTCATTGATATTCACCCGCGGATCATTGGCACCCTGGGCAACAAACAATGGACAACGGATACGATCCACAAGGAAAACCGGTGAAACCTCAGCCAGCATCAGGCTGTCTTTAACAGGATCTCCTACCATTTCATAAAACATTTGCCGTAAAGGTTCCCAATACGGAGGTATGGTTTTCATAAAGGTAAACATATTGGCCACTCCTACATAGTCAACAGCACAGGCATACAATTCTGGCGTGAGAGTGATTCCTGCCAGTGTTGCATAACCACCGTAACTTGCCCCATAAATCGCAATACGGGTGGAATCGGCAATACCCTGACTGATCAGCCATTTTACCCCATCAGTAATATCATCCTGCATTGTGCGTCCCCATTGTTTAAAGGAGGATTCCCAGAATTGTCTTCCATAGCCTGTGGAGCCCCTGAAATTCATTTGCATTACCGCATACCCTCTGTTCGCCAGAAATTGGATTTCGGGATTGAATCCCCAGCTGTCACGGGCCCATGGTCCACCGTGTGGATTAATCACCACCGGAAGATTTTCAGCCTTCACTCCCTTAGGAAGGGTTAAATAACCCTGAATGGTCAGGCCGTCACGCGATTGATAATTCACCGGTTTCATTTCTGCCATGTTTTCTTCATTCAGCCAGGGCATGAAATCGGCCAGTTTGGTAAATTCTTCTGATTTTACATCATACAGGTAATATCCCCCATAATACCTGTCACTATGACCGATAACCAGTAACTTGGTCTCATCTTTGTTCTTACGAGTGATCTGGAACAAATAATCGGGTATCTTGACCTTTATATTATTGTTAATCTGCAGCATCATTGTATCAAGAAAATGCTTTTGCATTTTGTCAGTCTCAAAATAGGCTACCGTCAATACTTTCCGAAGTTTTGAATAACCCAGGTCCACAACGTCCGCATCAGTATTTTCATAGATAACTTTCACCTCTTTAGCGGTGTTAGGATCAAATTCCACTACTGCAGTTTTATCACGTCCGAGGTTCGACAAACAATATAAATTCTTGTTATCGAAGGTAAACAGTACCGGAGAAAGCGTTTCTTTAAAGCTTGTTGTGATTACCGTTTTAAATTTATCCTTTTCGGTTTCTCTGTACAGAATGCTTGTGTTAACACCATCGCTGGTCACAGCAGCACGGATTTTACCCTCATGATCAGTTATCCATCCTGTAATATTACCGGGATTTTCAGCCACCATTTTCAATTCCCCGGTTGCTGCATTCAGGAGGTATACATCAAAGATCTGGGGATTTCGCCTGTTGTTGGCAATAAGTAATTCATCAGGCCTCTCTTCCAGTATGTCCACTACTTCAGACCTTACCTTTTCAAAGGGGGTGTGGTCAACAAGCCCGTTGCCATCAGGTTTAACCGATAGTACATGGAAATTCTCATCACCACCCAGGTCTTTGGTAAATATGATCCTGTCGTCTGATTCCCAGAAGGCATCATAGATACTGCGCCCGGTCTCATGGGTAATGGGAATTGCAGTGGTGTCACCCAGTTTCTGAACAAAGACATTCAAACGCCCCATATACGGAGCACGGAAAATGATCATCTGACCATTGGGTGAGATACGGAAGCCTGCTTTTTCAGGGTCTTTAAAGAAGTCTTCCATGGGTATGACAGGAGCTCGCTCTTCATTAGGCTTGCAGGCTGTAAAGCCAATCATAATAAAAATGATTCCAACTAAAATCAGGTTTGTTTTCATGGGTGATGTTTGAGTTTAATAATCAAATTTACATAAAATCTCATTCATTTACAGACAACATAAAAAGATGTTGTCTGTAAAAGATGAGTCTGAGCCGGCTAGATCGGGTGACTGCATATTTAATAATTTGTGAAAAGGCAGTGTTAAAATAAATTTATTTTTGATCTTTACTTTTTGTAATTTTATTAATCCAGTACCTGAGTTTGATTACAATCAGTTTTACAACCTTAAAAACTAAAATAATGCCTGACAACTTTTTTAATTTGAATAACCCGGATTTTTACGGTATCCTGATCCGGTTTGTATTAAACCTGTTATTTCTCATCATTCTTATCCGGGGTATTTATTACAAATACACAAAGAAGGAGAAGTTCCTGTTTACCTTTTTCTTAATGGGTATTACAGTTTTTTTCATCAGCTCCATGCTGAAATCAGTTTTCATTGAATTTGGTATGGCCGTTGGCTTATTTGCCATTTTCGCGATACTCAGGTTCAGAACAAGGAATTTCGGCCTGAAGGATATGTCTTATATCTTTACAACCATCGGGATTTCGCTGATCAATTCTTTAAAGCTGGTAGGATTCCCCGTGCTTGGGGTCGTTATCTTTAACATAATAATCGTCATCTCAGCAATTATCCTTGAAGAGTTCACATTGAAAAACAATACCGTAACACACACAATTATTTATGAAGACCTGGAATTACTTAAATCAGCGAAAAAACAAAAGATATTAAAGGAAATTTCAACACTGACCGGAAAAGAGATTCTGAGGTTCAAAATCCTAAGAATAAATTATAAAAATAAAGTGGCATTTTTGGATGTTTCATATAAGGATTAAACCATTTATCCTTGATAAAACCAGTGGCTTAAAACGATGACATCAAAAGAACGTTTTGATTTAACGGTCAGTCACAAACAACCCGATCAGATGGTTGTGGATTTCGGATCGACCAATGTAACAGGGATGCATGTGCTTTCTATCGAAAACCTCAGGAAATATTATGGCCTTGAAAATAAACCGGTACGTGTTACTGATCCTCTCCAGATGCTTGGTGAGATTGATCAGGAGCTGATCGATATTCTTGGTGTTGATGTGGTTCCTGCCAGGGGCAGAATGAGCTCATTCGGGTTCTTAAACTATGAACCGCTGAAAGAATTTATAACTCCCTGGGGTCAGAAAGTGCTGGTTCCTGAGGGTTTTCGTACAACGAATGATGATAATGGTGATGTTCTGATCTATCCTGAAGGTGATACTTCAGCAACACCTTCAGGACGAATGCCCCGGAACGGTTATTTTTTTGACGCCATCATCCGTCAACAGCCTATTGACGAGGAAAAACTGGATCCCGGTGACAATCTCGAAGAGTATGGCCTGGTCTCCGAGATCGATCTGGAATATTGGAAAGAGACAACCCGGAAGTGGCGTGCCACCGGGAAAGCTGTAATTGCCGGACTTGGAGGAACAGCATTGGGTGATATTGCCCATATTCCCGGCATGAAATTAAAAAATCCTAAGGGTATTCGTGACATAGCAGAATGGTATATGAGTATCCTGATACGACCTGATTATGTCAGAACAGTTTTCGACCGTCAGTCGGAATTAGCTCTTGAAAATTTCAGACGCTTACACCGGGTAATCGGCGACAATGTGGATGCAGTCTACATTTGCGGGACCGATTTTGGAACACAGAATTCGACTTTTTGCTCCCCGGAACAGTTCGATGATTTGTGGTTACCATTCTACCGCAGGATAAACGATTGGGTACATACAAATACCAACTGGAAAACCTTCAAACATTCATGCGGCGCAGTTGAACCTTTTATGTCACGGTTTATCGCTGCCGGATTCGATATTATCAATCCGGTGCAGTTGAATGCATCAGGAATGGATCCGGTGTTTCTGAAAAAAGAATACGGAAAGGATCTCGTTTTCTGGGGTGGCGGTATTGACACTCAAAAGACTTTACCTTTTGCAACTCCTGAAAAAATAAGGGAAGAAGTGCTTCGTCTGTGTGATATTTTTACAGAAGACGGCGGTTTTGTATTCAACACCGTACACAACATTCAGGCAAACGTCCCGGTTGAAAACATTGTGGCAATGGTGGATGCTGTCAGGGAATTCAATGGTAAGCATTAGTCCGGGCAATTCTTGATTAATTGTGGACTATTTTTCGTGTGGTTTAACTAAAAACAATTTCATCCATGTCTGAAAAAAGTATTGCCGAAAAACAGAATATGTCAAACATTGTAATAGGAATTGATTTGGGTGGTACAAGAATAAAAGCAGTAGCCATTGATGAACCAGGCAATATTTTGCACCACCATTACCAGCCCACGAACGATATTGATGATACAATCTGGAAGAATGCCATTTCCCTTGCTGTACATGAAATACAGGGCAAACTACAAAGCAGTAATAACTTAATTGGCATTTCAGCACCTGGATTGCCCAATGCTGTTAATTCAGCCATTGCTTATATGCCCGGCCGATTGCAGGGATTGGAAAATTTTGATTGGACCGGATTCTTAAAAACCAGGACTTTTGTACTAAATGATGCCGTTGCGGCCCTGATGGCCGAAGCAAGGTTTGGTGCTGCAAAAAATAGAAAAAATGTGGTAATGCTTACTTTGGGAACTGGCGTTGGCGGTGCAATTCTGATCGAAGGGAAACCTTATCAGGGGGCATTCAATAAAGCAGGACATATCGGGCACATGGTTATTGACAGTGAAGGAGATATTGATATAACCGGAATGCCCGGAAGTCTGGAAGATGCCATTGGAAATTGCAGTATTGAAAAAAGAACCTCCGGGAAATACAGCTCTACGCATCAATTGCTTGAAGCTTTCAGAAATGGAAACAGCTTTGCAGGTGCTGTCTGGCTTACCTCAGTGAAAAAATTAGCGATTGGCCTTGCGTCGATAACAAACATCCTGTCGCCTGAATTGATTATTCTTGGTGGTGGTATTACTGAAGCCTGGAAAGATTTAATTGAACCTTTGGAAAAATACATGAGTAATTATGAATGGCGTACCGGCGGTAATAAAACAGAAATTATGAAGGCTCAGTACGGTGATCTGGCAGGAGCTGTCGGAGCTGCATGTTTTGCAAGGGAAGCCGGAAGAGAAGCTTCCGCTTTAATCTGAGAAAACTTATATGAACTTTGTATTAAACCCATAATACAGAAAATGATATATCATATATTTGATATATTCTTTGTTATTTTTCATTCATCCCTGATAATTTTCAACCTCTTTGGCTGGATCTGGATCAAGACAAGGATCTGGAACCTTGTCACCCTGATCCTTACAGGTGCCTCCTGGTTGTTTCTGGGCCTGATAGTGGGGACATTGGGCTACTGTCCTTTAACAGAATGGCATTTTAATGTTCTCATGAAACTCGGAGAAACGGATCTTCCGACTTCATACATAAAGTATCTCACAGACAGAATAACCGGACTGGATATAAGCGCAGCCCTTGTTGATAAGGTCACATTGTATGCCTTCATTGCAGCTCTGGCAATCTCATTATTCCTGAATATAAGGAATTTATGGGCAAAAGGGGAGGGTCGTTGCACTGTGTGACAGCGGGGGTGACAAAGAGACGAAGGGACCGAAGGGCTGAGAGACTTGCACGACCTGCAGGACCTCTCGACCCTATTCCCGCGATAATGTATTTACCGGATTCATCCGGGCCGCCTTAACTGAAAGCGAACTTATTGTAGCCAGGGCAATTATCAGTGTTATTAACAATGAAACTA
>DATKXL010000243.1:0-3876 GCA_035529055.1 Bacteroidales bacterium
AAGAATAACTGATTTATTTTTTCAGAGTTGTCCTTATAAGGTCGTTTTGCCCCCTTGCCATCTTGCCGTTAAGATTTTATACCATCATGCCTTAACGCCTTAACCCCTTCACTCCGTCATTTAAATAATCTTTCCCCGATGATCAATACCCATGGATTATTATCGGGTGATTTAAACGCTGCATCAGCGAGATCGCTCCGTACCTCCATGCAACAACTGGTTCCACGCCTCTTCACCCTGCCACCAGCCGAGGCCATTTTCTCCGGCATTCATCCCTTCATAGGTAGGCTCACCATTAAGACAGGCTTTTATCAGTGCTATTCTTTTCCTTTCATGTCTAACCATTTGAGCCACAATTTCAGACTGACAGTCCATGAAGCAACATGATCATTCCCGACTCCCAGGCCGAATCCATGATCACCTTCGGAGAGAATATGGAGTTCTGCAGGGATACGTTTGGACCGGAGAGCTTTGTAAAGAAGAAGTGAATTTTCGACAGGCACGCCTGTATCGTTATCCGCATGAACAAAAAAGGCAGGGGGAGTATCATCTTTTACCTGCAATTCATTTGAATAGTATTCAGCGAGAGTCCTGTCAGGATCTTTCCCCAGCAGTGCATCGCGCGAACCGGTATGCATAACAGGATCCGTGAATGTAATTACCGGATACATGAGAACCATGAAATCAGGTCTGCAGCTCATTTCCTCTACTGAATCTGTTGCTGCCGGATTCCCATAGTCGAAATGTGTACCGAGGGTTGAGGCAAGATGACCACCTGCCGAAAAGCCCATAATGCCTATCTTATCAGGGTCAATATTCCATCGGGCTGCATTGAATCTTACAAGCCTCATGGATCGCTGGGCATCCATAAGAGGTGCTTTGTGAGGTATGACACAGTTTCCGTAAGTTGGCAGACGGTATTTCAGGACAATGGCGGCCACGCCGATGGAGTTCAGATACCTGGCAATATCCGTCCCTTCAAGGTCATATGCAAGTATCCAGTATCCTCCTCCCGGGCAAATGACTATTGCCTGTCCGGTTGCAAACCGTTTGCTTGGGAGATAAACAGTGATGTCCGGAATCTGGACATTACTTATAACCGTTATTTCATTTTTTTCGATCTTTTCCACATGACCTGTTTCCTTTGAATTGGGGATAGTTCCCGAATACAGGGGAAGTCTGTAATCCTGTGCCGAAATAGTTAAAGAGATTGATAGTAATCCGGCAATGATGGCAATTGCTCTCATTTTTTAGTTTTAAATATTAAATAATCAGTTGAAATTAATAAAAAGCTGCATATTTTTATTTATAAAATGAATGTAATATGGAAAGAAAGCGATTATTTGCAATTATAGTTCTGACTGTTTCGTGGCTTTCGCTGTCGGGTCAGTCAGCAAGCAGATCAGAAAAGCTAAAAAGGTCAGAATGCTGCAGAGATTCTTATGGAGCATAACCTTACCAGACGGATGAATAAATACCCTCTTATTGTATTGTCTGAATGTGACTACATTGAGCCTTTATTCAAGGATGAACAGCCACATCATGCTTGACAGCTATGAAGGAAGAATATGACCGGTCCTACCGCTTAACTAAAACAAGTTATTAATATTCAAATTATTAATCCATCGCCTGAAAGCTGGAGAAGTTGTGTATAAAGGATAGTAAAATTGAATGAATTGTCATTCCAAATGAAGCTTAGCGGAATGAGGAATCTCCAGGATGTGTCGCCGGACAAAATAAGATGAAGAAAAGCCAATTCAAGTTTTATAGAACCCCCATACCTGAGGTAAATCAGGTACTCTTTTCCCGGATCAGCGAGACAGTATGGCGAAGGATTTTCAAGCACAAGGGCAGAGTGGTGAAAGGGAGAATACAATCGTAATATTTGCTTCAGATAGCGAGACTGCTCCCTGGGCGGATATCGGAACACTTGAATCCCAAGGGCATAATCCTAGCTATATTTTTCGGGGATATAAAGCCGATCTTTATGAGGGCGGTCACCGTGTACCATGCTTTATGCAATGGACTGCAAGGATCAGTAAACCCCATGAGGTTAATCAGACCGTCTGCCTGAACGATTTCATGGCAACTTTTGCGGCAATTGTAAACTACAAAATTACCGATAACGAAGCTGAAGACAGTTACAACCTCCTTCCTGCAATTCTTAAGCCGGGATACAAAAAGATAATCAGGGAAGCTACAGTGCATCATTCAATTAACGGAAACTTTGCAATCAGGAAAGGTGAATGGAAGCTTCTACTGTTGCCCGGATCGGGCGGATGGAGCTCACCAAAGCCAGGGAAAGAGGAAGAAGGGTTACCTGCTGTCCAGTTATACAACCTGAAAAAGGATCCTTCCGAAAAAGTAAATCTCCATCAGGAATACCCTGATATTGTTAAAGAATTAACAGATCTTCTTAAAAAATATATTGAAGAAGGCAGAAGCACCCCGGGATCTCGACAGAAAAATGATGGTGAATTCCCCTTAATAACCTTCCTCAATTAATGCTATGAATCCCGGCAGGATAATTTATTGTCTTAAAAGGACTTGAAGCAGAGCCGCCATTTGCGTCGCTGCCAGTATTTATGATTCACCGTACAATCTTTTGGCCTCTTCAAGCATGGCTGCGGTTGCTGTTGCACCACAACGCGAAATACCTATTTCCTTGTATTTCAAGAGTTCAGCAAGGGTGCGGACACCTCCGGCAGCTTTAATTTTAACCTCCGGTGCCGAATGTTTCCTCATGAGAGCCAGATCATGAGCTGTGGCTCCGGTGTATGAGAATTTTCCGTCGGTTCCCTTTACAAACCCAAACCCTGTAGATGTTTTTACGTACTCTGCCCCGGCTTTTGAACAGATCTCACATAGCCTGATCTTATGCTCATCTTTTGTCACATAATCGGTTTCGAAGATCACTTTGGTTATAGCACCGTATTTATGAGCGGTGTCAACTATAGCTTTTATTTCTTTTTCAAGATAGGTCCACTCTTCCTGGAGTGCCTTACCAGTGTTAATGACCATATCTATTTCAACAGCACCATCTTTGCAGGCTGTTTCAGTTTCAAATACTTTTACCTCAATTGCTGAATTCCCGGCAGGGAACCCGATTACGCATCCTACAAGTACGTCAGAACCTTTTAAAAGTTCAACCGCCTGCTTCACAGCATAAGGTTTTACGCAAACAGATGCAACATTATATTTCTTTGCAACTTCACATTCTCTTCGCAGATCATCATCGGTAAGTGTCGGATGAAGGATCGAGTGGTCAATCATTTTTGCAAGTTCTGTAACTTTATTCATGGTTTTGTATTTATATATTATTTAACCTAAGTTGCTAGTTGCCAGTTGCTGGTTGCTACTAGAACCAAGCAGAAAGTAGTAAATAAGAGCTTAAAATTCTTTTTCATAGATATTAGCTTTCTTATATAAATAAAATTACGAATTAAAATTAAAAAAAATCCCTTCTGCAGGATTACCGAAAATAAAGCTTAAAAAATAATGGTGAAAACAGGAAAGACCCTGATATGGAATGAAGAGGAAATTCATTATTTTTATCATTACGTTATTCTGCCTGTTGTAAGAAGCTTAACAATCACGATTTAAAAATGATAAGGATTATTTTTTTCCTCATACCGGTGCATGATTATCTCTGGAGTGCTTTTATTCCAAATGTTGCAGGTCGCAGCTTCAGGCTACCCGCATTGAGGAACACCGATCCCTTTCATTCACCAATAACATCATTTATTTTGACAAGGGAACTCTTTTAAGCAGCAACTAGCATAAGTTCAATCTGTTATCGGATTTTAACTGCTACCGGGATACAAGATCGAAAGATATCAGATTTGCTGATAAGTCATTTGCAGAGTGGCAGAAATC
>DATKXL010000244.1:0-2467 GCA_035529055.1 Bacteroidales bacterium
TAAAAATAAATAGTTTAAAAGAAAAGAGCAGTCATGTTAATTCTGCCTACATAATTAAATGATTATAAAAATTACTTTTGCAGAACAAAACGGAATAGTTGTAAGAAGGTTGAAAGGTTAAAACACAAAAATGGAAGTAAGTGAGATTTTAGAAAAGGACCTTTTTTCGAAAGAGGAAATCATCAGGCTGCTTTCTGCTGAAGGAGAGGATAGAACTTTTTTATTCAGGAAATCTTCTGAAGTGAAGGAGAAGTATATTGGGAAAAAAGTCTGGTTCAGGGGATTGATTGAGTTCTCAAATGTATGCGGGAAAGATTGTCTTTATTGCGGAATAAGGAAAGGAAACAAGAATCTGAAAAGATATAATTTGCCGGACGAAGAGATTCTTGCTGCTGCCCGGTTTGCCTATAACAACAGATATGGATCCATCGCACTTCAATCAGGAGAGCTTGAAAGTCATTCTGTAGCTGACCGCATTGAAAACCTGCTCCATAAGATCAAGGAATTATCAAACGGGGAGCTTGGTATAACCCTTTCAGTAGGCGAACAGAAACCCGGGATATATAAAAGGTGGTTTGATGCCGGTGCTCATCGCTATTTGTTACGGGTAGAATCCACTAACAGAGAGCTTTACCGGAAAATCCATCCCCTCAACAAAAAGCATGATTTCGACCGGAGATTAGACTGCCTTAAAAGCTTACAGGATATAGGCTATCAGACAGGCACAGGAGTTATGATCGGACTCCCTTTTCAGACCATGGATGATCTGGCCGGTGATCTGTTATTCATGAAAGAATTCAATATTGACATGTGCGGAATGGGTCCCTATATTGAACATGCTGATACACCTTTGATTGATTATTCTCCAAACCTGCTTCCTCTTAAAGAAAGATTTGATCTGACACTGAAAATGATTGCCATCATAAGGATAATGATGAAGGATATAAATATTGTTGCAGCCACGGCACTTCAGGCAATAGATCCTATCGGAAGGGAAAAAGCTGTTAAGATCGGAGCTAATATCCTTATGCCTAATATAACCCCGGGTAAATATCGCAACAGTTACAAACTATATGATAATAAGCCCTGTACAGATGATTCAGCCGAGGATTGTCAGAGCTGTCTGGAAGCAAGGGTCAGTCTGGCTGATGCCGAAGTTGTTTACGGGGAGTGGGGTGATTCGAGACATTATGAAATAAGGCGGCAGGTAACTGGCGGCAGGCAACAGGCAGGAGATTAAATGTTTTTAACAATACAGATACACCAAATCAATATATATTTTCATAATATTACCCTATTATTCCCATTAATAATAAAATGAAAAAGACCACCTTTTTTCTTGCAATACTTTTAACAGGTACAATAGCAAATCCCCAGGTTAACCTGGATTATTATCTTCCGGATAACATCACCTACAATTCCCAGATTCCGACTCCGAAACAATTTATCGGACATGAGGTTGGAGAATGGCATCTCACCCACGATAAGCTTTATTATTATATCCTTGAACTGGCAAAGCTCTCCGACAGAGCAGTCTGGGAAGAATATGCACTAAGTTATGAAAGCCGGCCGCTCGGACATCTGATAATCAGTTCACCTGAAAACATCAGGAATCTGGAACAGTTACGGCAGCAGCACCTGCAGCTTTGCGATCCTTCAAAGTCTGCGGGTATTGATATTAAGAATATGCCTCTCTTCGTAAAACTGGGGTATGGAGTTCATGGTAACGAGTCAAGTGCCCAGAATGCATCAATACTGACAGCCTATTATCTGGTTGCCGGGGAAGGAAGTCAGATTGATGAACTACTCAGGAATGTTGTTATTCTTATCGATCCGGCCCTTAATCCCGACGGTATGCAGCGTCATTCAACATGGGTGAACTTCACGAAAAGTATCAACAATAATCCGGATCCGGCCTCATGGGAGTTCAGCGAGAGCTGGCCGGGCGGAAGGACTAATCATTACTGGTTCGATCTGAACCGTGATTATATAATGCTTCAGCATCCCGAATCAATCGGACGGGTAGCTGCTTTCCACAAATGGAAACCCAATATCAATGCAGATCATCATGAAATGGGGGCAAACTCAACATTTTTCTTTCAACCAGGAGTTCAAAGCAGAAATAATCCGTTAATACCTCCTGACAATCAGAAACTTACTGAAGAAATTGGGAGATACCATGAAAAGTACCTTAACGAAATCGGGAGTCTCTACTATACAGAAGAGAATTTCGATGATTTTTATGTAGGTAAAGGATCATCATATCCTGATATTCATGGATCTGTCGGGATACTTTTCGAACAGGCAGGTGTCAAAGGACACCTTAAAGAGACTCCGGGAGGTTTATTGTCATTCCCCTTTGCAATAAGAAACCAGGTTACGGTATCACTTTCCACACTTGAAGCAGGGCTGAGAATGAAGGATAAACTGCTGGAAAACCAGAGAGGATTCTATAAGGATGCTCTTG
>DATKXL010000245.1:0-2388 GCA_035529055.1 Bacteroidales bacterium
CATATTATGATAAAGAGCGTGACCTGAAAACATCTCAGTGGATGATGACTATAAATAAATAAATGTTGATGTACTTATTCTACTAAAGACAAATAGTATTAACAAAAGTCTAATACAAACCAAAAAACCAGTTCCATTGAAAACTCTAAAACTTATATTATCAACCCTATTATTAATTGCACTCCTTAATTCCTGCGAAAAAAAGGAAAATAATCCTTTCATCGGAAGCTGGGAGAATACAGAGATAACCACCCTGGGATCGGTTGTTGCAACCATGACCTTCAGGTCAGACATGACCATGACGTTCAAAATGGTTGTGACAGTAAACAGTCAAAACACCACAACCAGCACTGATTACACCTATTCTAATACTGAGACAGAGCTTAGCGTACAAGAGGCAGGTGAACCAGAGGAAACTACTGATTATATGATAAGCGGCAACTCCCTGGTACTCTCCCTTGGCGGGATGGGCCTCACCACTTTTACCAAAATATAATTGGAATTATTCCTGAAACTGATCATTAATACCCTGCTATCATGAAAAAATTAATAAGCAACAGAAATTCTGCAATCCTCATTGCAGTACTGACCGGACTGTTTATCACAACAAATCTTTTCTCCCAGGAACCGGAGCTCTTAAGCAAGGTAAGAGAAAATGATATTAACGCTGTCAAAGCGCTTATTGCAGCGGGTGCTGATGTCAACCAGCAGGATGATATGATGGGTTATACACCTTTAGGCCTGGCGGTCCCAGGCAATAATCCGGAGATGGTGAAATTACTGCTCTCAAAAGGGGCCGATATCAATCATCAGGATAAAAGAACAGGATATACCCATCTAATGATGGCATTCAGCTATGGTCGTTCGGAGATGGCAGAATTATTGATCTCACTAGGCGCAGATATTAAAATAAAAGGGAACGACGGTGCCACAGCACTGATTTTGGCTGCCGGCAATTCTCTCAACCTGGTTAAGCTGTTGCTTTCAAAGGGAGCCGATATCAGCACACGTACCGAAAGAGGACTTGGGGTGTTAACACAATGTACAATAGGTATTATATCAGGGAGTGTCTCCCTGGAGATGGCTGAATTCCTGCTCAAAAATGGCGCTGACATAGATGAAACAAATACATCTGACTTTCGTGGCGGATATACCCCTCTCTTCTGGGCCGTAAGCGAAAACCACGAGGAACTGGTCAGCTTCCTGATCAAAAACGGTGCAAATGTAAATGCCACAGCAAAAAATGGCAAAACACCCTTATCACTTGCTGTTGAGGAGGGACATACCAAAATAATAGAGCTATTAAAATCCAATGGTGCGAAATGATCTATGGTAACTTCGCAGACTTAGAGACCTACGGAAGCTGGTGGTCGCAGCCTACGCCAGGAGAAACAAGTCCCAGAACCCTGTCGATAAGCTTCAATAACATCAGTGTGTCGAGAGGCACTACATACCGAACCTGGTAAAGGAGGCCTGGTAAGCAGCTCCGTTTTACAGCTGTTAAAATCATGAAAAATCGAGCACTCCTATTCGGGAGCTAAGTTGGGAAAGGGAATACTAAATATTGACGATTATGGTATAAAGAGCGCAAAGCCCACCTTCTCCCTATAAATTCTAACTCAAATGACCTTTCTGCTCATTTGCTCTTGACTTATACCATAATCATGTTGTAACTTTCAACAAAAACCATAATGCTATGAAACGTACAATAACTTTTACGGTCCTCATAGCCGCCCTGTTTTTTCTTTTACCTGATGTAAATGCTCAGGTGAAAGTTGATGTTAATGAAAAGGTGAATGAGGAGGCAGACAGACGTGCCAACAGGAAAACTGAACAGGCCATAGATTACGGATTTGATAAGGTTGAAGAGGGTATAACAGGTATCTTCAAAAAGAAGGATAAAGATAAAAAAGAGAGTGGCAAGAGCAAAGAAGCCGTATCTGAAAAAGGCAAAAATGAAACAACCTCAGGAAGTAAAGAAAAGAGTCAGAAGGAGAAAGCTGCAGGCACTTCTCAGACACAGGTTTCACTTACATGGAACAAGTACGATTTTGTCCCGGGTGACAAGATTATTTTTGAAGATAACCAGGAAGGTGAACAGAACGGTGAGTTCCCTTCGCGTTGGGATCTTGCAGGCGGTGGAGGTGTTGAAAATGCCGCTTTAATGAAAGAACATTCCGATATCAGTTTCAGTGTTGAGGGACATACCGACAGTGACGGAGATGATGCTTCAAACCAGAGTCTCTCTGAACGTCTTGCTCAGGCAGTAGTTGCGGAACTTACAAAAATGGGTATTGCAGCTGCCCGCCTGAGCAGCAAAGGATGGGGCGAAAGCAAATCCGTTGGCCCGAATAACACATCTGAAGGCAAGGCATCAAACCGCAGAGT
>DATKXL010000246.1:0-2107 GCA_035529055.1 Bacteroidales bacterium
CACAAGAGTCATATCAAACGGATTACCTGCAAGTTCCATATGAAACGCTTCCACATTTACAACGGTTTTATCCATATCTCTTCCATCGATAAAAATATCAGATTTAAGATTGATGTTTTTAATTTGTTCCGGCAAGGCAGGATAGCTTATTAAACCGTTGCTAACTTTCAGATTCAGAGATATATCGGGCATTGTGCTGTCAGCATCACTGTAAATACCTTTTGCAGAGCCTGACAAACTAAAATCACCAGTTGCCTTAAGATCCTTGTAATCTGTCATATATATTGCAGGTATCAGTGAAAGAAGAGTTTTAAACGATGTCTGATCTGATTTGTATAAAAGATCCATTTCAATATCATCTTCCGGTATAGCGACCCAACCTGAAAAATTCACCGTAAAATCATTAACAGTTAAATAATTTTCCCTGAATGTGAATTTCCATGTATCGAGATTTGCCAGCACATCCATTTTTGAATCCGCGACCGCCTTGTTAAGGTATTTCATTCCATCCATAATGTATGTCAGCTCTCCTGCAGTTATTGCAATCCTGAGGTCAGTTTCGCTGAGTGTCATGTCGCCGGTTATTTCGCTATCGACCTTATTCAGGTATGTTTCTATGGAACTTTCATGATCGATATATGATATTGAGCTGTTAAGGATTACCACCTTCCTCAGGAATATTTTCATATCAGATGATTCTTCTTCATCAGTGACCTCATCTGTTTCTTTTATTATATCCCAGTTTTCGGATCCATCCTGCAGTACAATTGTCTTTACTGTGGCTTCATCGACGATGATTGATTTTATCTCGTAGCCGGTTTTTTTAAAAAGGCTGGCAAGATTAAAAACAAGGTTTAAGGATTTCACAGTTGCAAGAGTATCTTTTTCAAATTTGTCAATACCCACGACTGATATATTGTCCAGTGAAAAAGAGAGATTTGGGAAATCCCGGAAGAAGCCAAGTTTATAATCCTTAAAACTTACATTTGCATTTACTGATTGAGTGATTATTTGTTCGACCTTAGTTCTTATTTTGTCTTTAAAGAGGATTGGAACGGTGATAATCAGCACAATAATGAACAGGAAAAGACCCAGAAGTATTTTAAGTGAAATGCGGACAGCTTTATTCATAGCATTAATTTTGATAACTGATAATCAACGGAATATAGAGTAATATATTTTATAATTCTTAACAATTATAAGTGATTATTTACTCCCGAAGCAAAAAATTACTATATTTGCGACCGCATACAAAATAAAGGACCTGTAGCTTAATGGATAGAGCATCTGGCTACGGACCAGAAGGTTGGGGGTTCGAGTCCCTTCAGGTTCACAAAAAAAGGCACTTTTGGAAAGTGCCTTTTCAAATTGAAGAAAAGTAGTATTATTTTACCTTACTGTACTTTCCATTGGTGCTATTGTATTCCGGTACCATCTCCTGAGAGAATTCAACAATTTGTTCTTTTGATAAACTATATAAATGGTTTAAAAAGGCATCTATTCTGATTATAATACCAGTATAATCTATCTTTTCAACCTGTGCAATTTTAATCTTTGGATGGTATGTGGGAAGGGTGATTTCTTTTTGTGTGAGTAATTCTTCAAAAAGTTTTTCGCCGGGTCTCAAACCGATATATGAAATCTTAATGTCTTGTTCCGGTACAAGCCCGGAGAGTTTAATCATCTGGTTGGCTAAAAAGTCTATTTTGACCGGCTTACCCATGTCAAAAACAAAAATCTCACCTCCTTTTCCCATAAATCCTGCTTCCAGAACAAGCTGACATGCTTCAGGAATAGTCATGAAATACCTGGTTATATCAGGATGAGTTACTGTGACAGGGCCCCCCTCTTTAATCTGATGCCTGAAAAGAGGAACAACTGATCCATTAGAACCCAGTACATTTCCAAACCGTGTAATGACAAATTGTGTCTTTACTCCAGCCTGCTGCGTTCTCGATTGTACAATCATTTCACAAATACGCTTAGATGCCCCCATCACACTGGTAGGATTTACTGACTTGTCAGTCGAAATCATTACGAATTTCTTTACGCCATACTTTACAGATAGTTGAGTGATCAATTTTGTTCCTCCGACATTTACCCTGAA
>DATKXL010000247.1:0-5836 GCA_035529055.1 Bacteroidales bacterium
TCATACCAGCCGGCTTGAGGGAATTAATAATAAAATCAAGGTTATTAAGCGTAAAGCCTTTGGCTTTCATGATGAAGAATATTTCTCTTTCATTATTAAAGATGCCTTTGCAACGAGCAACTAAATGGGAGAAGAACCAAAAATATAAAGTATGATGGACTGCTGAAAACAAATGAGGCGGTGTATGACCTGTTGACGCTGGGAACTGCATTAGAGCAAACCATTGAGGGTAATTCCAAGAGCTTTAACCTTAATTATATTGACTGGCGCAATCTGCAGCGAAACCGTTTCCATGTGACCGTTGAGTACAGTGTTGAACGATCAAGAAGCACGGAAACAGCCCGCCCGGATATTGTATTGTTTGTCAATGGTATCCCTTTTTGTGTTATCGAATGTAAAGCTCCTCAGATTGAAGTTGAACAGGCTGTTTCGCAATCTATCAGAAATCAGAATGATGATTATATCCCAAAACTGTTTATTTATACGCAACTGGTACTCGCCGTTAATAAGAACAGTGCCATGTATGCAACTACTGGAAGTGCCGCAAAATTCTGGGGTATCTGGAAAGAACCTCAAATGGAAGCAGGATGTCGAGAATTTGGGATGTTGCAGGAATTTGTCAATAAACCTTTGGGAAACCATACTCTTGCAAGAATAGCCAATACTCTGAATACAAATCCCGTTTCCTTAAAAACGGATCGCCTTGTTACTGAGCAGGACAAATCTATTTATTCTTTGTGTCGCCCGGACAGGCTGTTGGAATTGGCATGGAACTTTACTGTGTTTGACGGTGGAATCAAAAAAATCGCCCGTTATCAGCAGTATTTTGTTATCAAATCAACTCTTAATCGTGTAAAACGCTTTGATAGCAATGGTTCACGCAAGGGTGGCATTATATGGCACACACAAGGTTCCGGCAAATCCCTGACAATGGTCATGTTGACAAGGAATCTTGCTCTGGACACTGAGATCATGAATCCTCGCATTGTTCTGGTAACAGACAGAGATGATCTGGATAAGCAGCTTGGCAACACCTTTGCTGCATGTGGCCTTGAAGCCAATCGAGCCAGCTCAGGGCGAAACCTCTTAGAATTGGTCGCTGAAAAACAATCCGGAATCATTACCACATTGATTCATAAATTTGACAAGGCTTTTGCTGTAAGGAAATACAGGTGCGAATCTCCTGACATTTTCATTTTGGTGGATGAGAGCCATCGTACTCAGTTTGGATCGTTCTCAGCCCGAATGAGACAAATGTTCCCTAATGCTTGTTATTTGGGATTTACAGGAACCCCTTTGCTAAAAAAGGAAAAGAATAGCTTTGCTAAATTTGGTGAATTGGTTGAGCCTCATTATTCTATTACACAGGCTGTTGAAGACGGCGCGGTAGTTCCTCTTCTTTATGAAGGGCGTCATGTTGAAATGACCCAGAACAAGAAAGCAGTTGATTTGTGGTTTGAACGCCTTACCCAAGGGCTTACAAAAGAGCAGCAAGCTGACCTGAAAAGAAAATATGCTCGGGCAGAAATGCTGAATAAAGCCGATCAGGTTATCTATATGAGAGCCTTTGATATCAGTGAACATTATCGTTCCAACTGGCAGGGAACCGGTTTCAAAGCTCAACTTGTAACCCCAGGTAAAGCTGCAGCACTGAGATATAACTCATATTTAAATGAGATAGGCATTGTATCTTCAGAAGTTGTTATTTCTCCGCCGGATATGCGGGAAGGCTACGACGAGACCGATGATGAAACGACTGATGAAGTTGTGAAATTCTGGCAAAAAATGATGAAACGCTATGGAAATGAGGAAGAATACACCAAGCAACTTATCAATCAGTTTAAACATGGTAGCGAACCGGAAATATTGATTGTGGTAGACAAGCTTCTAACCGGATTTGATGCCCCCAGAAATACAGTGCTGTACTTGTGCAGGATTTTAAGGGAGCATACTTTGTTACAAGCTATTGCACGGGTCAACCGGCTTTATGAAGGAAAGGAATTTGGTTTTATTGTTGATTATGTGAGTGTCCTGGGAGAGCTGGATAAGGCCCTGACCATGTACAGTGCGTTTGAGGGATTTGATGAATCAGATCTTGTCGGAACCATTGCTTCGATAAAGAGTGAAATAGATAAACTGCCTCAACGCTATTCAGACTTGTGGGATATTTTTAAATCAGTCAAATATTCTTATGATGAAGAGGCTTATGAGGTCCTTCTTGCGGATGATGAACTTCGAGAAGAGTTTTACGGGCGTCTGTCAGAATACAGCAAAACTCTTGCAATTGCTTTTTCATCAGACCGTTTTTTGTTTGAAACTGATGATAAAACGTTATTCAGATATAAAGCTGATTTGCGCAAATTCCAGTTACTGAAGGCTTCCGTAAAACTTCGCTATGCTGAAGCCATTGATTACAGGGATTACGAACCGAGGATCAAAAAGCTTTTAGATACGCACATTCAGGCGAATGAAGTAATACAGCTTAACGAGCCTGTTAATATTTTCGATGATAAAATGTTTAATCAGGTTAAGGAGGAGCAAGGGGTTTACCAGACAAAAAAACCCACTGCTTCAAAAGCTGATACTATTGCACATGCCACCAAAAAAGTAATTACAGAAAAAATGGGTGAAGATCCGGCATTTTATGAAAAATTCTCAAAGCTCATCCAGCAGGCAATCGAAGATTTCAGGGCAAAAAGAATATCAGATTTAGACTATCTTGGAAAAGTTGTAGATATCCGAAATAAGGTTGTTGGGAAAGTTCATGACGATGTTCCTGAAAAACTTACTGGAAATGAAGATGCTATGGCATACTATGGTATATTAAAACCATTTTTCGAAAAGCATGACTTGAATGAATCTGATCTTGAAAGCATTGCTGCTGATACAGCAATTGCTATCCACAGTATTCTGGAGTCTCATCAAAAGGTACATTTTTGGTATGATGAAGATGCGCAGAAGCAAACCGTTAATGAGATAGATGATTATTTATATGATGAGTTGAAAGTCGGAAAAAATATTGAACTGTCACTGGATCAAATGGATGATATAATAGAAAAGGCGCTGCAAGTAGCAAAACACAGGAGCTACAAATGATTGAGACAACGAGTATTGATAAACGGTCTTTTTTTTACGGCCAAAAGACCATCGCCTACAGCCTCTTTTTTACAGACAGAAGATCTTTGGAGGTTGCTGTTCATCCAGATAGTACTGTAGTTGTCAAAGCTCCGCTGGATTCAGATATTTCCTTGATTGAAAAGAAATTGCTTAAAAGAGCGCGGTGGATATTCAGACAGCTAAATTATTTCCGGCAGTTTAACCCTAAAACTCCGGATCGACGATACATAAATGGTGAAACGCATTTATACCTTGGAAGGCAATATCGGTTGAAAATTTCCCATGGCCAAGAGAATAGCGTTAAGTTGATTAAAGGTTTCTTTCAGGTTGCTTGTAGAGAAGAACACAATCAAGAGATTGTAAAAAAGCTTATGAATAACTGGTACTTACAGAAAGCAAACATTCAATTCAACGAAAGCCTGACTCGCTGCTGTCCGAAGTTTAATGCTTTTGATTTCACCCAACCTTCAATCTCGATCAAGCGTATGAAAAAGAGATGGGGAAGCTTATCGGATAAAGGCACGGTTACCCTTAATACGGCTCTGATTAAAGCGCCGAAAGAATGTATCGATTATGTCGTTACCCATGAGCTTTGTCATTTAAAATATCATGACCATAGCCCTGAGTTCTACAAGCTACTTGATTCCTTAATCCCGGGGTGGAAAAGAATAAAGCACAAACTCGAACTGAGCATGGTTTAAAAGTGGGACTTACGCGGGGGCCTACTGTACATAGCTCAGTTTATAAGTTTATATCGTCGAGAAATGGATATTGATTTTCTTTTGCAATTTTCTTCCTGTCTTTACACAAACTCCGAAAGAAACAGGTGGGGTGATACCTGCGTGGCCTGCACGGAAGGGAAGCGAACTATTTTTATGTTAAATATTGTGTAAAATTATTATGCCTGTAAAAAGGAAGATCGGAACACCCACTAATGCTATGTACTGCACATTCTTTTTAAATCACCGTGGGGTTTTATTCCCCGCCCCTTGGGGCGTTCAATGCTTTTAAAAATACCCCGCTGCTTGCGGCGGGGTAGTTCATTAAGAAATTTGAACCCAGGTTGACTATATCCCTGATCGCCCGAAGTAATCTACCAGTATGCCGGGGTTATTGCTTCCAATACCATCAACACCAATATCGACAAAAGGCTTAACAAGATCTGGAGTATCTATATTCCATATAAAAACCTTCAAACCGTTCTTATGAGATAATTCAACAAATTCCGCGTCAACAAAATTATATTTCATAACCAGCGCATCAGCCGATGCCTGATCTGCAATACTTGTGTCAACAGGACATCCAACCATGAGAACGCCTGTTTTAATATTGCGATCTATTTCCTTAACGTTTTTTACAAGTCTGTGCCAGAATGAAATAACATAAACATTGTCTTCAAAACCGTTCTTTTTTATCTGTTCAACAACTATTCTTTCCGTACCTTTCTCCTTAAGCTCAATTACAAGCTTAACCTTTTTATCAGTTAATTCCATAACCTCCTGAAGAGTTGGAACAGACTCACCCTTTCCGGCATCATACTTTTTTAGTTCAGATAAAGTATAATTATTAACCGGTCCGGTTCCGTTGGTCGTCCGGTCAAGAGTTGAATCATGTATTACAATTAGTTCTTTGTCCTTGCTCAGATGCACGTCAATTTCCACAGCATCTACACCAATATCCATTGCCTTTTTAATAGATAACAGAGTATTCTCCGGCTCAATAGCCGCAGCCCCGCGATGTCCCATTATCATCATATTATTTATTCTCCATTAAACTCTTTAATTAAGATACAGTTAATTATTTTTATAATTCTACCATAAAAAACGGCTTAAACGCAAATATCTCAATCCTACCGAGAAGCATATTAGCAGTTAGGGAAACTTTCGGGCAAGAGTTGGGGACAGGGGATATGTTGTTCGAATTCCGTTTATCAGCCGGTGGAACCCCGCCCGAAAGCGGGGCTGCGGCTAATACCTGTAAGAATCAGGTTTAAATGGCCCGTTAATCGGCACTCCCAGGTAATCGGCCTGGAACTGGTTGAGTTTTGTTAGTTTTACGCCAAGTTTGCCAAGATGAAGTCTGGCCACCTCTTCATCTAATTTTTTGGGAAGAGTATAAACCTTGCGTTCGTATTGTTTTGATGCAAGTTCAATCTGCGCAAGACATTGATTTGTAAAGCTGTTACTCATTACAAAACTGGGATGTCCTGTTGCGCATCCAAGATTTACCAGCCTTCCTTCAGCAAGAACAATAATGGATCGTCCTGATTTAAGCGTCCACTTGTCAACCTGTGGTTTAATCTGCTCCTTTTTACAATCCGGATTGTTATCCAGATAGGTCATCTGAATTTCATTGTCAAAGTGGCCGATATTGCAGACAATTGCCTCATTTTTCATCTGTTCCATGTGCTCGCCTGTAATAACATGATAACATCCTGTAGCGGTGACAAAAATATCCCCTATTGGAGCTGCAGTTTCCATGGTTACGACCTCATATCCCTCCATAGAAGCTTGCAGGGCACATATGGGATCGATCTCAGTAATAAGCACGCGTGCGCCGTAACTGCTTATCGACTTTGCACATCCTTTGCCGACATCTCCATAACCGCATATTACTACGACTTTGCCGGCAAGCATAATATCGGTGGCGCGTTTAATTCCATCAGCCAGAGATTCCCGGCACCCATAAAGATTGTCAAACTTTGATTTTGTTACCGAGT
>DATKXL010000248.1:0-3678 GCA_035529055.1 Bacteroidales bacterium
CCAATGCTGGTAATCTCCGACGGGAACGACTGGACTCAGAATGTTCCGGTGGTTGAATTCCCATACCTGAGAAAAGTATATAGTCTATATGGTAAAGAGGGAAATGTTGAAAATGTTCATCTTGCAAATGAAGGTCATGATTACGGTGTTTCAAAGAGGATGGTGATGTATGATTTTATGGCCCGTCATCTTGGATTGAATATCAACGCTGTAAAGGATAAAACAGGCAGGATTGATGAGTCGAAAGTGACTGTTGAAAAATACGATGCACAGCTGGTCTTTGGAAAAGAGGGTAAGTTGCCTGCAGGTGCTATAAAGGGAGAGGATAAGATAAGAGAAGTGCTGGAGTCGCTCCAATGAATCCTACACCCTTCACCCCAAACCCTATTCCCCAAGCCTTTAATACATTGCCCGTTGCCTTGCGCCTTACGTCTTGCGTCTTGCGTCTTGCGTCTTGCATCTTGCGTCTGTAATACATTTTACATCTTCAAAATATATTTATATCTTTACGCAGAAATTAAAAATCCTGATCACTATGAAAAAAAGAAATCTCCTCACAATTGTTATGATTATTGCTGTGTCCGGAATGGTCACAACCCTTTTTCAATCATGTAAACCGCAGAAAAATATCGGATTGCAGTTGTATTCTCTCCGCGACTCTATCCGGAAAGATGTGCCCGGTACTATTACAAAGGTTGCTGAAATGGGATACAAATTTGTAGAACCTGCCGGTTACCGCGATGGTAAATTTTACGACATGGAACCTGCTGCATTTAAGGCTCTTTGTGATGAGAACAAACTTCCCATTCTCAGTTCACATACAGGGCGCCCGGCTCCGGATTCGGCAAATTATGCTGAAACAATGGCATGGTGGGATGTATGTATAGATGCACATGTTGCAGCTGGAGCTAAATATATTGTTCAGCCTTCAATGGGAGAAACAGCATATGAAAGTCTTGAGGGGCTGAAACAGTGGTGCATATATTTTAATGAAGTAGGCGAAAAGTGCAACGCAAAAGGTATACGTTTCGGCTATCACAATCATTCCAGGGAGTTTACAACAGTATTCGACAGTACAATAATTCTCTATGATTATATGCTTGAAAATACTGATCCTGCGAAGGTTATGTTCCAGCTCGACCTTTACTGGTGTGTTGAAGGCGGGAAGAATCCTGTTGATTACTTCAACAAGTACCCGGGTCGTTTTGAGCTCTGGCATATTAAAGATGCTGAAGAGATAGGTGCCAGCGGAAAGATGGACTTTGCTTCCATATGGGCTGCAGCTGAAGTGTCGGGAATGCAATACGGCATTGTTGAGGTTGAAAAATATAACTTCGATACCTTTACCAGCTGCAAGATGAGTTTTGATTTTTTGAATGCTGCAGAGTATGTGAAGATGCCAAAGTAGGTTATCTCTTTTCTGATGGAACGGAGAAAATTTCTTAAAAGTGGTCTTGCAGTTTCTGCCGGACCACTCATTTTTACTAATTTGAAGATCAGGGAATAAGTACAACTTTTACCAGGCCCGGCTCTTTATTGTATAACCTGTTAAACCATTCAGCTCCTTCCGATAAAGGTGCCTCTGCAGAAAGAAGCGGCTCCACGTTTATCTCCTTGCGGGCGATCATATCAAGTACCGCAGGGTACTCTCTGCAGATGGCACAACTGCCCTGCAACCTGATCTGACGTGTTACAACAGATTGCAGAGGTATTTTTACATAAGGGGAGAGGTTACCTACTAAAGTAACAATACCTCCTTTCCTTACCGAATCAATTGCTGTTCCTACAGTGGCTTCGATACCTACTGCTTCAAATATATGGTCTGCACCCCGTCCTGAAGTGAGGGCAATAATTTCATCTTTAATTTTTTCATTCGAAGGATCAAATGCATAATCAGCACCAAGTTTTCCTGCCATTTTCAGTTTCAAAGGATCGGTATCAACAGCTATTATTTTTCCACAACCTCTGGAACGGAGGACCTGGATAATGAAAAGACCGATCATTCCCGTACCAATTACGGCAACATTGTCGTTCCAGCCAGGAGAGGAGAGTTCAACAGCATGTGCTGCCACAGCAACAGGTTCAACCATGGCTGCCTGAGTGAATGACACATTATCAGGTATTTTGTACAGAATATGCTGCGGAATGTTTACGTATTCTGCAAATGCTCCATGTCTTCTGTACTCTTTCGGTGAAACCCCGAGCACCATACGGTTATCGCTCAGATTATACAATCCTTTTAGAGTGTACCAGTCATTGAGAGGATAAATGGTTGAGTCAAATGTAACTCTGTCTCCCTTTATCCAGTTTTTAACATCCTTTCCTGTTTCGGCAATAACTCCGGCAGCTTCATGCCCCATAATAAGGGGTGGAATTCGCCTGCCTGTACTGCCATCCATTCCGTGGACGTCGCTGCCGCAAATTCCAACTGCTTTTACCTGTATAAGTACTTCATCGGATGCAATTTCAGGATCCGGCCAATCTCTGAAAACAAGCTTATTATATTCTTCAAGGATTAATGCTTTCATAAATTACTTATTTTGACTTACGTTTATCATGAACAAACCAACAATTGTTTAAATAGATTATTACCCCCATTCCCGGCTCCATATTTCCTGTTCCCAGGACTGTGATGTTCTTTATCGATTCTGAACCTGGGTCATATTATCAAACTCAATACTACCATTTGGTTCAGCTGCCTCTGCACCAATTATATAGCCAATATAATCATTATCCTGGATTAATGAAGAAGCCTGTCTGGAGTTTAAAAGTAAAAGGAACAGAAACAACGACACAGAAAATATCCGGTTGAAATTCATAATACTAACAATTCTTTTGTTAACCAAATATAAAAATTATTGAAATACAGATGGTACGACTGATCAAAAAAGAACACTGCTCCCTGGGGAACTCTTATTCCCATATGGAGTTTGCAAATATGCTGGAGAGATTATTACTGTTTTTCAAATTACCGGGTTTTTATGATAGTTTTTAATTACTTTTATTCTTAATTCTGTCGAACCATTGAACCGTTGAACCATCAAATAATCAAACCATGAAAATAAAGCTGTTCAAACTGTTTGTGTTGCCTGTTTTTATCCTTGGCTGCCAAACCAACTATTACTCGGAAAAAGATTTTTCCACCATCCTTAAAATTGACTCCCATATTCACATTAACAGCGATCAGAGGATCTTTGAAGAGCAGGCGATAAAGGATAATTTCATCCTCATTACCCTGAACGTTGATCACGGTGATTCAATGAATATCAGAAACCAAATAGAAAATGCCCTTTTATCAGTTCAAAAGCACCCCGAAAGAGTTTTTTACGGTCCTGCTTTCTTATTTGACACTATAGGCTGGGGTACCATTGACTGGAGCAAAAAAGTGATATCACAACTTGATAAGGATATTTCAGGTGGTGCAATAACAGTGAAAATATGGAAGAATATTGGCATGACTGTACGCGACCGATCAGGTAAATTCATTATGGTTGACGATCCGGGGCTGGATCCTGTAATTGAATTCATTAAAAGTAAAAACCTGCCCATAACAGGTCATCTCGGAGAGCCGCGGAACTGCTGGCTGCCGCTGAACGAAATGACAGTAAGCAGCGACAGCAGTTATTTTGCACGAAATCCTCATTATCATATGTTCCTTCATCCTGAATACCCCTCATA
>DATKXL010000249.1:0-3807 GCA_035529055.1 Bacteroidales bacterium
ATTAATAATTTAACTCATCAATCTTTTTTTTGCCATAATCATAATCCGGGTTCAGCTTTACAGCTGTTTTAAAGTATTTTAGAGCCGGCTTGTTCTCACCTTTCTTAAGATATGTTTCTGCGAGAGCGTCATTAGCAATGAATGATTCAGGGTATTCCTGCACATTCTTTTTGAACACTTTTATTGCATCCTCAATCCTGTTATCTTTTAGAAGAGCATGTCCGAGCTGATGCAGCATTTGTTCTGAAAAAAAGTATTCACTGTTACCGGATTTTTTGATTTCATCATACTTTTTCAATCCTTCATCAACTCCAGATTCTTTTAAAACAACTTCAACAATATTTGTCACTGGTTCCCCCCTGAGGAATTCAGCTTTTACCAACAAGTTCATACCGGTAACCTCGTTTTCACTGTTTACTATAAAATCTATCTCAAAGGTTCCTGTAATATCAATCCATTTGTCACCTGATTTTATATAGATTCTCCTGTTTTGTGAACTCGCAGATGGTTCCAGTGTAATAATATTGCTGCCTGAAAACATTACATCATATGAGAGTCTTGCTGGAGCTAACTGATAATTGCCTGTAAATTTCCTGAATTCTTCAGGTATAGTGTCCAAACCGTATTCGGGTGCCGACATTTTTTTCAGACGGTAATACTGATTCATGATCATTTTTTCTGCTTTGCCTTCAACAATGTCTCCGTGTGTCAGACTTATTTCCCTTGTCCTCCTAGGGAACCACCTTTCCTGTTCATCAGGCGGATTTAAATCAAGGACTACACGGCCGGGAATATCAATGGCAAGTCCGCCATTTCTGAAAATGATATTAAATATCCGGTACTGTTCAACATTCATATAGCTGCCCAGAAGCGGCTTGAGGTCATCAGAAATAACTTCTTCAGCATTATTTGATCCTGATCTGAAATCGAGTATTTCCATGCTGACAGGTCTGAAGGTTGCATTTTCACCCAGTTTAATATGACCTGCATCGATATAATCAGATTCCTTGATGGTAGCATCAACAGGTATCCAGCCGGCATCGCCCATAAATACTTCAGTCCAGGCATGCTGTCCAAAACTACCGGAATGATACGCAGTATACATACATCCGACAGACAACCTTGCCGGGATCCCCACTGCCCTGCAGAAAGCTGCAAGCAACCGTGAGTGGCCGCCACATTCAGCTTCCCTGGTTTTTAAAGTGTTGATAGCAGAAATACCTCCGGGCAATGCTCCGGCAATATTTTCTGCCACCCATTTGCTCAGTCGCACTGATGCTTCCCATGAGTCTTTTGAACCGGCAGTAATCCTGGCGGCCTCTGAAATAATAAGAGGATCATCAGATTCTATAGCTAATCCAGATTCAAGATACTTTTTCAGATCAGGAGATTTACTGTAATCCGGAGGAAATGTTGGGGCGTTTTTCCCTGTGTAACTGATAGGTTCAACCTCAAAAATTCCATCTATTAAACTTCCGGTTACTGTGCCTTCAAACTTCTGTCCCGGGAAATTAAGGTCATGGACTGTTAATTCTTCACCATATGAATTGATCCTGGCTTTTACCTTAAGCCAGGAGAGACTCATTATATCAGGAATATTCCTGTCAACCCTTGCAAAAAGCTCATCATCGATATTTGCAAATGTTATTCTGCCGGACACTGATTTATCGGCAAAATAGATATTTCTTCTGCCTGCCACCACAGCTTTAACATTGTAACCGTCTGCTTTATTAAGCCAGAGGGTGGTTTTTATACCTGCAGGGAATTCTGTTTCTTCAAGGACGAGGGTTTGGAAAGAAGAATCACTCAGCACTATCTTTTCCTCTGATTTTCTGATATATCCCTTTTCAATTACCTCTCCCTTTATCGGATCATAAACTTTGTACCTCTTTTCCGCGACATTCATTTTTATAAAGTCGTTATAAAGATGAGGATACCAGGACTGGGAGGCAAAGATCACATCAGAACCGACGGGGATGGCTTTTCTTACCCCTGAAGTCGGACTGCTGTACCAGGCAGTATCACCGGTGATTTTTGTGATAGTAGTCACGACTGACTCACCGTTAATCACATCCACCTGAATCTCAATAGCTCTGTGTGTAACGGGATCAATAACATTTTTCCACCTGAATCCCCCATCCATATCTGCACCCAGTGCCGACATTTTAAGTATCACATCCGAATACTCAAACCGTACATTTTTTCCGTTCAGAATACCGTTACAATAAGTCTCAATGGCATATCCGCAAAGGACATCATTCATTTCAACCCCGAAATAGCAGGTCTGTCCTCCTGTTTTACAGGGATTTCCATCCTGAGCATTTGCATAAACACAAGAAATGATTATGCAGATGAGAGGAACGAGTTTAACTAATCTGTAGTTCTTTTTCATGGCTGTTAATATTTGTTGCATGTTGCATGTTGTTGGTTACTTGTTACGGGTAAATTAATCTGGAACCTGAAACCTGAAACCTGGAACTATAATTATTTTCCTGATTTCAATTCGCTAATTATCCTTGATTCCAGTCCTTTCTTATAATAATCCAGAAACCTGGTGAATATATCGGCCAGGGAGGCGCATAACTGGTCAAAACTTAACCGCTCGTGGTAATCCCCGTAATCCTTATCGGATATTTTAATGGTCATGCCACCGTCATACCCGATTATCACATTGCTCACCTCCTTCCCTTCATTTATAACAAGAAGGCTTGTATTCATTGAGAATGACAGGCAAACATAACTCTCATAATAGAAAGGTCTTATAATATAATTCCCGTGAAGGAATCTCACAAAACCAAGCAATTCGTCCCTGGTGCACTCCACCCTGCCTCCGGAATATGGCCTGCCGGTATAACCATTATCAGCCCTGTAAATTCTTTCAGAAGCAAGCCGAAACAGCCGTCTCGAGTTTATCTCAAAACGCTCGTGACTGTAAAATGAGTTCCAGTTAATGAGAACAAACAAAATAATAAGGATGAAGCAAATAAAATAGGTCAGCTTAAAGATCCCGGGATTGTCATAATGCGGAAAAACGAATGATGCCTGCACTGTGGTAATACCTATCAGAAATCCAAGCACCGGATAGATCCAGTTCCTGTACCTGAACCATTGTATAACACCAAGAACAATAAACAACAGCGAAACCAGTATGATCGTTATATATGGTATGCCCCATACTTCATTTCCTCCTTGTCGCAGTAAACGACGCAGTTCGTATTCAAGTAACAACAATATATAGGAGGAGAATATTCCTATCGGGTAAACCCATCCTATAGACATTCTGATTTTTGACCTGTACGACATGATTATTAGAGTTTTATATACTTTATATTATTTAAACTATACAAATATATAACTTTAAATAATACAAGTCAAGTAATTTGCGGAAAAAATTAACAAAATGACAAAATCACTTTACGGTTTACTCAAAAAACATATTTTTAAACTATATTGGTGGAATCGCTCTATGATTAATTTTACATTTGAATAAGATTCTATTTTCAGGTTATTAGATGATGATCTACAAAAATCTTTCGCTGGAATTGTATAATACTTTCGGACTGGATTACCACGCGGATTTGTTTATTTCAGTTGGTTCAGAGGAAGAGGCAATAAAACTGTTTAAATTCAAAAATGAGATTACAGAGCCAGTTTTTATCCTGGGAGGGGGGAGCAACCTCCTGTTTGTTTCGGATTTTAATGGTACTATAATTCATCCATCATTCGAAGGAATAAACATAGAGCAGGAAACAGCAGATTATTCAATAGTATCTGCCGGTGCGGGAGTAGTGTGGGATTCTTTTGTTG
>DATKXL010000250.1:0-8222 GCA_035529055.1 Bacteroidales bacterium
AGAAACAAAGGCTATCCTCATCCTGCCGAGTTGTGATGACCTCCCGGGGATCGTGATCTGATATTCAGAAGTCCGGATGGTATTAAAATTTATTACCCCTGCAACTACCACTGTCAGCGACAGGCAAATGATCAGCAGCAACACCCTTCCTCTGAAGGATCTTCTTCTTTTCTTTTCATCGGGGACGATCTTTAATAGCAAATTGATTAACAGCAACAGATCAGCAATCAATACAAAAAGGAATAGATATAAAAAGAAAGGAAGGAGATAATTTGCTGCTCCTGTAAGGATGTGGACCGTCAGCCCGGCATCTCTTTCATCGAACAGGTTGCTTGCAGGGTAAATGGAGAATAAAATGGCATAAATAAGCACATACAACAGCCTGTATTCTTTAGGTATAAATAGCTGCCATATCCGTACAAAGAGATAAACATTGGGAATTGTGTACGACAGTGTAAGTATTGTATGGAACATGGGCGTTCAATTAGTTACAGAAATCATCTGCTCATCACCACACTTACCGATCCTATCTTGCCTCCAATCGGCGGATTCATTTTTGAAACTTTGACAGTTGCTTTTTTTATCCCTTCCGTTTCAGCATAAATTGCATCAAGGATTCGTCCGGCAATATGCTCAAGCAGATGAGATTTCTTCTCCATCTCCAGCTTCACGATCTCATAAGCTCTCTGGTAATTGACAGCATCTTTTAAATTATCACTTTTTGAAGGGATTGCCATATCGGTCTCAATTGTCAGGTCAACCAGAAACCGGTTCCCAACAATCTGCTCTTCCTTAAAATGACCATGGAAGGCGTAGAATTCCATGTTTTCAATCTGAATAAGGCCCATAGGATTTTCTTTCAAAATATTTCAAGAAATATTTGGTTTATATTATAAACTTATTTATATTTGCAATATATTTATATTTTTTAATTACTTATTCATAAAAATAAACATTATTATGGAAAACAAGGAAAAAATGATGACAGGCGAAGAGAGCCTGAGAATCATATCGGAAATGATTAACAAAACAAAGGTTAATATCCGCCAGAGCAGCTTTCACCTTATCTTCTGGGGCTGGCTGATTTTTATTTGCAGTCTTTCTGAATACCTTCTTTACAAATTCACTGACTTCCCGAGTAGCTGGTATGTCTGGTATCTTGTGATACCGGGTGTTTTTGTTTCAATGATCTACGGTTTTGTTAACGGCCGGAAAGCGAAAGTGTACACCTATGCCGATATGCTTTATATGTGGACATGGATAGCTTTCCTTTTCGCAGCAATAGTATTATTTATAATTATATGGAAGGATATAGAAAATGTCGGCCCTTTCATCCTGACACTTGCCGCAATGCCTGCATTTATTTCAGGTTGCATCATCCGTTTCAGACCTTTGATATTCGGCGGTTCATCATTCTGGATCTTTGCTCTCGTTGCTCATTTTGCCGGTCCTTCAGTAGCTCCACTTGCCATGCCAATTGCTATATTGACCGGTTATCTTATCCCGGGTTATCTTTTAAGAAAAAAGGTTGATCATGACACGGTTTAAGGAATTGGATCCTATACTGCATTCACAGCTCCGCCTGGCTGTTGTTTCTCTTCTGATGAGTGTCGAGGCAGCGGAATTTACTTATATCAGGGAACAGACCGGAGCGACTGCAGGGAACCTCAGTGTACAGATTACCAGGTTAAAGGAGGCCGGGTATATCGAGGTGACAAAGCAATTTAGTAACAACTATCCTCAGACACTCTGCAGGATTACTCCACTTGGTAAGCAAAGGTTCATCGAATATGTCAAATCCCTGAAGGATTATCTGAATCCGGATAAGAAATAATCCTATTTTTGTAGTCTTAAATTACTAATGAATGAACGAAGAGAGCCTCAGGGAGAAAGAAGGATCGAAAACTCCGGTAAGTTTTATTGAACAGTTTATTATTGATGACCTGAAAGAGGGGAAAAACAACAGGAGAATTCACACCAGGTTTCCTCCTGAACCAAATGGGTACTTACATATTGGTCATGCAAAAGCCATTTGTCTCGATTTTGGCATGGCACAAAAGTATGGTGGCAAATGCAACCTTCGTTTCGATGACACAAATCCTGTAAAGGAAGAGGTTGAATATATCGATTCCATAAAAGAGGATATCCACTGGCTCGGATTCGACTGGGAGGAGCTTGAGTTCTATGCCTCTGACTATTTCGGTAAATTGTTCGACTTTGCCGTTGACCTTATCAGGCGGGGACTTGCTTATGTTGATGATCAGCCTGCAGAAGTTATTTCAGCCCAGAAAGGCACACCTTCCCAGCCCGGGGTTGAAAGTCCGTTTCGCACCCGGAGCATTACAGAGAACCTCGATCTCTTCGAAAGGATGAACAAGGGAGAGTTTGACGAGGGAAGCAGGGTGCTAAGGGCGAGAATCGATATGACCTCACCTAATATGCATATGCGCGACCCAATAATTTACAGGATCATTAAAGCTGCACATCACCGGACAGGAGAAGCCTGGAAGGTATATCCGATGTATGATTTTGCACATGGCCAGAGCGATTATTTTGAAGGGGTAACCCATTCACTCTGCACTCTGGAGTTTGAAGTTCACCGCCCGTTATACGACTGGCTGATCGATCAGCTTAAGAAAGACGATTACAGGCCCAGGCAAATTGAATTCAACAGGCTGAATCTCTCTTATACAATGATGAGCAAGAGAAGGCTGCTTGAACTGGTGCAGGAAGGGAAAGTATCCGGATGGGATGATCCGAGGATGCCGACACTTTGCGGTCTGCGTCGCCGGGGATACACACCCGAATCAATCAGAAGGTTTATCGATCTTATCGGATACACCAAATTTGAAGCAATAAACGACGTTTCACTTCTTGAACACGCTGTCCGCGAAGATCTTAACCTCAGAGCTCCAAGAGTTTTCGGTGTGTTGAATCCTCTGAAAGCCATCATCACAAACTACCCTGAAGGAAAAGTGGAGAATGTTACGATCATAAATAATCCGGAAGATGAGAGTATGGGAAAAAGAGAGGTTCCTTTCAGTCGAGAGGTTTATATTGAACAGGAGGATTTCATGGAGAATCCACCGCACAAGTTTTTCCGCCTCGCCCCGGGAATGGAGGTCCGGTTAAAGGGCGCATATATAATTAAATGTACCGGAGTTAAGAAAAGCGAAAATACCAACACGATCGAAGAGGTTTATTGCACTTATGATCCCGATACACGGAGCGGCGGACATGCATCAGAAAAAAAGGTAAAGGGTACCCTTCACTGGGTTTCGGCTCAGCATGCAACAGATGCAGAAGTGCGGCTTTATGACCGGCTCTTCAACCATGAAGATCCTGCCGGGCAAAAAGAAAAAGACTACAGGGAGTTTCTCAATCCCGGTTCTCTGAAAATCCTGAAAGGATGCAAACTAGAGCCGTCGCTGAAATCAGCCAGACCTTTAGATAAATTTCAATTCCAGCGACTGGGTTATTTCTGCGTTGATTATGATTCAAATGAAGGAAGTCTTGTATTTAATCGCACCGTGCCTTTAAGGGATACATGGGCCAGGATCAATAAATAAGTCGTGCATGACCTGCACGACATTCTCCGTTTTCTGGCATCATTTTTGCGCCCCCCTACAAAAAACACCTGTCCTTTATCGTAGAATTAAAACAGAGAATTATGAAAAATTTAGTCAGAAATTCATACTTAACTCTGATTCTCCTTACCGTTATTGGTTTTTCTTCATGTGAAAATAAAATGACTGATAACTTTGGCAAAGGGAAGGCAGAGTTTTCGCTCACCATGCCCGATGAGATGTCTAAATCTCTTTCAGGCTCATCTCTTGACAGTGGAATTATTTCTTACCACATTATGGTTTCCATAGAAGATATGGAAGGTAATGCTGTCCTTTCAGATTCGCTGATTCCGATTTATACCTTCGGGCCTGCTTTTATCAGCGAAAATGTTGAACTGGAAAAAGGCGAATTCAATCTCACCAGGTTTCTGGTTATTAATACTTCTGGTGCTGTTGTTTATGCTGCTCCCATTGAAGGTTCTCCCCTCGCCTATCTGGTCAATAAACCGCTTCCTTTGAGGTTTAGTATCCTGCCCGACCAGGTTACCAGGATTGCTCCTGAAGTACTTCTGGTTGGTGATCAGGCACCTGGCCAGTTCGGCTATGCAAGCTTTGGAATGCAAATCATTAAGCCGCTCCATTTCTGGGTAATCTGTGTCCTGGATCCCGGTAATCCGCTGATAATGGCTCCCATACAAATAACCACGGCTCAACTGACTGTTTATGCAAATAACGGATGGCATTATACATTTATCCTTGAAGCGGCTGTAAATCATTTGATTATCAGACGAGGGTCGCCCGGCTATTATTTTATTATCGAGAAAGAGGGTTACATGCCTCAAAAGTATTGGTTTTCAGCAAGAGAGCTTATGGCATCAACCCGGGATAATCCTTTGGTCCTGAAAATTCCATGGGACAGTAACCAGTGGCGTAAGTTTGTTTTCCAACCCGGACCGGAAGGCGGGAAAGATGCCATGATCTCGAACCTGGAACCTGATAAGAATTTTGGAGATCATAAGTATTTTGAAGCCACTTTCCTCTCGGAACCTGTACTTACGGTAATGCGTTCAAACAGGAGCCTGATCTGGTTCAATCTGGGTCAGTTACCCAAATCAGCAGTGATCAAAAAAGTCACAATGCAGTTATTTTATGATCGCCCTGTACCCTTTGATCTATCATACCTGCATAATACTGATCCTTCAACCGGGATTGTAAGATTTGGGGGAGTATTACAGCAGATTGTCGAGCCGTGGGAAGAAGTAAAAGTTACCTGGAACAGTCAGCCCAAAACAATTGAAGCTAATCAGGTATTTATCTCACCATTCGTAAGGAATGTTAATTTCATTGAGGTTGACGTTACCAGCCTCTATGTTCCTGTTCAGGAGATAGCAGCTCCAAATTACGGGATGTTTTTCAAACTCTGGCCGACGGATAGGTTCCCCGGATTCCGCTTTACTTCGAGCGACTATCCGGATGCAACGATGAGGCCAAAGCTGACGGTATATTACACTTTATAAGACACCACTCCCTTTAAATTCCGCCCGGAAGGGTGAAAAAAGGGGTGTCTCTAGTCAAGTTTTTAACAAACAGCAGGAATTTTCTCCCCCCTGGGGGAGATCCTGCTTTAGCAGGAGAGGGGGTGTGTTGTAAGCAACCCCCCTTTAATTTCATGAAAACAGCTCTGATTTTTTACAGAAGTTTTTTATATTTGCAGCCTCCAAACTGCTCCGTGGTGTAATTGGCAACACGTCTGACTCTGGATCAGAAAAGTTCAGGTTCGAGCCCTGACGGAGCAACCTCAAGAAACATATATAGCCTTGATTCACAATATAATCAAGGCTTTTCCCTTATATTAGCTGGCACATGGCTGGCACAAATTCTGTTTTGCTTTAGATACTCTTCTTGAATAAAATGTTTGGTGGGGCTACAAAACTAAACACAAAAAGCCTTGATACACAACAATATCGAGGCTTTTTTGTTTGCTGCTACTGAAACCATACTGAAACATTTCTACTGTAAAAGCTATATATGTGATATGCCCCAGGTTATCATGAGAGTGTGAAAAGTGGGAATTTGGGGTTGAGATTCAGCAAATAATTCATCTTGTATTGTAAATACCCAGGCAAACCTTTATCTACCTGGGTATAACATAAATCGATTAGAGTCCAGGATCAGCATCACTATATATATCCATAATATCATCTAGTGGATAATTAAGCATATCCCAGCATTCATCACAAGTATTTACATCACATGATGTAAGATATCCATCTGATATGAGTGCTAGTGTCTCTTCATCAGGGTAGAAATACACTCCACATACTTTACATCTAATTTTCATAGCAGTAGTTATAAAAGTCCATTATCAGCAAAACTGTAATACCTATCATCCATAGTAAGGATCAGATAGTCAAGTAGCTGTATATCCATGAGGTTACCAGCTTCTTTGATCTTATGTGTTAACCTAGTATCAGATTCACTATTCCCGTTAACAATCAAAACCGTTCTGCATTGATGGAGATAGTGGAGGACAGACACAAAAAGGCCTCTATGATCATAACTTCCCAGCTACCTGTTGAACGATGGTATGATATCATTGGCGAAAAAACTGTTGCTGATTATCCGAACTTTTATATTATGTGAAGTAATATAACGGTATGTGTTGTGAACCATCTACTTAGTTGTCCTAATTCCACCAATTACTTCACATAATATTCTATCTCATTTAGCAAGGGTTTTCAGCATTTTCATTATTTCATTATTTCCCTTCCAGACTGGTATATTATCAACAGTTATGTTTTTATATGCGTTCTTTACCGCTTCAAAAGTAAATTTAGGGTTCATCCGAGCGTATATTTCTGTAGTCAATACTGATTTGTGTCCCAGGAAGTCTCTAATATGTATCAGTTCAACCTTTGATTCCAATAAATGCATTGCCTTGGTGTGCCTTATGGCATGGCAACTCAAATGATCGGGCACTAGAGAGGGGTCTTTCTCGTTAGCCATCTTAACATATTTAACCAGTATATTATTAACTCCATTACGTGTCATTTTCTGCCTCTGATAATTTGGGAACATGGGTTTTTGCGCATTTTCCCTGTCTAATAGGCTACTTTGGATCATGTATTGTCTGAGCAGTTCTACCTGCTTATCGGGAAGAGGTATTGACCTGTATTTGTTGCCCTTACCATATAGGATAACCCTATATGGTTTGTTTGTAATGAATAGGGAAGCAGGTGTCAGATCAATAATTTCCTGAACCCTTGCGGCACTTTCGTACATTAACGATAATAAGGCAAGATCCCGGAGCCCTTTGTTTTTTTGAGTATCGGGTTGTTGCAACAACAGTTTCATACCATCAATATTCAGATAATTAAGAACCTTACTTTCTGTTTTTTTAGTAGGAATGGATAGTATTTGATGACAGTCAAATAAATGGTCTGGATTCATATATTCAGCATATTTAATGAAGGAAGATATAGCTGCTAATCGTTGATTGCGGGTAGCCTCACTGCAGCCCCTTTCTTCCTGTATCCAATCAAGAAAGCCTACAACTAAATCCTTATTAAGAAGAGTGAATGACAGTCTGGTAACAGGTACGTTCCTGTTCTCATGGATATATTTAATAAACAGGATAAACGTATAGCTGTAAGATTTTATCGTATTCGCACTAACTCCTTTTTCACGAGGCAGGTAGTTGTTCAGAAAGCCCGACAGTAACCTGGCAAAATTGTTTACTTGTTTCATGGCTGTCCTTTAATTTTGGCCGGGATATCCGGGAGAATATCTACATACAATCCGTCGGTATCTTTAAGCAGATCCGGATACATTTGTGAGGTCAGCCTTATATATTGCTCGGTTGATTCCAGTGACTGATGCCCAAGATAGGTCGAAAGGTAGGGCCATGAACAATACAGGTCCATACCTTCATCAGAGAGTTTCAGAAAAGAATGACAGGCGAAGGTGTGGCGGATATCATGGATCCTGGGTCCTTTTCTGTTACCTGTAAAAGGGATTTCCGCCAATACAAGAACCTTCCGGAACCAGCGATGTACAGCACCTTGTTTACATACTCCACCATTCAATGACACAAAGAATAAACCATTTTCACGTCTCAAAGCACCGACTGGAAGCTTATTCCGTTGTTCCAGATAGTCTTTGCAGACAACTACAAGTGAGTCCGACATGGGCACCAACCTGTCTTTTCCGTTTTTGGTATCCTTTAAGGTCAGGCATCTCCCACTAATATTTACATCCCTATTCTTTAAAGATAAGGCCTCACTGATACGAATACCTGTCCCGTAAAGCAACCTTAACAAACAGGGCATGATTAAAAGACAGGAATAAGCATTCCTGCATTTCATCCTCAGACTATCGCAGGCCCGGAATATTGCGTTTATCTCTTCATGGGAATAGATATAGGGGATAAATGTGCTGCCTGGATATTTGGGTAGTTTGGGAACATATGTTTTGATGCCCTGATCACGTAGGTATTCCGCCAGCTGTTTTACCACTTTAACTTTACTATATATGGTCAGCTCAGCCTCATTATGACGTCTGTCGGCCCATTTACCAGATATCTCTTTGGTTAATCCAAGGATTGTATAGCCCTGATCCAGTATAAACCGATCAAATCTATAAAGTGTCCTTTCCTCT
>DATKXL010000251.1:0-4831 GCA_035529055.1 Bacteroidales bacterium
TCATATGGAACCGCTATCCGTGTCGGTGTCAACCACGGATCACTCTCTGACCGCATAATGACAAAATATGGAAATACTCCACCAGGTATGGCTGTATCAGCAATGGAGTTCATCCGTATTTTCAGGAGCGAAAATTTCAACAGGCTCGTCCTTTCAATGAAGTCATCCGATACAGTCTTTATGGTTGAGGCAACAAGAATGCTAGTCAGTATGATGAGTGAAGAAGGATTCGCCTTTCCCCTTCACCTTGGTGTTACTGAAGCAGGCGAAGGAGAGGACGGCAGGATAAGATCGGCAGCCGGCATAGGAGCGCTCCTCTCTGAAGGAATCGGGGATACGATTAGAGTCTCCCTGTCGGAAGACCCTGAGAAAGAGATCCCTGTCGCAAAAGAAATAGTGCAATTCCTTGGCGGACCTACAGGACGGATGATAAACCCTGTTGAAGAGTTAAGTTTTAAATCGAGAGATAAACTTTATAAGCCGGAAGTAATAACTTTCGAAAAAGGCACGGTCATTTCAGAAAACGGGGAACCTTATAAGGGTAAAATAATAACATTTGATATAAGCTCTCCCCCTTCACTTTCCGGACAATCCGGTGAGAAAATTATTCTTAATCCGGTCTTTAATGAAAAAGATCCCGAAAAGCTTGCGATAGATGCTGCCGCCCTGCTGGGACGATACTTCATCCTGAAGCAGGCTGATGGCATTTATATCACCAACAAGGGGAAAGTACAGGGTGAAAAGCTTAAAGATATCTCATTCTCTCTCCTTCAGGCAACAGAAGCCAGGATAACCAGGAATCGGTATATTTCCTGCCCGACCTGCGGACGTACAAAATTCAACCTTCAGGATGCGGTGAAAGAAGTGAAAGCAGTGACAGGTCACCTGAAGGGACTTAAGATAGCTGTTATGGGATGTATTGTGAACGGCCCCGGCGAAATGGCCGGAGCCGATTATGGTTATGTTGGTGCCGCTGACGGGAAAGTGCATATCTACCGTGGAACAGTTCCCGTTCTGAAAAACATACCCCAGGAGTCTGCCGCTGAAGAGCTGCTGAAGCTGATTGAGGGAGATCAGACCATCCTGTAATCCAACTGTTTCTTCTGAAGATCAGCCTTAACGACCTCAATTTTAACCCTGTCGCCGAGTGTATAGACTTTACCTGTTGACCGTCCTTTTAAACAGTAGTTCTCCTCATCATATTCATAGTAATCATCAGCAAGCTCCCTGATACTGATCATTCCTTCACACTGATTTTCAATTATCTCCACATATATACCCCATTCGGTGACTCCCGAGATCAATCCGTCAAACTCTTTTCCCAGCTTATCGCTCATATATTCAACCTGCTTGTATTTTACCGACGCCCTCTCAGCCTCTGCAGCAAGCCTTTCCATCTTCGAAGAGCGATCGCAAAGCTTTTCATACTTATCCTGACTGCCGGGATTCTCATGGTCAAGGTAGGTGGTGAGGAGCCTGTGAACCATCATATCAGGGTACCTTCTGATTGGTGATGTGAAATGTGTATAATACCTGAATGCAAGTCCGTAGTGCCCTATATTGTTTGTTGAATAGACAGCTTTTGCCATCGCCCGCAGAGCAAGCGTTTCAATGATATTCTGCTCTTTCTTTCCGGCAACCTCATTCATGAGCTTGTTCATCGCTTTTGGAAGAGAGGTTTTCTCATTGTCAGCAAGCTTGTAACCAAACCGTGTTATGAAATGACTGAAGTTGCTTATCTTTTCAGGATCAGGCTTGTCATGAATCCTGTAAACAAATGTTTTTCCCCTGATTTTCTTACCGATCAGCTCGGCAACTCTTCTGTTTGCAAGAAGCATGAACTCTTCAATAAGCTGATTGGCAGTGCCCATGTCGCGAAACCTGATTCCCAGTGGCTTGCCGGCATCATCAAGTTCAAACTGCACTTCAACCTTTTCAAAGGCAAACGATCCGGCGGCAAATCTCCTGTCGCGGAGCTGCCCTGCAAGCCTGTGAAGGACCAGCACCTGTTCTTTCATGACCCCGTCACCGGTATCGATAACCATCTGGGCCTCATTATATGAGAACTGTTTATCGGAATTGATAATAGTTCTCCCAAACCATTCATCTATCACATCCGATTTATCATTCAACTCAAAAACAGCTGAATAGGTAAGCTTATCTTCGGATGGATTCAGTGAACAAATGTGATTTGACAGCCTCTCAGGAAGCATTGGCACCACCCTGTCGACAAGATAAACAGATGTTGCTCGCTGCTTTGCCTCCTCTTCAGTAAGAGACCCGTTCCTTACATAATGAGTAACATCTGCAATATGAATACCAACCTCCCAGTTACTATTTTCGAGCTGACGCAGTGAAAGAGCATCGTCAAAGTCGCGGGCATCGGCAGGATCAATGGTGAAGGTTGGTACATTGCGGAAATCACGGCGGGCTTTTATATCATTCTCTGTTATCTCCGCGGGGATGTTTTCTGCATCAAGCTCAACCTCCTCCGTAAAATGGTAAGGCAGCTCAAACTCCGCAAGTATGGCATGCATCTCTGTTTCATGCAATCCCGGGTAACCAAGCACATTTATTATCTCGGCAACCGGATTCTTTGACTTCGGGTCCCAGTCGATGACCCTTGCAACAGCTTTTTGTCCCTGCTTTGCTCCGTTAAGCTTCGCGGAGGGTATAAAGAGATCGAAAGGCATATTCTTGTTATCAGGGATAAGGAAAGCAAAGCTGGGCATTATCTCAACTGTCCCAACAAATGATGTTCTCCATCTTTCTATGATCTCAACAACTTCCCCTTCGGGCCTCAATCCTTTCCTCTTTGCAAATAACCATACTTTCACCTTATCACCATGAAGCGCCGTCTTTAGATTACTGGCTGAAACAAACACATCGTCTTCAATCTCATCGGTGGCAATAAACCCATAACCCATCCTTGTCATATCAACGGTACCGGTTATGTAACCCCTGGTTAAGGTCTTGTCCTTCTGCTTTCCCCTTCCCTTTCTGCTCATAATTAAGTTTTTGCGAAGGTACGAAAAGGAAGCATAAATTTTATACATTTGATTTATAATTGGAATCATATGACAGATCTGAAATCAATCCTTTCTCATTCTGCTAATATTGTAACCCGCAAAACAGGAAATGAGTATGTACTTGTTCCAATAGCAAACAATATAGCCGACATGAACAGTATATACACCCTGAACGAAACCGGTGCGTTCATCTGGGATCTCATCGATGGTAAAAGGAGTGTTGAGGAGATTATCAATGCTTTAACAGACGAATATGATACCGATTTCGAAACCGCTAAATCTGATATGTTCTCTTTTATGAATAATCTGAAGGATTATCTAATTATTAAATAGAAATCAGCGAATATCTGCGCGATCGGCAGGAAAATTTTCCCGCAGATTTCGCATATTGACGCAGAAATGAGTCATTCAGCATTTTGTTATGAGGAATTATAATTTAAAGATCGCGGGATACAAAATAAGATTAGAATCGTCCGAAAACGGACCTGAACTGGTTCCGGAGGACAGATTTAAAAGGAGTATTATCCATGATGGCGCCTGGGATATACTTATAAGGGTCCATAATGGGACCTATAATCTGCCTGAAGAAGCTGAAAGAGTTTTTGTTGCTCCTTATGTTGTTGAGATAAAAGGCATTAAGATCAAAAAGCGCGAAAACTTCTGGAGTGTTTATAAGCACTGTTCCGACCTCTTCATCACCACTAACTTCCCGGATTCCAATCCGAATAAAAAGGCATTTCTCAAATTATCACTTAATTCCAGGGAATGGGATCTCTGGCTCGAAGGGGCCGGTTATGAAACTGATCCGCTTGAATATCCCCTTGATGGTCTTGTTCTATATTACCTTACTGCCATAAATGACGACATAATGATCCATGCCTCCGGTATATACTATGACGGTCATGGATATATCTTCAGCGGGGTTTCGGGAAAGGGCAAAACAACAATGGCAAGGCTCTGGGATAATCTGGGCGCAAGGGTCATTCACGACGACAGGCTGATAATAAGGAATATCGACGGAACATACAGGATGTTCAACACTCCCGTTTACAAGAATGATGTCCCCGGAGAATCTCCCCTTGATAAGATCTTTTTAATAGAACACTGCCACGAAAATAAGATAGTCGCTGCTAAAGGGGCATCTGCAGTTTCGCATGTTGTAGCAAATTGCATCCAGCATAACTATAACCCTGAAATGATTGCCAGGTTCCTTGGTTCTGTTTCAATTATGTGTTCAGTAGTTCCGGTATCAACTCTTTATTTTAAACCCGACCGGAGCATAATTGATTATATTCTCAGACATGAATAAGTACCTTTTAACACATACAGCTTTAAAAGAGATTGGATTCACGCTTCTTGCCGAGGGTAAAACTTTGAAGATTAAGGCAGATGGCTTTAGTATGTATCCTGTAATAAAACCGGGATCGGTAATTTATATTGAGCCATGCAAAGCTGGTTCTGAACCCGCTGCCGGCGACATTATTGCCTGGAAAAGAGAATCGAGCTTCGTTGTTCACCGTCTGGTAAGTATCATTAAGAAAAATGACAATCTGCTTTTTATTACAAGAGGTGACAGCAGCATAGCGGAAGATGAGCCGGTTGATGCTGATCAGATAGCAGGGAGGGTTGTGAGAATTGAATACCCTGAAGGTAACCCGGCTCTTATTGTCAGAGATAATAAGAAAACTCCGGATTATAAGCTGAACAGATTCAGGGTCCGGGTGATTTTACAACTCATAAGATTGCAAAGAATTTTCAGTTGATTAATTTATGAAGGAAAAACTGAAACTATTTAAGGAATC
>DATKXL010000252.1:0-5333 GCA_035529055.1 Bacteroidales bacterium
TGGGGTGGAGATAATAAGGATATCTCTGATTCCTGCCAGCAATAGTACCGACAAAGGATAATAGATCATCGGCTTGTCATAAACCGGAAGCATCTGTTTTGATATTGCGCTTGTAATAGGATAGAGCCTTGTCCCTGAACCACCTGCTAATATTATTCCTTTCATAATATACCTAACTTTAAATTGTAAACCGTCATTGCGAGTCCCGATTATTCGGGGCGAAGCAATCCTTATATTCTATTCTTTTCCCTTTCAAACATCCCCCTAATCCCCTTCGAAGGGGGAATTTTTTGTTTACTTCACACCTCATACCCCGTACCTCACACCTCACGCCCCACACATATTACCTTCTTCCTATTCCAAAATACGCAAACCCCCTGCTCCTGAGCTCCACCGGGTCATAGATATTCCTTCCGTCGAATATCACTATGCCCTTCATCAGCTCCGACATTTTCCCGAAATCAGGCAGATGGAACTCCGGCCATTCAGTCATCAGTGCCAGGGCATCAGCTCCTTTCACAGCATCATAAGGATCTTCAGCATAGTATATCCCGTTACCGAGTTGCTTTTTTGTCTCTTCCATTGCAGCAGGATCATATGCACGCACTTTTACCCCTGCTTCCAGAAGTTTTTCGACCAGGTAAATAGAAGAGGACTCCCTGATATCATCTGTTTTAGGTTTGAATGATAATCCCCATACTGCAATTACCCTGCCTTTAAGATCATGTTTAAAGTGCCTGTTCATCTTATTGAAAACCACTCTCTTCTGGTATTCATTAGCTTTCTCGACGGCAGAAATGACCTGCAGGTCATAACCAAGATCTGAACCAGTTTTAAGTATCGCTTTAACATCTTTTGGGAAACAGGATCCCCCGTAGCCGGAACCCGGGTAAATAAAACGGTTGCCAATACGCGAATCGCTGCCAATGCCTTTTCTTACACTGTTGATGTCGGCTCCGAGCAGCTCGCAAAGGTTCGCAATTTCGTTGATGAAACTGATGCGGGTTGCCAGCATTGCATTTGCAGCATATTTGGTAAGTTCTGCCGAAGGGATATCCATAAAGATAACAGGACGGTTATTCAAAAGAAATGGCATATAAAGCCGTTTCATGATATCACCTGCTATTTCGCTGTCAATCCCTACAATGATGCGCTGTGGTTTGAGAAAGTCCTCGACAGCCGATCCCTCTTTAAGAAACTCCGGATTGGAAGCTATATCGAAAGAAATATCTGAATTGCGTGTCTTGAGCTCGCTATGTATAGTGTTCCGTACCTTTTCAGCAGTGCCGACAGGCACGGTACTTTTGGTCGCAACGACAACATAATGTGTAAGGTACTTACCTATATCGGAGGCAACCGCCAGCACATGTTTAAGATCCGCACTTCCATCTTCACCCGGAGGGGTTCCGACAGCAATAAATATTACTTCTGCTCCGTCAATTGCTTCTTTTATATCATTTGTGAATGTAAGTCTTCCCTTTTCAATATTATTTATCATCATTGGTTCCAGTCCGGGCTCAAAAATCGGGACCTTCCCGCTTTTTAGCGATTGAATTTTCTTCAGGTCATTATCGACACATATAACATTGACCCCGGTTTCTGCAAAACAGGTCCCTGTAACAAGGCCTACATAACCCGTACCTACAACTGCAATCTTCATATTTTGAATGGTATTTTAATCTGAAACTATATTGTTTGTACAAAGATAATATAACATGTGAAATTCAGAAATTTTAACTAAAAACAAGAGATTTATAGGCAACGGGCTTCAGGCTTCAGGTTGTAAGCTAGGGGATGTATATAACCGCCCGATGCCTGTCGCCTGTCGCCTGTCGCCTCATATTAAACCTATTAAAATCTATAATTTATTATGCTGATTTATAAAAAAAACCATACCTTTGCATCCAATTTTTATCAAAATAATGTCTAACTTATTAATTATTAGTTCTTTTAAAGCAAGATTATGACTGAGAGCAAGAAAAAATCAACTAAGAAAGAAGTTTTAGAAAAAAACGAAGAAGCTGTAAAACCTGTAAAGAAGGTAAAAGCAAAAGAAACAAAAGAAAAGCCTGTTAAACTGGTAGTTGAGGAAGGCTTAACTACTGATGAAGAAATTTCAACAGTTAAATCCGAGACTCCTGAAATTGTAGACGAAACAGTTGAAGAGGTAAAAGCGGAGATCACTGAAGAAGTTGAAACCAAATTGGAAAAGGTGGAAACAGTTGAAGAAGTTGAAGAAGTTGAAGAGGTTGAAGAAGTTGAAGCAGTGGAAGCAGTGGAAACAGACTCCATTGTTGAACCTGAAAAAGAAACTGCTCAGGAGCAGGAGATTAAAGTTGCGGCCAGAAGCGCTGCCTCCCCCGATGATTTTGACTGGGTTACTTTTGAAAGTGAAGAGTCGCACACTTCCCCAAAGTACAGGGAATATGAAGCTCTTTATGATAAAACACTTTCTACTGTTGCGGTCGATGAAGTAGTTATCGGTACGGTGATACAGATGACCTCCAGGGAAGTGGTGGTTAATATCGGATACAAGTCGGAAGGTGTTGTCAGCCTGAATGAATTCCGGTATAATCCAAACCTTAAAGTAGGTGATACTGTTGAGGTTTATGTCGAGAGCCAGGAAGATAAAAAAGGACAGCTTCTTCTGTCACATAAAAAAGCCCGTGCCATCAATTCATGGGACAGAGTAAATGCTTCACTGGAGAAAGATGAGATCATCACCGGGTACATCAAGTGCCGTACAAAAGGTGGTATGATCGTCGATGTTTTCGGGATCGAAGCATTCCTCCCGGGATCACAGATTGATGTAAAGCCAATCCGCGACTACGATGTATTTGTCGGAAAGACGATGGAATTCAAGGTTGTAAAGATCAACCAGGAATTTAAAAATGTTGTTGTTTCCCACAAAGCTCTTATCGAAGCTGAGCTTGAACAGCAGAAGAAAGAGATCATTGCCAAACTTGAAAAAGGTCAGGTTCTTGAAGGAACCGTTAAAAATATTACCTCTTATGGTGTCTTTATCGACCTCGGTGGCGTAGATGGGCTGATACATATCACTGACCTTTCGTGGGGAAGAGTCAATCATCCTGAAGAGATTGTCCAGCTCGACCAGAAACTCAATGTTGTTATTCTCGACTTTGATGATGACAAGAAGAGAATTGCCCTTGGTCTGAAGCAGCTTACACCTCACCCATGGGATTCCGTTGATCCCGATCTGAAGATAGGTGATAAGGTGAAAGGTAAAGTTGTTGTAATGGCCGACTATGGAGCATTTGTTGAAATTGCTGCCGGAGTGGAAGGGCTGATCCATGTTTCAGAGATGTCATGGTCGCAGCATCTACGCAGCGCTCAGGAGTTCCTGAAGGTTGGCGAGGAGCTGGAGGCTGTCATTCTTACCCTCGACAAAAACGAACGTAAGATGTCGCTTGGGATCAAGCAGCTCAAACCGGATCCATGGCAGAATATCGATGAAAAATATGCTGTCGGTGCAAAACATACAGCCAAAGTAAGAAACTTTACCAACTTCGGTGTTTTTGTTGAGATCGAAGAGGGAGTTGATGGACTGATCCATATTTCTGATCTTTCATGGACCAAAAAGATCAAACATCCTGCCGAATTCACCGCTATTGATGCAGAGATAGAAGTTGTTGTGCTTGAGATAGATAAAGAAAACAGAAGGCTTAGCTTAGGTCATAAGCAGCTTGAAGAGAACCCATGGGATGTTTTTGAAAGCCTGTTCACTGTTGATTCAGTACACGAAGGAACTGTTGTTGAAGTCTTCGATAAAGGTGCAGTTATCGCCCTTCCTTATGGTGTTGAAGGATTCGTTACTCCAAAACATCTGGTTAAGGAAGACGGTATGATAGCAAGAGTTGAAGAGAAATTAACTTTCAAGGTTATTGAATTTAATAAATCAGCCAAGAAGATCATAGTTTCTCACAGCAGGGTTTATGAGGATGAGAAGAGAGGAGCAGAGACCTCTGTAAAGAAAACAGAAACAGAAGCGCCTAAGAAGTCGTCAAGGAAATCCAAGCCGAATGTTGAAAAGACAACACTGGGTGATATCACTCAGCTTGCGGCATTAAAAGAAGAAATGGAAGAAAAAGAAAGCAAAGCTTCCAATAAATAGAAAAAATAGTTTAAATTTAGGCTATTAAATTTATCACTATGGATTTCAATATTGAGAGCCGGAATAACAGCACAGTTATTCAGATTCAGTCAGATAAGCTTGATACTCACATAGCTCCTGCACTCAAATCGGAACTTGTGCTGGTTTCGGGCAAGGGTGAAAAGAACATCATCCTCGATCTGGAAAAATGTCAATACTGCGACTCTTCTGGTCTGAGTGCTATCCTGGTAGCCAACAGATTATGTAAAAATGCCGGTGGTACATTTGTTCTCTGCGGACTTAATGAAGCCGTTGAAAGACTTATCACCATTTCACAGCTCGATACTGTTTTGACTATTACAGGAACGGTAACTGATGCTGAAAAAATGATATCTTAAAAAAGTACGGAAAGCAGAGTGCCGATGAAACTGACCATACTTGGCAGCAGTTCTGCTTTACCAACATCAGAAAGATATCCATCCGCTCATGTGCTCAATGCACATGAGCGGATGTATTTAATCGACTGCGGCGAAGGCACACAGATGCAACTGAGAAAATGCAGGATTAAATTCGGAAAAATAAATCACATTTTCATAAGCCACCTTCACGGAGATCATGTTTTCGGATTGTACGGTTTATTATCAACCTTTAACCTTATGGGCAGGGAGACCACTGTTCATTTATATGCACCGGAGAACTACCGGCAGATGCTGCAGTCTCATCTGAATGATTTTGATATTAACCTTGGTTTTGAAATTGATTTTATCCCGCTTTCAGGTAGTGATCCTGTTAAAATACTTGATGATAAATACCTTACGGTGACTTCATTCCCCCTGAAACACCGTGTGCCGGCCTTCGGATTCCTATTCAGGGAAAAACCTGTTGACAGGAATATTATTAAGGAGGCTATCAGTAGATATGATATTCCCACTATGAGAATCCCGTCAATAAAAAAGGGAGAGGACTTTATTACAAATGATGGTATTGTTATAAAAAATAAGGATATTACAACTCCTCCTCCCGAACCTCTCTCTTATGCCTATTGCAGCGATACAAGGTACTTCAGCAGGCTTGCTTCTTTCGTAAAAAGTGTTGATCTTCTGTATCACGAGGCAACCTTTGAAAAGAACCTGAAAGAGCTTGCTAAAACAGTCAGCCATTCAACAACTCATGATGCTGCAAAGGTTGCTTTGGATGCCGGAGTAAAAAATCTTATTATCGG
>DATKXL010000253.1:0-4857 GCA_035529055.1 Bacteroidales bacterium
AAAAATCGTGGATAATGACCGATGATGGATTAAAAAGCAATTCCGGCAGGTCAGAGGTAATCAAGTAACTTCTTGTTTTTCATTCCTGATATCTTCATGACTTCCGGCATCATCTTCCTGGTGCCGGATTTCTTTTTGATAAGGTTAATGATTTGTTAAACTATAAAAATCAAATCTGCAGTATTAATTCTTTTGTATAACTTCGTTCTCGTTTTTACACTACCCTTTTATCAGCCATGAAAAGACTAATATTTCTTTCTGTATTTTCTTTACTTTTTCTGAAGGTCCTGCCTCAGGAAACATCATCACAATCAGATACTTTACGCAAAGATGCCCTTAACATATTTATGGATGCAAGCGATTATATCCGTAAAGAAATCCCTTATGTCAATTATGTGAGAGATATCAAAGATGCCAGGGTTTACATCATCTCAACAAGCCAGAGGACGGGTTCGGGAGGTATCGAATTTACATATTTCCTGGTAGGACAGCACGAATTTGAAGGTATGCGCGACACAGTTTCCTTTGTTACCACACCTGATGAAACTACTGAGGGCAGAAGGCAAAAAGAGGTCAATACCCTCAAGATGGGACTGATGAGGTATGTTGCCAAAACGCCTCTTGCAAAATACATGAGGATCACTTTCAGCGAACCCTTATCAGAGACTGTATCGTCGGACAAGTGGAACAGCTGGGTTTTCAAAACTTCGCTGAACGGTTATCTGAACGGGCAAAAGACCTATAAATCAAATTATATATCCGGAAATCTTTCGGCAAGCAGGATTACCGAGGACTGGAAGATTAATCTGAATGCCAGGTATTATAAAAACACCTCTAAATATATTATTGATGATAGTACTGTTGAGAGCAGTTCTGATTCAAAATATTTAACCGCACTTATAGTAAAAAGTTTGTCCGATCACTGGTCGGTTGGAGGTTCTACGGCTGTAGGATCTTCAAGTTACAGTAATAAGAAATTATATTTTAATCTAATGCCGGGTATTGAATATGATTTATTTCCATATTCTGAATCGACCAGAAGGCAATTAAGAATACTATACTCAGCAGGGGTTAGCCTGGTTCATTACACTGACACAACAATTTATGACAAGATAAAGGAGAATTTGTGGCTTCATACGATTTCAGCTTCGTACGAAGTGGTACAGAAATGGGGTTCAATAGATTTCACTCTTACTTACAGCAATTATTTTCACGACTGGTCTAAAAACAATCTTTCACTCGACGGATATTTAAGTCTGAGGGTTGCAAAAGGGTTAAATGTTACCTTCGGTGGAGGAGCTTCCCTGATCCATGATCAATTGAATCTTGTAAAGCAGGACCTGGCTTATGATGAAATATTATTGCGAAGGAAGGAGCTTGCCACTCAATATCAGTATTTTACCAGTTTCGGATTCACCTATACTTTCGGATCAATCTACAATAATGTTGTTAATCCGCGATTCGGCAACAGCGGTAGCGGAGGTATGATGATCATTATGAACTGAGAATCCTGAACCATAAAAGTAAGGTAGCCAGATATTTCTCCCCGGAGATATTAAACATCTTTGACATTATATGAATTTTTTGAACAGTTAATAAGAAAGATTAGGAATGCACTTCAATATTGTTTCACTTTTGTTTAACTTAGTATGATCTGTCGATACCTGTGGTTGGATGTTGAAGCATATCTGAACAATAATTGACTTATTACCAGATATTTGATCATGTGACCGACCTGGCATCAGCATGTTTTTAATTATTATTCAGTACGTATAGATGAAGAAAGGAATCCGTACAGATAAAATATTTCTCGAAGATATTCAGACAAGTATGGATAGAATTGCTGAATATATTAAAGGTTATACTTTCGCGGGGTTTAAAAAAGATAACAAGACTGTGGATGCTGTGATACGGAATTTTGAAATAATTGGAGAAGCCTCAAAAAGATTATCTGATGAAATCAAAATAAAAAATCCCGGAATTCCGTGGAATGAAAAGTATTATCTGAGGAACAGGGTAACACATGAGTATTTTGGAGTTGATTATGAGATAATCTGGGATATTACCACTAATTATTTACCTGATAATAAAGTTCTGGTTGATAAGATTATTGAGAAGATAAAGAGCTCAATAGAATAGTTTCTGCCGGCCCTCTTGTGAAATTACATTTACTTATTCAATTATCAGATCCTGTTGCAGGTCTTCTATAATCACTGTTAAAAATACTTTAGGATATCCGATATTTATTCTTTGGCAATAGCTAAAACACAAATTTTTTACTATATTTATAGTTTATCACCTCGTGCTTAATTTTATCTCGTCTTATGAAAAGGAAAGTTACCCTGAAAAGGATTTTTCACCGTGAAAAACTTCGTATTGCCATCTTTTTTGATTTTGATGAGAAGTTGAAAGGACTAGTCATGTCAATTCCTGGTTCAGCTTTCAGCATCACTAACAAATGTTTTTATGTTGGTGATTCCGAGGAGAATCTTAAGCTTGTTTTAAAGACACTGAAAGATGTTGCTGATGTTGACATAACATTCCTGGTAAGCAAAGAGAAAGCATCTGATCCTATTACAGCGGACTCTGATATCACGGAAACTGAAAGTACCACTCCAATTCGTGAAGTAAGTGATGAGGTTGATTTCAATAATATATCTATGTCGAAAACAGTTTTAAATATAACCGGAACCCGGCATGAGAGCTTTGAAACACAGGATATTTATGAACGCGGAGATTTTGGTCCGGTTGAATTCAGGATAAGTGAAAAAGAAGGACTGCTGGTCATCAGGTTTCTGGGCAGGTATGATGGTGAATGGATAAGAGAGATGAGGACGTATGGCAATTGTCAGTTTGATAAGAAACGTAAGGAGTGGTTGCTTCAGTGGTCAAAGCTGACCTGTGATTCTCTGTCTGATTATTTTACCGTGCAAGGCATCGGGGTAAATGTTAAAAAGCAGGTTGTTAATGAGGAATTGAAGGCAGAGAGAAAGGCTTCAGGTGATGAGATCAGGGCAAAGGGGCTCGGCAAAAATGCGCTGGAGGGGCTCGATGCAATGGCGATGTTTCTCGATGAAAACCGTTACAGCTCCAGGACAAGGGAATCATATCTTCCAATGCTTGAATTTTTCTTCAGGTATTTCAGTCCCAAAGAACCACAGGAAATAACGGAGAAGGAGATTTCATATTTCATTTATGACTTTATCATCAGATTAGGTTATTCTGCTTCATACCAGAATCAACTGGTATCGGCCATCAAGACGTTTTACGCGATTTCCGGGAGGGGTAATGTGGATCCCGAGTTACTTGAACGTCCCCGGAGGGGCAGGGCGCTTCCCAAGGTATTTTCGAAAGATGAAGTGAGTATGATCCTGAATTCGACCCGGAATATGAAACATAAGTTATTATTATGGATGATATACTCATGTGGGTTAAGGAGGTCGGAGGTCACAAATATAAGGCTTACTGATCTTGACCGCGAGCGCGGGATTTTGCATATAAAGGAAGGCAAGGGCAGGGTTGACCGTATTGTACCTGTTTCGGAGAAAGTGTGGCAAAAGATTGATGAATATATAAGCGGTTACGGGCCAAGGGAATATCTTTTTGAAGGTCAGACCGGAGGAAGATATTCTTCGGAAAGTGTTTACCGTGTATTCAAGGATGCTTTGCTAAAAGCAGGCATAAAAAAAGATGTGGGAGTTCACAGTTTACGTCACAGTTATGCAACGCATCTTCACGAAAGCGGACTGGACATAAGGTACATTCAGGAATTGTTAGGGCACAAGAGCACCAGGACAACAGAGATTTACACACATGTAAGCCGGAGGAATCTGGTTGCGGTAAGGAGTCCGATAGAGGATCTGGATTTGAAGTGATTATACTATTAATTTCAATAATGACATTATGAATAGGCCATTAGTTTATCCCAGACATGTTGAAGATGATCCTGAGCTTCAGAAGCTTGTTGAGTTTTACAATGAGACATTAGGATTTTGTCCGAACAGTATAAAGACGATGCATATAAGGCCGAGGATTGCGGCAGGTTTTATTGAAATGAATAAGGCTGTAATGGAGAATAAGGGCAGGGTTACAAGTGTATTGAAAAGGTTGATTGGTTACATGAGCAGTCTGAGTGCGGGGTGCAGGTATTGTCAGGCGCACACTATCAGGGCAGCTGAGAGGTATGGTGCTGATTGTGAACAGCTTGAGAACGTATGGAATTACAAAACTCATCCGTCATTTTCGGAATCTGAGAGAGCTGCGCTGGATTTTGCTACTGCAAGTTCTGTGATTCCGAATGGAGTAACAGATGAGATTGCGTATAATTTACGGAAGTACTGGGATGAAGGAGAGGTAGTTGAGATGCTAGGGGTTATAGCTTTGTTTGGATTTCTGAACCGGTGGAATGATTCGATGGGGACCGAATTGGAGGATATGGCTATTGAGTCGGGTGAAGCTCATTTAAAGATAAGTGGATGGGAGCCTGGCAAACACAAGTATTAACAGGCAAGCCAAAACATAACACTATCCACCCCACATTGAGCAAATTATGTAAGTTTACTACTCATATAAACGAGTTAACAATAATACGGCTGAAAATCAACACATTCGGCTTCCCGCTCTGCAAGTAATTTTATTCACCATGACAAGACACTTTTTCACCGTTTATCAATCTTGTATTCCGACACGCCACTGGTGCTTTCAAAAATCTGTTTCGGGTGACAAATCCTGCAACCTTAACAATTTTCTGCGCCAGCCTCATAATCCTGCCACCGCGCATATAAAAAATTGGCTGCCCGCCTCGTTCTGTTAACAAATTCACAGAAGCGAGATAAATATCAATTTCTATAATGTTTG
>DATKXL010000254.1:0-4422 GCA_035529055.1 Bacteroidales bacterium
GCTCGACAGGGGACAGTATGGCTGCTGAATATATAAAAAAGGAGCTGGTAGCATGTGGCTTTCAACCACTCTCCGGAGATGGGTTCCAAAGGTTTCAGGTTACAAACAGACTTGTACAGGGTAAAAATAATTCACTTGAATTAGCCGGGATGAAATATGTTGCCGGAACAGATTTCATGCCTATGGGATTCAGTGGTAATTCAATCCTTGGATCAGAAGTTGTCTTTGCCGGTTACGGTTTTAGTATAAATAATGACAGTCTGAAATGGAATGATTATCAAGGACTTGATGTTAAAGGAAAGTGGGTAATGGTCCTTCGGGCGGATCCTGAATCCGATAAAACCATAAGTCCCTTTATTCCCTTCAGCAACGATAGGGATAAGGCATTGATTGCAAAGGACATGGGTGCTGCCGGTGTCTTAATGATCTCAGGACCAGGCTTCGATCCGGAAGACCTCTTTGAAACACTCTCTTCCAGTGATTATTCCATAGATATTCCGGCAATAAGGATCAAGAGGGAAATTGCTGATGTAATTCTTTCAAAAACAAATACGTCTGTTGCCGAACTTGAGAAGAAACTGAATACAGCAAGAAAACCTTCGGGTTTTACCACAGGAACCATGGTATCCGCTGAATCTGAGATCATCAGAGAGAGATCCGGAACCAGAAATGTGGTAATGGTTCTCCAAGGAGAAGATGAACTGCTTAAGGATGAATATATTATTTTCGGAGCTCATTTCGATCATCTTGGTATGGGAGGCTCAGGTACTTCAAGCAGAGCTGTTGATACCATCGCTGTCCATCATGGCGCTGATGATAATGCCTCAGGGGTAGGAACGATGCTCGAGCTCGCTGAAAAACTTGCGAAAACAAAGGGCAGTCATAAGAGGAGCATTATCTGTATCGCTTTTTCGGGGGAAGAGATGGGATTACTTGGTTCAAAATATTTTGCCGAGAATCCGGGTATTGACCTTTCAAAAGTAAATGTTATGATCAACCTTGATATGATCGGAAGGCTGGAAGAAGAGAACTCACTTCAGATCGGAGGATTAGGCACAGGTGAAGGATTACGGGATATTGTCCTTTCACTGGCTGATACTGTACTTATTAAACATACATTCATGAATGAAGGCTATGGTCCGTCTGATCATTCATCCTTCTACGGAAAAAACATCCCTGTCCTGTTCTATTCAACAGGCGCCCACCTCGATTATCATACTCCGGATGATACTTATGAAAAATTAAACTATGATGGAATGGTGAAAATATCTGATCAGATTTATAAAATTGCTGAGAAACTTGCTAAATCCTCCGATCGTTTACAATTTAAGGAGTCCGGACCCAAAGTTGAGGTAAGCAGGACTATGCGGCGAAAAGGTGTGACTCTTGGCATTATGCCCGATTTTGCAGGAAATGTCAAGAACGGATTACGTGCTGATTTTGTCACTCCCGGTAAACCTGCAGCCCTGGGAGGAATGAAAAAGGGAGATATTATTACCTCTGTTAATGGCAAGCAGGTAAATAATATCCAGGATTATATGTTCAGGTTAAATCAGCTTAAACATGGTCAGACAATAAATGTTGAAGTGCTTCGTGATGACAAAAAAGTAATTTTACTGATACAATTGTAACGGAACAACGTCTAATGAAAAGGATAAGAAGAAACATAAACCAGATATGAAAAAAATTACACTATGGTTGTTTGCATTCATAATTACCATTGGTGCAGCTTATTACCAGAGAAAAACAGGGCCTACTTATCCAAAAAGAACTGATGTAATCCTCAACGAGTCTGTTTATGAACTTAAACTTGTTCGTAGTCTTGGACTTGATGAGCGTCCGGAAGTTAAACTGCATATTACTGACACTACTATAAAAGCCAGGATATATTACAAACGATTCAGGACTAATGATGATTATGAAAACCGGGACTTTAAATTCAAGGTTTATCCTGTAAAATCCTTTATAATGAATAAAATCTTCAGTATAACCGAAGAGAAGGGTTTCTTTGCAGAAGTTCCACAACAACCTGCTGCCGGAAAGATCGAGTACTATATAGATATCACTGATTATGAAGGCACTAAATCACTTTTTAAAGAGAATCCGATTGTAATCAGGTTTAAGGGAGCTGTTCCGGATCATATTCTGATCCCCCATGTACTCCTTATGTTTTTTGCAATGCTGCTTTCAACACTTGCCGGACTGATGAGTGTAATCAGGTATCCATCATATAAGAAGTATGCGGTATGGACACTTTTTCTCCTCATTGCAGGGGGGATGATCCTGGGTCCTCTGGTTCAGAAATTTGCCTTCGGCGAGCTCTGGACAGGGGTTCCTTTTGGCTGGGATCTTACAGACAACAAGACTCTGATAGCCACATTATTCTGGGTTCTGGCAGTATTTATGAACAGAAAGAAAGAGAGACCAATATATGCAATAGCTGCTGCTGTTGTATTGCTGATAGTCTATTCAATCCCTCACAGTCTTTTCGGATCTGAACTCGATTATGCAAGCGGGCAGGTCATTCAGGGATTTATTTTGATTTTTTTCCTAAAAAAAATTAAAAATTTCTTAAATTGAGTGCAGCATTGAAAAATTCCCCACGTCTATTGATTAGAAAACTAAAAGACCGTGGGTGCAGCATTCCAAATAAGAACTAGTCTTTATATAAAGATGACAAATGTAGAAGCGGCATTCAGGAATTTACACCAGGATCTTCTGGACAGGTGTAAAACAGGTGACCAGAAGGCGCAGTTTCAAGTTTACAAGTTGTACTATAAAGCAATGTACAACACAAGTCTGAGGATTGTAAACGATACGATGGAAGCCGAAGATATAATGCAGGAATCATTTCTGTCGGCTTTTGAAAAAATAGATACTTATTCAGGGACCGTGAGCTTTGGAGCATGGCTGAAAAAAATAGTGATAAACCGCTCGCTCGATATACTGAATAGAAGAAAAGCGATCTTTGAAGATATTGATTCTCACACAGGTATCAGAGACGAAAGCAGTGAAGATCTGATAAGAAAAGAAGAGACTGACGTCCAGGTTGAAGAGATAAAAGAAGCTATCGGGAAGTTACCGGACGGATACAGGATCATTCTTTCACTCTATCTCCTTGAAGGATACGATCATGATGAAATAAGTGAAATTCTTTCTATTTCCAGCAGCACCTCAAGATCACAGCTTTCAAGAGCAAAACAGAGACTCATTGGAGAACTTAAGAAAAAATGAAAAATATATCAGCAATGAAAAACATAGAAGACATAATCAGGAATAACAAGGACTTTTTCGATGGGGCTGAGCCATCGGAAGGTCACTTTGAAAGGTTTAACAGGAAACTTGAAAGAAGGTTCCAGACCATAGCTGTCAGAAGAAGTATAGTACCCTATCTGCTTAAAGCAGCAGTTGTTACATTACTTATTACCCTTTCCTCTCTCTGGACCTGGGACAACTTCATCAGACCGGGAAGCAAAAGGATGGCACTTGGAGATGTTTCACAACAATACAGGGAGGTGGAAAACTACTACATGCACCAGGTTAATCTGATGCAGAATGAGTTAGGTGAAATAAACATAGACAGTAATCCCGGACAGAAAGAGGTGCTCAGGCATGAATTGAGAAGTATGGATTCTGTCTATCTTCAGCTTCAGAAGGAACTTAAAGCTAATCCCTTTGATGAAAGGATCATAAATGCAATGATAGAACATTATCAGACCAAGCTGGAAGTGATGACTTACATAGTTAACCAGCTCCAAGCTGTCAGGAATGAAAATCAAAATAATATACAAGATGAAAAAGTCAATTTATAAACCGGGAATTCTCCTTATATCAGCACTATTGTTTGTTGCTTTCTCGGCTCCGGCCCAAAAAGTTTCAAAGGAATACCATAAGGAGTATGTTGCAGGATCAAATACCACTCTGGAAATCAACAACAAATATGGTGATGTCGTTATCCACAGCTGGGATAAGGATCAGATAATAATTGATGTGATAGTAACCGTCGAGCTGCCAAACCGGGATAGAGCCGAGAAGCTTTTAAGCTACATAGATGTGAGGTTCTCCGAGGCAGAAGAACTTGTTTCAGCTAAAACATATATTGATGATAAATTTAATTTCAGCGGGTGGGGAAGCGGTTCGCGAAAATTCAGCATTGATTATACAGTAAGTATGCCGGTCGGAGCTAACCTTACATTAGCTAACCGGTATGGTAATACCGATATGGATGAACTAAGAGGAATGGTCAAACTTGATGTTAAATATGGGAACCTGACAGCCACAAGACTTACCAGAGGAAATGAAAAACCTCTGAATTTACTGAACCTGGCATACGGCAAAGCCACAATAAATGAAGCAGGTTGGCTTGATCTGACTGTAAGATACAGCGGAAGCACTGAAGTAATTAAAAGCCAGGCACTTCTG
>DATKXL010000255.1:0-2992 GCA_035529055.1 Bacteroidales bacterium
TCGGTTCTTCACTCCCTTCAGGGTTGGGGCAATCGAAGAAAATGAAGGTTTTATTAGAAGAGATTGAATCCGGAGGGTTATCTACAGAGTCCGGAGCGGTTGATTTTGATCTTATATTCAAGAACCCAGTTATATTCCATGACTTTGAATTGATACTTCAAAAGTAAAATATTTATTTCATTTTCTGATAATTTTGTTTCATTTTGACCTGAAAACCGACTATTTTCCTATTTTTATAAAAAAAAGAGTCATGGGAAAATCAAAAAAGAACACCCGCAGGGAATTTCTGCAGAAAATGCTTGCGGCAGCTGCAGTTGCAGGATTTTATCCCTACCTGGATACGCTGACAGATACTCCCGGAATACAGAAGAAAGAGGGAACAATGCCGCTCAGACTACTGGGCAGGACTGGCCATATGGTCGGGATTTACAGCCTTGGAGGTCAGGCCTCCATTGAGACCCCGGGTAAAGAGGATATTTCAGTGCAGATAATTAACCGAGCCATTGATCTGGGTATCAATTATATCGATACTGCAGCCGCCTATGGCCGATCCACTGCTGCAATCACCAGGGAGAATGCTATGGGCACAAGCGAACGTAACATGGGGCAGGTGATGAAGTACCGGCGTAAAGAGGTTTTCCTTGCCTCCAAAACCCATGACAGGAGCTACGATGGATCAATGAGACTACTTGAGAAGTCCCTGAACAACCTGCAGACTGATCATCTCGATCTGTGGCAGATTCATAATGTCAGAGCTTCAGAACTAACCAACCTCGATAAGTTTTTTGCGGATGACGGTGTGGTAAAGGCTATGGAGAAAGCACGTGAACAGAAGATGGTACGTTTTATAGGATTTACCGGTCATGAGAATCCTGAAGTCCTTAAAGCTTTGGCCGACAGATACCCTTTTGATAATGTGCTTGTCGCAATCAACGCAGCAGATAAACACTATGATCCCTTTATTGAGAAATTCCTTCCAACGGCTGTTGAAAAAAAGATAGGAATAGTTGGCATGAAGATCCCGGCCCGTGACAGGATATTTGCTAATGGCGGGATTATCACTATCAAAGAGGCAATGGAATATGTCATGACCCTTCCGGTAAGTACAATTATCATCGGTATTGATGATATACCTCAACTTGAAGAGAACATAAAGATTGCACAGAATTTCAAGCCTCTTACAGCAGACCAGATGCTGGCTATCGAGGATAAGACAAAACCTTACTATAAAGAACTTTTATTCTTTAAAAATCTCTCAGAATGGCCAACGGAGTGGTAACCAGGTTAATAATTGTTTTCTTTTTCAGCCTTCTTTTCGCAGGATGTTCCAGCGGACAGAAAGGTAAGAAAACCGGCCAGAGTGCTGAAGTCATACCAGGAGATACCACTCTGTTATTCGACGGCAGTACTCTTGACGGCTGGGAGATAACAAACTTTGGACCGCAGGGACCGGTGTATGTTTCAGGAGGTAAGATCATCCTGGATATGGGAGATGGCTGTACCGGGATAACATGGAAGAGGAATTTCCCTGACATCAATTATGAGGTTACTCTTGAAGCGATGAGAATAGAGGGTAATGATTTCTTCTGCGGATTAACATTCCCTGTCGGAAAAGATCCATGCACACTGATTGTAGGTGGCTGGGGTGGCACAATTGTAGGGCTCAGCACTATTGACGGAATGGATGCTTCAGAAAATGAGACTTCAAGTCTGAGGCAGTTTGAGAAAAACCGCTGGTATAATATACGGCTGAGAGTTACCGAAACTTCCATTAAGGCCTGGATAGATAATGAAAGTGTTGTGGATTTTACTATCGGAGACGAAATCTTATCTGTTCGTCCGGAAGTTGAGCTGTCAAAGCCATTCGGTATAGCGTCATGGAAGACTATGGCGGCGATAAGGAATGTAAGAGTGGAGAGAATTGATAATTGATGCAAGGCGCGAGGCGCACGACGCAAGGCGGAAAACCCCGAGTCGTGAATCGTGAGTCGTGAGTCGTGCAAGTGTCTGAATAAAAAATTAAAAGGAATGAAAAAATACATATTGATTATCATTGCAGTGGTTGTTCTTGCTTCCTGCAAAACCAACGAGCTGTATATTAATGTTGTACAGCCGGCTCCAGTCACAATGCCACCCTACATTAAGAAGGTGGGAATCATCAACCGGAGCATACCGACTGATGAAACAAAGCTGGTTGACGTTATAGACAAAGTTCTCTCACTTGAGGGGGCTGATCTTGACAGGAATGGAGCCCAGGAGAGCATAAAGGGACTAACAGAAGAACTTCTTGACAATAACAGATTTACTGAGGTTAAGCTTCTGAACGACATTGATTTCAGGGCTTCCAGGATAGGTGAACTGCCTCCCCCTTTGTCATGGGAGATCGTAGATAAGATCTGCAGGGAAAAAGAGATGGATGCTCTCTTTGCCCTTGAAAGGTTTGATACTGATACACGATTGAATTATTCAGCACGGAAGGGCAGTGTGAAGAGTCCGCTGGGTAATATTCCTGTCCTGGAACATGAGGCTGGTATGGAGACAATCATAAAAACAGGATGGAGGATCTACGATCCTGCAGGCAAAGATATTCTTGATGAAATTAATTTTACGGAATCGCTTGTCTTTTATGGAAGGGGCATTAATCCTGTTGCTGCTGTCGCCGCCCTTATGGGCAGAAAAGAGGCAGTAAAAGAAGTGAGTAAAAATGCAGGTCATACTTACGCTCTCAGAATTGTTCCGTATCAACTAAGGGTGACCAGGGATTATTTTGTTAAAGGAACCGATAATTTTAAGATTGCGAAACGAAAAGCACAGACAGGCAAATGGGACGAAGCTGCGAAGCTCTGGGAGAAGGAGATCAATAATCCCGGGAAAAAAATAGCGGGGCGGGCCTGTTATAATATGGCTATAATCAACGAGATTAACGGATTACTTGATGATGCCCTCGGCTGGGCTCAGAAATCGTGGGAAGACTATAGGATAAAGCTTGGAC
>DATKXL010000256.1:0-11040 GCA_035529055.1 Bacteroidales bacterium
GGTTCAGGATTTATGCAAATGACAAATCCAGGATTCCATCTGGTGGTTTTGCCAAAAACTTGGATGATTCAATCAAAGGGAAGATTTCACGGTTTATAAGAGGCAACTTTTTTATACCTGATCCACGAAGAGGATGGAACAGGTATGTTATCAGAAAAGCCTGTGAAATCATTGAAAAAGAAAAAATTAAACATATCATAACCTCAAGTCCCCCTCATTCCACACAGCTCATAGGGTTAAAACTCAAAAAAAAATATCCGCACCTGAAGTGGATTGCAGATCTGCGCGACCCATGGACTGATATTTATTATTACGATCAATTTTATCCAACATCTCTTTCAAGAAAAATTGATCTGTGGTTTGAAAAGAGGGTTCTGAAAGAAGCCGACAGAATAATAACTGTCAGTAATACCCTAAAGAGTTTATTTTCATCCAAATCAGAAAGCATAGAGAATAAAACGGATATAATCACAAATGGATTCGACACTTCCGACTTCGAGAATATCACCGGGAAAAGACCTGAAAAACTTACAATAACATATACCGGGACACTGTCAGAAGCCTATCCTGTTGACGGATTAGTTTCTGCACTAAAGAAAATCCGGCAGGATGGTACTGATTTTGTAATCCGGCTTGCAGGATCAGTTCAGGAAAAAGTAAAGCAGGAGATTCAATCAGACATACCTTCTGGTTTTGTTGAATTTATGCCCTGTATTGCTCATTACGAGGCAATAAACCAAATGGTAAATTCTTCCGTGCTGCTTTTGATCATTCCGAACCATGAACACAATAAAGGCATTATAACCGGTAAAATCTTTGAGTATCTGGCTTCGGGTAATCCCATTCTTTGCCTTGGTCCTGTAGATGGCGATGCAGCGAAGATAATCAGCAGATGTAAAGCCGGCAAGACAATAGATTATCGTAATTCAGATGAAATTATAACTTTCTTAAAGAATATACCTTTATATGCATCTATGATCGATAAGTCGGCCATACAGGAATTTTCACGGTTCAACTTGACAAGGCAACTGGCTTCGGTTTTAAATTCTTGTTCTTAGTTTTGTTAATAATCGAAAGACAATCAGGTTTTAATGAAAATCTTAATGGTACTGGAATCGGAGTTTCCTCCTGATGTAAGGGTCGGGAATGAGATGGTTGCTCTTACAGATTCAGGGCATGAAGTCCATCTTGCCTGTTCAACAAAGAAAAACCGGCCGGAAAAAGAGATATTCGGGAAAGCTGTAATACACCGGGAACGAATGTCAACATTTATTTATAAAAGCAGCGTAGGGTGCCTGAAATTCCCGTTCTATTTTAATTTCTGGAGGAGATTTATTTACAAACTGGCTGCCAAGGAAAAATATGATGCAATACATATACACGATCTTCCCCTGAGCCTTATCGGAACAGAAATAAAATCACGTTTTAACATCCCGCTTGTAATTGACCTTCATGAAAACTGGCCTGCTTTAATAAAAAATGCTGCACATACTCAGACACTTCTTGGAAAAATGTTATCATCGCACAGGCAATGGATTGAATATGAGCAAAATGTATTACCTCAAGCCGACAGGGTTGTTGCAGTGATTGAAGAGGCAAAAGAGAGAATTATTAAACTTGGGATAAACCCTGAAAAAATAACCATAGTATCCAATACTGTAAATTTTGAAAATATTTCCATAACAACAACCAGAAAGGAGACACGGGAATTCACAATTTTTTACGGCGGAGCAATAAACAGACACAGAGGCCTTCAGATAGTGCTGAAAGCTGTTAAGCTCCTGGCTGAAAAAAAAATAAACATACACCTGGTAATTGTGGGTGATGGCAGCTACAGAAAGGAACTTGAAAGAAGAACTGATACCTTCGGGATAAGATCCTTAGTGCATTTTTATGGCCATAAACCTTTCAATGAAATGCTTGAAATACTTGCCGGAGCCGACGCTGCGATAATTCCTCATCTTAGGACAGATAATAATGATGCTTCAAGCCCTAATAAGCTGTACCAGTATATGTACCTCAATAAACCTGTAATCTCTTCTGACTGCATTTCGCTGAAAAGAATTATCAATGAGACAAGGACAGGATTTATTTATAATAATGAATTGCCTGAGGAGCTTGCTTCCCTTATCGAGAAACTCAGATCAGACAAGAACACTCTTGAGAGTGCGGGCAGGAATGGCCGTAAAGCCGTAATGGAAAAATACAACTGGACTTTTGATAAAAAAAGGCTTACAGGGGTGTATGATCAGCTAAATAATATGAATACATTACATTAAAACTAATTCATCTGCCTGTTTTTAATGAAATCCCTGGTATTAATAACATCTCACTACCCTTACGGAACAGGCGAATCCTTTATAGAAGCCGAATTACCATGGCTTTTACAGGATTTCAATAAGATAATGATCATCTCCCAGGATATCTCCGGAAGAATTACAAGGGATATTCCGGGAAATGTTGTTCTAAGAAGATATGACCCATCTACCTCCATCAGTGGATTTTTTAGTTTACCAGTCCTGTTCGTAAACAACTTCAGGATTATTATAAAACTGTATAGATCGGAAAGAACCTTCAGAAAAGATATCCGCCATTTTCTCAGTTTCAGGCAAATTGGACACCTGTTTAAAAAGATCATCAAAGCATTACAGCTAAGGGATTTTATCAGATTGTTTCTTGCTAAAGAAAGTATAAAGGGGACAATTGTTTTTTATTCATACTGGCTGAATACCGGAGCACATGCTATAAGTTTACTGAATCATAAGGATAGCATTAAGATCTCAAGGGCACACGGCAGTGATCTTTATGAAGAAAAGACAAAATTAAGATTCCTGCCTTTATTAAGCTTTTCAGCCCGGGCGCTTGATGCAGTTTTCTTTATATCTGAACATGGAAGAAATTATTTTCTGGAAAAAACCGGGATCAGAGATTCAAAGCTGATATTATCAAGGCTGGGGACCAATAAACCCTCCTGCGGAGAAATTGTGATGTCAGAGAAATCTGACAGGTTTACTATTATCTCATGTTCGAACCTGGTCAGGCTTAAAAGGATTGATTTATTGATTAATTCGCTCTCCCTGCTTCAGACAGACAAAAAAATACTCTGGATGCATTTTGGTGATGGAATGCTAAAAGAAGAGCTGGAAGATCTTGCTAAAAATAGATTGGGGCCTATAGGAGGAATAGAATACCGTTTTATGGGACAATATCCCAATTCCCAACTGTTGAGTTTTTATCAAACAAACCGTATCGATCTGTTTGTCAATACCAGCGTTACAGAGGGTATTCCGGTCAGCATTATGGAAGCGCAGAGTTTCGGGATACCGGTAATAGCTACCAATACGGGAGGTATGAATGAAATTGTGACTGAAGGAACCGGAACCATGCTCCCGGTCGATTTCAAACCAATAGATCTGGCACAAATTATTCAATATTACATTGAATTGCCTGAACAGGAAATGAATAAAAGAAGGGAAAACGCTTATAAAAACTGGCAGTTAAATTTCAACGCTACCGCAAACTATGAAGATTTTTTTAAGAAGGTAAATAGTATCTTAGCTCTGTAAAATAAATATCCAGATTTATCATATATGAAGATTAATCCTGAAATTCTTAATTATCTTAAGGGAGAATCATTTAAAAGTAATCTTACAATTGATCTCGACAGGATTAAGCACGATGTTATCACGCGTGAAACAGCCATTACTGGTATCATCACCGGGAAGGATGTAATTCATATCGGATGCTCTGATCATGTTCAGGTAATCAATGAGAAAATCAGAACCAATACCTGGTTGCACAAACTGATCACTGAAAATGCAGGAATAAGCATTGGTATCGATATTGATAAGGATAGTATTGATTATTTAAAGAAGGAGCTCGGGTATCATAATGTATTTTACGGTAATATTCTGAAAGACGATTTCAGTACCATAACCGAAAGAAAATGGGATTATGCTGTGTTTGGCGAGATTATAGAGCATCTTGATAATCCGGTTAGTTTTCTTGAAGTCTTCAGGAACAGATACAGAAATTATGTCAGTAAATTCATTATTACGGTTCCAAATATTTACTGCATAAATCAATACAGAAATATGATGAAATTCCAGGAAAGAATAAACTCGGATCACAGGTTCTGGTTCACTCCATATACTATTTCAAAAATCCTTGTATCAGCGGGTTTCATACCTGAAAAGATCACTTATTCCAATCTGTATCATCTTAACAACTATGATCTGATTATCCGGAAGATCAAACGGATTTTAGGGATAAATCCGAAATATCCTTTTTATTATTTTAGTACTCTGATAATTACAGGGGACATAACCTGATAAATGCATCACTTTCCTGCCAGGCATGTTAAACTCAATTAAAATATCAATAAAAGAGACCCTTGTCTATGGGCTGGGGAATATTGCAATTAAGGTTATCGGCCTGGTATTGATACCAATTTTTACTGATCCCAGGTTATTTACGGTTGATGAGTTTGGTATTCTTGGCATTCTGGAGATCTCAGGACTTGTTTTAACCGCATTATTAGCATCTTCCTTACCACAAAGTCTGACAAGATGGTATTGGGATAAAGATCATAAGGTCAATCAGTCTGGCATATTCTTTATGTCTTTTGCAACACAATCTATAGTCTCAATAATTTTCTGCCTCCTTCTGATCCCTCTTTCGGGCACTTTTTCGGAATTGCTGTTTGAGAAAACCGACTGGTCCAGGGTAATATCCCTGGTTATAATTGCTTCATCTGTGCAGGCAATTAACAATATCATAAGCACATTGATGAGGCTGCAGTCAAGATCAGGTCTTTACACCATGACCAATTTATCCAAACTGATCATTGTCCTGGGACTGACTCTTTATTTCGTTCTTGCAAAAAGGATGGGACTTGAGGGGATCTATCTTGCACAGGTAATTGGCAATCTGTTTTATATAGTTGCTTTAACAGGTTATACAATTAAAAATTCCAGGATCTTCTTTGATAAAGATCTGTTTAAAGAAATGAATCTTTATGGATTCCCTTTATTGCTGGCAAACATTTCTGCCGTGCTGCTTAATGTAATTGACAGATATATGCTTAATTCTCTATCGGTTTTGAAATTTGTTGCGCTTTATACACTTGCCTTTAAGATCACAAGTGTTTTAAAACTGGTAATTGTGGATTCGGTTAAGCTGGCTCTTGGCCCCATGATGTTCAAAAAGATCGATGCACCTGATAATAAAAGATTCTATTCCAAGGCACTGCTCTATTCATCATATGTACTTATGTTTGCTGTTATAGCAGTTTCGCTGTTTTCTCTTGAAATTATAATGTTAATCGCCAGATCAAAGGAGTTCCGGGATGCTGTGGTTTTAATACCGGTCTTATCTCTTTCAATATTCTTTATAAACATGAAGGAGATAACTGTTTACGGATTACATATTGCAAAAAAAACTAAAATAATTGGTGTAATAGTTGTCCTGGCTACAATATCCAGTCTGATGATCAATTTATTACTGATCCCTCTATGGGATATGACGGGGGCCGCAGTTGCTACTCTTCTTTCACAATTTATTTACCTGATAGCCTGTTATTATTTTTCGCAGAAGGCATTTTTTATTCCTTATGAAACACGGAAGATTTTAATTATGTTCCTGACCGGGGCAGCCTTATCCTTCTCAAGCCTGATATTTAATGAAATGAACCTTCTGCCACGTTTGTTATTTAAAACCGGAGCTCTAATCAGCTTCCCATTCATCCTCTTTTTGTTTAATTTTTATGAACCGGTTGAATTGCAATCAATTAAAGGTTTTATTTTAAAGTGGGCAAATCCTAAAAAATTAAGGGATAATTTAAGCTCTTTAAAAGGTATCAGGGATGAATAGCAGCTATTCAATAAATATTCCGACATTTACTTTGTTGTGAAATAAATAAATTTGTTTATTAAAATCCGAAAATCAATTATCCGGGATCATGGAAATAAAAAACACGATTAAGCCCTTTCTGCCTCATCTTGTCGCTGTAATATTGTTTGCAGTGATTTCATTTGTTTATTTTTATCCCGTACTGGAAGGTAAAGTTCTTAAAGCAAATGATTCGACAGTATCAAAAATCAACTCTAAAGAGATCCGGGATTACCGTGAAAAGCATGGTAAGGAACCTTTATGGACCAATTCGATTTTCGGTGGCATGCCGGCCTATCTTATTTCAACAAAATATCCCGGGAACCTTTTAAAGCATGCCGATACTATACTGAGAACTTTCAAAATGCCGGTTTCGGTACTTTTCCTGTCGATGGCAGGCTTTTATATTCTGCTTTTGATCTTTGGCGTCAATCCATGGCTTTCAATAACCTTATCAATAGCATACGGATTATCCTCATTCTTCTTTCAGATCCTTGCTGCAGGTCACAATACACAGGCAATAGCTCTTGCATATATGGCTCCCATGATAGGAGGCATTTATTACACATACAGGTATGATGCTTTAAAGGGAGCTTTGTTCACTACTTTTATCCTGTCTCTTGAAATCCTGGCAAATCATCCGCAGATCACATACTATGCCATGATCTGCCTTCTGATCTTCGGGATTACAGAGCTGATCTATGCTTTTAAAAACAGACATGTCAGAAAATTCCTTAAAGCAACAGCTTTATTGGTCATCCCGTTTGGTGTTGCATTAATGATAAACTTTGGAAATCTTTATACAGTATATGAATATGGGAAATACTCCATAAGAGGAAAATCTGACCTTTCGACAGGCAGTGCCTCATCAACAAAAGGATTGGACAGGGATTATATCACTTACTGGAGCTACGGGATTGACGAGACGCTGAATCTTCTTATCCCAAACTTCAAGGGTGGTTCCAGTAAACCTTTTGACCGTGATTCCGAGACTGTTAAAGCTTTAAGAAAGAACAATCTGGCATCTGCAACAAATCAGGTCATGCGATACTGGGGAACACAGCCAGGTACTGATGGTCCGCATTATGTGGGAGCAATCATCTTCTTCCTGTTTGTTCTTGGACTGATAATAATCAAAGGTCCTGAAAAATGGTGGCTCCTGGCTGCAACATTACTCTCAATAATGCTTGCATGGGGAAAGAATTTTATGCCATTTACAAACCTTTTTATTGATTATTTCCCCGGATATAACAAATTCAGAGCTGTTACTATGGCACTGGTAATTGCCCAGTTCTGCATTCCTTTACTTGGAGCTCTTGCACTGAGAAATATATTCAATGGCTCAACTTCCAGGAATGATCTGCTCAAAGGACTTAAGATTGCGACAGGGATAACAGGAGGCGTTATCCTGATTTTAATCCTGATCCCCGGGATTGCAGGATCATTTCTTAATCAGTATGAAGCCGAATACCCCGACTGGCTTAAGAATGCTATGATCAGCGACAGAAAGGATCTGATGAAGAGCGACGCATTCAGATCACTTGTTTTTATCCTCCTTGCATCGGGAGCAATATTTGGGCTGCTATATGAAAAACTTCGGAAGGAATATTTCATATTGATCATCGGACTGCTGATACTTATTGATTTGTGGATAGTTGACAAAAGATACCTTAATGCTGACAGATTTGAAAAGCCATCTGTCATTCAAAAATCTTTTGCTCCCACAACTGCAGATACATATATTCTTAATGATCCTTCATATTACAGAGTTCTTAATCTGGCCGTTTCAACTTTCAATGATAATTCACCAACCTCCTGGTTTCATAAATCAGTCGGAGGATACCATGGTGCAAAGTTCAGGAGATACCAGGAGCTTATTGATTCATCCATCACACGCGATCTTATGTTGTTTCAGGCAGCTTCAGAAAATGCCAGATCCATCGAGGATCTGCAGGTAGTATTCAATAACACTCCTACTCCTGCCCTCAATATGCTCAATACCAGATACGTAATTTTGACCCCGGACGCTCCCCCATTAGTCAACCAGAAATCTCTTGGTAATGTCTGGTTTGCAGAAAAAGCCGTAATAGTCGAAAATGCGAATAAGGAAATCATGACGCTTAAAACCATTGATCCTTCCAGGGTGGCTGTGATTGACATGAAATTTAATGAGATGGTATCCAAATCCTCCTATCCTGTTGACAGCACCGACAAGATTGAGCTCGTTTCATACCAGCCAAATGAGCTTATTTATAAATATACAGCACAATCTGAAAAGCTGACACTATTCTCGGAAATATATTATCCCGCAGGGTGGAAATGCTTCATTGACGGGAATGAGAGTGAACACTTCAGGGCAAATTATGTCCTCAGAGCAATGATACTCCCGGCAGGTGATCATGAAATAAGATTTGCTTTTGAGCCATCTTCTTATATCTTCGGGAACAAGATCTCATTTGCCGGCTCGATAATCTTTATCCTGATGGTTGCAGGCTATTTTGTGGTGATCCTGAAGAAGAAACAGAAGATTGAATAGTATCATGATCCATCATAATGAGTGTCCGCTTTGCTCCTCTGATAAAATTTCCCTGCACTTGAGATGCACCGATCACTTTCTGACCAGGGAAGTTTTTGAATTATTCAGGTGTGTTGTGTGTGGTTTCATATTTACTCAGGATCATCCGGAAGATGATAATCTTGAAAAATATTATAAATCTGATGATTACATATCACATGACGATAAGGCAACAGGATTTCTCAATAGGATATATCTCCTGGCCAGGGAGATCATGCTCAGAAGAAAAAGAGAAATTATAAAGGATGCCACAGGATTGAGGAAAGGTAATCTTCTTGATATTGGCAGCGGAACGGGACATTTTTTAGAAACGATGAAAAATGCCGGCTGGCTGGTGACCGGTGTGGAATCAAACAGGAAAGCAAGTGATTTCTCAGTGGAAAAATATGGATTGAACATCATTGATCCCGGGCAAATTTCAGAACTGTCAGCCGGAAGCTTCGACTGTATTACCCTGTGGCATGTACTTGAACATCTTGATGATCCCTTTACATACGCAGATGAATTCCTGCGACTTCTTAAACCGGGGGGATCATGTATTGCTGCAATGCCTAACAGCAATTCGTTCGATGCTGAATATTACAGGGAGTTCTGGGCAGCTTACGACGTGCCGCGACATTTATGGCATTTTACACCCGACACATTTAGTCTCTTTTCCGAAAAAACCGGTTTTGTATTGCTCGGGAAACGCAATTTATTATTTGATGTCTTCTATATTTCGATTTTAAGCGAGAAATACAAAGGTTCCAAGTCAGCTTTTGCAAAGGGTGTCTTTATTGGAAAATTGTTTTGGATCCTTTCAGCTTTCAGAAATGAAAAAAGCAGTTCAGTAATTTATCTTTTGAGTAAACCAGATCATTAATATCTGTCGAGCCAGCGATATTTCCTGGCACTGTCACCAAACTTGAATGCTACTGTTATTTCGTGCGTTCCGTAAGTTACTCTCTGTATCTGGCTGAGCGTGAAATCAAAAGCATAACCAATGAACAAATTTGTATATCTGACTCCAAAGTTAGCAATCAATGCTCTGCTCGTCCTGTAAGATAATCCTGCCCATAAACTCTGGTCGTAGCTGTATGTAATTCCAATGTCCGCCAGTGGTTTAAGCTGTTCCGACATCATAACCAGAACTGAAGGTCTGATCTCAATATATCTGCCTGATGTAATACTATAGGTGCCAAAAGCATAATAGTGCCTGTCCATGCTGAAATTCCTGTATGCATCATCTCCGATTTTGGATGCTGCCCCGAATAATTGCTCAGTGGAAAAGCCGAAGCTGTATTTGACATTTAACAGGTATATGCCGAATGAAGCATCAGGTACAAATATCCCCCTCCGTAATTCATTGTTCATCCAGGGTTCATTTGGATCCTCAAAATTTAGTTCATTCTCATTTATTTTAAAATGGTATCCTGTAAATGCAATTCCCATTGATAACTGGGTGTTGCTCTCCAGCCACATATGATAAGAATATGAGGCCTGAAAACCTGTCCTTTGAATAAGTCCGTTCCTGTCGCTGAAAACATAACCGCCCAGCCCCACTCTCCCATCAGTGCTCGGTCTGTAAATCTTGTTTTTGAAAAGAGACTGCTTAAGAGAATAACCTTGTTTCAGGATCCTGGTCTGCCCGCTGAAAGAAAAGGTTCTGGGAGCCCCTGAATATCCTATCCATTGTTCCCTTGCCGTCAGATTAAAACTCGTATAGCCGTCACTTCCTGCGACAGCGGGATTTATCAGATATTTGTTATAGAGATACTGGCTGAACAACGGCAGCTGCTGACCAGTAACAAATGGTCCGCAAAGAATTAAGAAAGATATGAAAGCCAGCTTTTTCACCAGATACTTTGTATTTATCTAACTATAGTTACATTACCTATTATTGGTTTTGTTCCATTATTCAAATTAATAATATAATGATAAGAATCAATGGGAAGAATTGTTCCGTTGCTTCTTCCATCCCATGGTCTGGGATATCCTTTATCAGATTTCCAGATAACTGCTCCCCATCTGTTGAAAATCGTAATTTCAATCTGAGGATATAACTCCTTCAGGCCTATGTTCCACTCATCATTAATAAGGTCGCCATTAGGGGATATTGCATTGGGTATTACCAGACATACTTCGTTCAAAGGTACCACTTTAACAGAGTCTTTCACACTACATCCGTTCCCATCAGTAACCACCACACTGTACCATCCGCTGGGAACTGCGACCTGAGGAGTTGTTGAGTTATCGGACCATAGATACGTGTATGAACCAGCACCACCCGAAGCTGTTACGTCAATAGTACCATTGGGCAGATCCGTACAGAATGGCTGGATTACTGCAAATTCAAGTTTAAGTGGGTCAGGATCAGTCAGAGTAACCGTTGAGTCAGTCTGGCAATTATTTGAGTCGGTTATTATAATCCGGTAAGTTCCTGCAGTAAGATCAGTTCTTATCCTGCCAATGCCACCATCTGCCCAGATATAAGCAACAGGTCCGACACTGTTTACAGCTTCCACCATTACCGAGCCGGTACCTGCTCCGGCACAATTAATGTTATACCCACCTGCAATACTGCTTGAGGGAGTAAT
>DATKXL010000257.1:0-2111 GCA_035529055.1 Bacteroidales bacterium
CAATGAAGCTCTTTTATCAGGTAGCAGTTCACGGTAAACATAAGGAAGGTCGGCATTAGCCACGACAACACCTGCCTTTACTTCAGTTCCGTTTTCAAGAATAATACCATCCGCCTTTTTTCCTGTAATAATGATTTTGCTTATCGGAGTATTAAAATTGAACTGAACGCCCTCTTTCACTGCTGCCTCCATTATTTTTTCAACCACCGCAAACATTCCTCCCCGGGATGGAAAGAATGAACCCTCTGTCAGTTCGGCAGCCGGAACCATCGAAAACAATGCAGGTGAGGTAAAGGGGCTTTGTCCTACATAGGTATTCTGAAAAGTATAAGCCATCAGCAGGTGAGGATGTTTGAAAAACCTGCGTGTGTATTTAAAATGGGGCGTAAAAGCTTTGATCCTGAACAGCAGCGGAATATTTTTCGGGTTGATAAACTGAAATATATTGAAGAAATTTCGCTCAATCAGCCTTTCCATTGAAAGCCTGAAAATTTCATAACCCTTTGTAACATATTTCTGCGATTCTTTGAAGCTGCCGGGTTCAACCTGTTCAAGCTGCCGCCTCATTTTATCCTCATCAGAAGTAAAGGAGATGATCTTTCCGTCGTCGAAATAGATCTTATAAAGCTCCTCCAGGGGAGTAACTCCGACGGTTTTTTCCAGATCAAGCCCCAATGATTTAAAGATTGATCTGTAGATGTCAGGCATCAGAAGCATGGTGGCGCCCAGATCGAACCTGTGCCCATCCCGGATCAACTGACTGCAGCGTCCGCCCGGAGCAGAGTTCTTTTCATAAACACTTACTGTATAGCCATTCCTGGCCAGATAAACAGCGGTAGTAATTCCCCCTACACCCGCACCTATGATAACCGCCGTTTTGTTTTCGGTCATATTAAGTATCTGAAGTGAATAACAAAATCATTGTAAAAGACGGTATAAATTTATTATTGTCTCATAGAAATTGAAATGCAAAATTAATTTTTCTGTTATAAACAGAGTGGTTTTTTATGGCTTTAAAGTTATTCGGGAGCAAATATCAGAAAAACCGCACTAACCTTTCCAATCCATCCCCCAACAGCGGGAGGGTCGGGGGGTGAGTTCATGCGAAGTGAAGAGAGGGCGTGGGCATGAGTTAAGTCATAAGTGATAATTTTTTATCTTTGAAATATTGCTGCAAATCAGCAACTTTGTTACATTGCTGAGTGACATTGAAAAAAAATAAACTGAAGCACATGAAACTATTTTTTAAAATATCCGGATTAACTTTACTACTGCTAATTTTCGTATTATTTTTCTGGTTCCGTTCAAACCTGAGGGACCGAAATCCGGGCTATAAAGCAGATTTAAAAATCATCAGCGGGAATCCTTCAGAGTTAAATGCAGGGTTTGCTGCTTTCCCTGTTACACCTGAGGTCCCTGATAGATGGATTGATAAAAACGGAGATGCAAAATATAATCCGGGTGATGGTGATACTTTCACTGATGGCAATGGAAATGGTGTATTTGATCCTGTCTGGATTGCCGGGTTCGGCAACAGAAGAGCAGCCAACGGGATACATGATGATCTCTGGGCAAGAACCATGGTGATCGATGACGGAAAAACGCGGCTGGCCATTATCGTTCTAGATGCTATCGGAATTATGAATGATGATGTAATTGATGTAAGAAACCGTATTCCTGAAGAAGCAGGGGTTACTTATACAATTATTGCCTCAACACACACACACGAGAGTCCGGATCTTTTGGGTCTCTGGGGGAAATCTTTCCTTAAAAGCGGTGTAAACAGGGATTATCTGGAATATGTTAAAATCCAGGCAGTAAAATCAGTAATAACTGCAGTAGGAAACATACGCCCGGCCCGATTCGAAGTATCTGAGGATTTAACCGGAGCAATCCCGTTGGTATCGGATACCAGGAAACCGGAGATATTTGATTCCGGATTGAGATTAATCAGGGCTGTTGACAAAGAGAATGGCAACACACTCGGATCTTTGATTGCCTGGGCTGATCATCCGGAGACCTTATGGGGAAAAAATTTGCTGATCACTTCCGATTTTCCGCATTATGTGCGTGAAGGAGTTGAAAAAGGAGTTTTCAACAGCGATACACTT
>DATKXL010000258.1:0-2698 GCA_035529055.1 Bacteroidales bacterium
CTGGGCTGTCGAATGGCAGAATTCACATACGCTGGGCATCGACTGGTACAACTGTTCCTCAGCCCACAGCCAGCCCCTTAATGCCAACCAGAAAGCATATGCAGCCTGGAACCTCTGGACCAGACTGGCAGGCTGGGACGGAAATTAACTCAAAAAATAAGCCCCTCTTTGCGAAGCAGAGAGGGGTTGGGGTGAGTTCATGAATTGGATTTATTCGCTTATCTCATACACAACACTGGTCAGCGGAGTAGCAGATCCGATATTCAAGCCTATCTTCATCAGATGGTCGCCGGTATAGCTTCTGCCGCTTTCCGACATCATCATATTTCGCCTCCCTTCATTAGATAAATTCAATTCCTGAATTTTGTATGTTTTGGATGGATCAAGTCCCTGCAGCCTGATAGGGTTAAATGTCTCACCATATCGGGTATTAAGTGTATAAGCAAAAAGAACCGCTTTGGACTTCGTTTCATTCACATACATCAGTACTGCCCTGTTTTCTTCATAAGGAGATATAAACCTGTAAAGATCACCATGCCATATAACATCACTTAGCCTGTTATAATTTGCTATTGCAGTCTGACTGAATTTCAGCTCATTCTCAGTCATTTCGCTTACCTCGATATCGTAGCCCATCTTACCCATCATTGCAACATCGGTTCTGAATTTAAGCGATTGTCTGCCCCATGAGGTTACATGATTACAGACCGATACTGCAGGGAAGAAACAGGAGTAGCCCCATTGAATATAGATTCTCTCCAGTGCATCTGTATTATCGCTGGCCCAGAATTCAGTAAAATATTTCAAGGCCCCATAGTCAACTCTGCCTCCGCCACCAGAACATAACATTATGGGCAGATCGGGATATTTCCTGCGTAAACGGTCAAGTACTGTATAAAGGCTGTTTACATAATCAATATAAACATGTGATTGCTTATCCTTCAAATAAGGAGAATAGGTATTGGTCATCATCCTGTTGCAATCCCACTTGATGAAGGCGATGCCCGGATTTTTTGTCAGCATCTCATCAACGACATTGTAAACAAACTCCTGTACTTTCGGATTGGTCAGGTCAAGGACAAGCTGGTTGCGGTAATAGTGTTCGGGACGGTTGGGGAGCTTGAGTATCCAGTCGGGATGAGCTTCGTAAAGCTCACTTCTTGGATTGACCATCTCGGGTTCAATCCAGATACCGAATTTAATCCCCTTGTTTTCAGCTTCTTTGACAAGATAGGCTATGCCGTTTGGAAGCTTGGCTTTGTTTTCCTGCCAGTCGCCCAGTCCGGCACGATCGTTATTCCTTGGATATTTGTTTGCAAACCAGCCATCGTCGAGCAGGAAAAGATCGAGCCCCATCTTTCTGGTGTCATCAAGTATGCCGGCCAGCTTCTTTTCGTCGAAGTTAAAACCCGTGGCCTCCCAGTTATTGAGCAGTGTAAGTCGCGAGCCTGTTCCGTCAAGAACACCATATTTTGAGGCCCACCGGTGGAGGTTACGGCTTGCCTGGCCTTTTCCCTGGTTGGTGAATGTAAAGATCATCGATGGCGTTATAAATGGCTTACCAGGAGGGAGTGAGTATTCGGATGCGTAAGGATTTATACCTGATATTACACGCAGGGAATTTTTCTCATCAACTTCAAAAACAAACCTGAAACTTCCTGACCACCCGAGAGTGCCTGCTATCAGCTCTCCATTGTTCTCATCTGATTTCCCGTTCAACGAAAGCATGAAAACCGGAGTCTGGTACATATGCGCACGTGTTCCAAGTTTTGAATCAATGATCTTTATCCCGCTGGTAAGTTCACTCTCCTGCATTCTCATTTCTTCGGCCCAGTCGCCGTGAAACTGGGTCAGCCAGTATTTATTTGCATCGAAATGGAGCATTGAGGAAGCATAATTGAAGATTGTTACAGGCTTTTTTTCAGTATGCTTTATCTCGGCCCATTGCTCAATAACATCTTCATTGGCAAAAGTTTTTATGTTTAAGATCACCTCAAAAGGATATACGGGATCTCTGAGAATTATCCTGGTCAGGCTGACATTGGCATCTGCATTTTCTGTCTGATGGCTTACGTATTTTAGCTCCAGTGAAGGATTCGCGTCGTTATGAGTTGCCCGTACAGCAGCTTCAAAAAGATTATCGGTACCAAAGGTAGCATATGCGGGATGGCCTTCATCCCTGACCTGTCTCAGGCTTTCAATGCTTCCAAGTTTAGTGCCCAGGTATGCCTGGTAGAGCCTTCCGTCCCTGCCGTTAACCCTGTAAATGAGATCGCTGTTTCTGGTCCCGGTATGAATGAACAGATCCGGTTTCTGCTGGACCTGAGGCTGGCCCGCGGGAGGTGGCACCACAGGATTCTGTCCGGATGATACATAGCTCATAAGACTGATGACAATAACTAAAAAGAGTAATTTCTTCATAGTGATTATTTTTTATGTTTTGTCCTGTAAATATAAGGACTAAAGTCCATAAGTAATTATCATCCCACAACCCCAGCTTTAAAGCTGGGGTTTGAGGACTCCACCCTGATGGGGGCTTCAGCCCTTGAAATATATTAATGTTATGCTAACCTAGCATCACTAATGAGTTATTCTTTTATTTTTGGGAGAAATTTTTAGAATCCGCAATTTAATTATCCGAAATGTTACGACTCAGTTCAAGCTTAAAGCTCAATCTTTTTTTCCTTTTATTCTTTTC
>DATKXL010000259.1:0-5076 GCA_035529055.1 Bacteroidales bacterium
GATTTTCAAAGATAAATCTGTGAGTGATACACCAAGCTTTTACGTTCATGCTCCTGTAAGGACTGATCATTCAGCTGCTCCATCAAATAATGATACTCTGTCAGTTATCGTTGCGGCAGGTCATATTGATAAGAAGTATAATCAGGACTGGGAGCAGATAAAGGAAACAACCCGGAAAGCAGTAATAAAGCGTCTGAAACAACAGGGTATGGAAGAGATCGAAAACCATATTAAATTTGAAATCTGTTATTCACCCGAAAACTGGCAAAATATGTGCAATATATCAAGAGGTTCAGTTTTTGGAAGTCTGGGGCATAATATTTTTCAGATGGGATATTTTCGTCCCCACAACCGCCATGATAAGTATAAAAACCTTTATTTTGTAGGGGGAAGCACGCATCCGGGAAACGGGATTCCAAATGTATTAATATCGGCAAAACTTGTATCGGAGCGTATCCTGAAAGAAGAACAGAACTTTGAATAATAATTAAGTATAGAAGTGTTAAAAAATTCACAGAAAGAACTATTCATTGAGATATTCGATTCAATTGATTTCCAAAAGATAATTGATCATCCCAACATTCTCATTGCTGCCAACTTCTGGGACAATGAGAGATACTGCGCAGCTAAAACCTGTTATAAATTCATGCGTGCCATTGATGATCTGATTGATAATCACAAGGCCAACAACAGGATGATTGCCGTTGAAGAAAGAAAAGAATTTGTGGCTGATGTCAACAACTGGCTTAAAATGATCATTGTTACTGAAGAGTGTAATCCTGAACAGGTTGAGCTGATCAAAACAATTGAACGATTTAATATTCCTCTCTGGCCACTTGATGCCTTTGCCAGATCCATGATCTATGACATCAACCATGACGGTTTCCGTACACTGGAAACATTTCTCGAATATGCCCAGGGGGCATCAGTTGCTCCGGCATCCATCTTTGTCCATCTGAGTGGTCTTACACAACGTAACGGGATCTATGAAAATCCCTTATTCGATGTAAAAGAAGCTGCAACACCTTGCGCCATATTTAGTTACCTGGTTCATATTATCCGCGACTTCCAGAAAGACCAGTTCAATAATCTGAACTATTTTGCTGATGATATGATACTTAAGAACGGGCTTACAAGACAGGAATTAAGGGACATTGCACATGGAAGCCCTGTTACACCCGCTTTTCGTAACCTGATAAAAGACTATTATTCATTAGCAGACGAATACCGGCAAAAAACCATTGATGTCATTCACAAAATACGGCCTATGATGGAACCAAGGTATCAGCTTAGCCTTGAGATCATTTTCGAACTCTATTTGATGATTTTTGAGAGGATTGATCTTCAAAAAGGGAATTTCACTTCCTTCGAACTTAATCCGACACCAGATGAAACGAAAAGAAGGGTTTATGAGATAATAATGAAGTTCCAATCCTAAAAGTGGATTTGATTTTACAGGTACCCGTTATAAAATGAAAATCACGAAAATAGCTTTATTTGTTGCCTTCTTAATTATCTCTTCAATTGCTTCATCATCAGAAAACGGAAAGGTTTACCTCTTTTCATACTTCAAAGGCAACGGGGAAGATGGCCTCCACCTGGCATATAGCAGGGATGGTTATAAATTCACAGCGCTGAATAATGATAAATCTTTTCTGACACCATTGGTCGGGATTTCAAAACTGATGCGCGATCCATGCATCATCAGAACACCCGACGGTACTTTTCATATGGTCTGGACAGCAGGCTGGACAGAAAGAGGAATCGGGTATTCATCTTCAATAGATCTGATAAACTGGACAGAACAGAAATATATCATGGTGATGGAAAAAGAACCCACTGCCCGTAACTGCTGGGCTCCTGAGATCATTTATGATGAAAAAACCAGGCAATTCCTGATAATCTGGTCCACAACAATTCCCGGACGTTTTCCCGACACTGAAAAAGCCGGAGATACAGGTTATAACCACCGTATATATTCGGTAACAACAAAAGATTTTGTGACATTCCCAGAGACTAAACTATTTTATGATAAAGGATTCAATGTCATCGATGCTACTATCAACAAAAAAGGCAGGAATTACATTATGTTTGTCAAGGATGAAACCAGGAACCCTCCCCAGAAGAACATCAAGATAACAGCAAGCAAAAATCTTTACGGGCCTTACAGTACTCCTTCAACACCTATTTCCGGAAATTACTGGAGCGAGGGCCCCTCTTCAATAAAAATTGGTGATACCTGGTTTGTTTATTTTGACAAGTACGTGGAAAAGAAAATGGGTGCCGTTATTTCAAAGGACTTGAAAACATGGGAGGACATTTCCGATAAAGTTACTTTTCCTGATGGAATGAGACATGGAACACTCTTTGAAGGTGACGAAAAAATCCTGATTGCATTGTTAAAGGACTCTCCGGATGATCAGGTTCAGACAAAAAGTAAAGAGGCCCTTAAGAATGCATCAGTTTTCTATAATGTAAAAGAATTCGGAGCCAAAGGTGACAGCCTTGCGCTTGATACCGATGCCATAAATAAAGCAATTGATGCAGCTGCTTCAAAGGGAGGGGGAACAGTCTGCTTTCCGGCAGGTAATTACCTTAGCTTTTCCATACATCTGAAAAGCAATATCACTCTTCATCTCGATAACGGAGCAATACTGATTGCAGCAGATCCTTTAAAAGGTCAGGGAGGATTTGATCCGCCTGAAACAAACCCATTCGACATGTACCAGGATTTTGGCCACAGCCACTGGCATAACAGTCTGATATGGGGTGAAAACATCGACAATATAGTTATTGAAGGCCATGGAATGATAGTCGGCAATGGATTAACCAGATCAGGTAGAACTACTCCCGGACTTGGTAACAAAGCTATAGCTCTTAAACTATGCCGCAATGTTACACTGAAGGATTTTTCAGTCTTAAAAGGTGGCCATTTTTGTCTGCTTGCCACAGGTGTTGATAATATGACAATAGATAATGTTAAGCTCGACACCAACCGGGATGGATTTGATATTGATTGCTGCAGACATGTCAGAATATCCAACTGTAGTGTCAATTCACCTTTCGACGATGCTATTGTGCTGAAAAGCTCCTTCGGACTGGGATTTCCACGGGTAACTGAAGATGTTACAATTACAAATTGTTCTGTAAGCGGTTTCGATATCGGAACATTTCTGAATGGAACATACCAGAAAAAAGAATATGACCGGGTTCCCGACCGGGGTGTTGTTACCGGACGGATCAAATTCGGAACTGAATCGAATGGTGGGTTCAGGAATATTACAATATCGAACTGCACTTTTGAATTTTGTCGTGGTCTTGCCATCGAGACCGTTGATGGAGGAATACTGGAAGATGTAATTGTAACAAATGTTACAATGCGCGACGTAATGGGAGCACCTTTTTTCCTGAGACTTGGAGCGAGGATGAGAGGACCTGAAGGCACTCCGGTCGGAAAACTTAGAAGAGTAAACATAAGTAATGTCATTGTTTACAGCGCAAATCCCGATTATACATCCTTATTATTAGGGATCCCCGGTTATGATATCGAGGATATTAAACTGAGAAATCTGACAATCCTGGTTAGGGGAGGAGCTCCAAAAGAACAGGCTGAAATTTTTGTTCCCGAACTTGAAAAAACATATCCCGATCCCCAGGAGTTTGGGAAAATACCTGCTTACGGATTCTTCATACGGCATGCAAAAAATGTCGAGATGGTTAATGTTGAACTGAAACTTGAAAATGAAGATTTCCGCCCTCCTTTCATACTTGAGGATGTAAAAGGAGCTTCATTCATTAACGTAAAAGCCGACCATTCAGAAGGAATCCCTTCATTCGTACTTAAAAATGTATCTGATTTTAATACACTTAATTGTGGTTCTCTGCCTGATAAAAAGATCATCAAAACCACCACAATTAAATTTTAATACCTTTGTACTCAGAATATATCTCAACCTCTCAAATTCAGGAAAGTGTTCCAGGAATTGTGCTGAAAATTATGTAATCATATAATTATTAACCAAATGATAAGCAAAACAAAACTGGTATTTTTATTATTCACTTTATCAACGTTTTCTTTTTCCCAGAAGTCAGTTATGGAAAATGAAGGTAAAATTATTCCATTTTTAACCTTTAAAAACATTGATATAGGGGAGCTGACAAAACGCGGATCGGCCGCAATAAATAAAGATGAACTTGAAATCGTAGCCGGAGGTTCCGACATTTGGGGAAAACACGATGAGTTTCATTTCAGCTACAAAAAGTTAAAGGGTGATTTCGATATGAGTGTTCAAATTATAAGTCTTGGCGCAGCTCATCTGTATACAAAATCCGGGATTATGGCACGAACCAACCTGAGCGATAGCAGTCAACATGTTTTTTTTCAGGTCTTTCCGGATAATAGTCCAAGGAATAAAAACAACGGGGGTTGTGAATTCCAGTATCGAACAGCACATGGAGCTGAAATGAAGGCTATTTATCCCGATCTGAAAACATCAGGTAATCAGTTTGATGTTGCTTTCCCCAATACCTGGATCCGGCTTAAACGACAGGGAGATGTTTTTGAATCATACTTTAGTAATGATGATAAAACCTGGAGGCTCTATTCGTCATTTACCTTAAATATGCCTCGTAAATTATTGGTTGGTTTAGCGGTAACGGCACATAATTCAAACGATTATACAAAATCGGGATTCGTAGCGATTCGATTGAAAAAGTAGACCTCCATTGGCAGGTCTTATAGATACAATATTTTCATTAATTAATCCGTTTGAAAAATTATTGGTATAAGTTTTGTTATTGTTTAATTGTTATACAAGTTCTTCTAATAATTAAGGTCATGAAAAAGATTTTACTCACCGCGTTACTTGGGGCCCTGCTTACAGCGGGAACCACAGTTATGGCACAGAATCAGCCGGATGAATATCTTGGCTTACCGGGAGACAACCTTAATCTGTTTGCGGTTATGAAGTTGTTCCAGGAATCCGAAACCCTCGAAGGTTTTGAAAGGAGCCTGAATGATGAAAACTCCAGGATCAATAATCTCGATCTGAATGGAGATAACTATATTGACTATAT
>DATKXL010000260.1:0-6615 GCA_035529055.1 Bacteroidales bacterium
GAAGGACCGGCAAAGAAGCCGTCAAGGTCAGGAAACCACATTCCCGAAAGGCTGAGATTAAGGAGAGGATTAACGGCCCATGTAAACTGTCCGAATGCTGAAAACTCTGAAAAAGCAAGATTTTTAGCAGAGAGGTTTCCCGAGTAGAAACCGGTAAGATTGATCAGTTCAAGGGGATTATTGCAATACATAAACTGGATCTGGGCAATTGAATTGTTTTTAAAGATCTTATCAAATCCGGCAGTCAGTAAAATATCTCCCAGACTATTCGGAAACTCTTCATAGGGTTGAAACCATGATCCTTCGCCTCTGAATGATATACTTCCGATCGCCCCCGACCAGCCTGTTCCGATAACAACGTCCTCGCTGTTCACGAACCCCGCAAGAAATTGAATATCATAGCCCAACGCATTAAACCGGAAGAGCCCTGCAGCTGTCACATCATGATCACTGTCAACTTTAATGGCAAGCTCAGCCGCAGAAGAAGCTGAGGGAAAAACCTGGATCCTTATTGCATCGCTCCCCGGCCGTTCAACATAATCAAAATCAAAAAACGAGTAGGCATTAAAAATATCATTCGGATTCCATACGAATGTCTGACCCCAGTTTATCCTCTGACGGCCTATTGTGACCTGAATCCTTTTATAATTAAAATCGAGCCATAAACGGTCAATTGCAGAATTCAACAAAAAAGATTGTTTATCCAGAATATTCCACGACATATCAACAAAGCCCTGATCAGCACCGATTATTCCTGAATATGTTGCACCATATCTCACCATGTCGCCGGTGAAGAGCCGGTTTCTGAGTTCAGCGGCAAATGTTATATTATTATTGATATAACCTTTGAAATTAAGCCTGTTATGTAAGAGATTTTCGTTCTGAAAAGGTCCCGAAAGAGAATCAAATATTACACTTTGCATGGTCGTCACATAACCTTTAAGTTCAATTGACTTATTATCCTGTGAGAGTATTGTTCCAGTTGAAAGAAACAGAGATATTGCAAGGATTAAATATCTTTTCATGCGGATGCGATGTTATGCTGGTAATTCTCTTATGTCGTCAGAAATTACTTTTCCGTCTTCAAGAGTAATTACGCGATGTGCCATTTTAACAACTCTCGGATCATGAGTTGAAAATATAAAAGTAATCTTCTCTTCATGATTGAGCTTTTCCATTATCTCAAGAAGTGTCGTTGCAGCTTTTGAATCAAGGTTGGCTGTGGGTTCATCGGCCAGAACAAATTTTGGCCTTGATGCAAGGGCTCTTGCCACAGCCACTCTCTGCTGCTGCCCACCCGACAGTTTTGTCGGGCGGCTGTTAATTCTGTCACCCAGCCCTACAGCCTTTAATAACTCAAATGTCCTTTCATCTCTTTCTTTCCGCGGCCATTTCTGGAGTAACATTATGAACTCTACATTTTCTTTGGCTGTGAGAACAGGTATCAGATTATACGACTGAAATACGAATCCTATATTTCTCATGCGAAAATCAATAAGTTCCGATGATTTAAGCTTTGCGAGATTTGTCCCGTCGATCAGAATTTCCCCGGAAGAGGGTTTGTCGAGCCCTCCGATCAGGTTCAGCAAAGTTGTTTTACCCGAACCTGAAGGCCCTACAATAGCGGCAAATTCAGCTTCCTGAAAGTCAACGGTAACTCCGTTAACGGCATGGACCTGCACTTCGGATCCGTTATATATTTTATGGATATTTCTTAATTCAAGTACTTTCATGGCTAACCAGTTTAAAGTTTATTTTATTCTGTTCTAAGTGCTTCAACCGGATTTAATTTCAGAGCTTTTCGGGCCGGCCAGATTGAAGAAAAGATTGCCGTAACTATAACCATAACCGTGGTAAACAAGAAAAAATCAGGAGTTATTACCGGGAATACCCTGGCAGCAAATCCTATAGCTTCAAAACCCTCGCCCCAACCGGAAAAATGGATCCCTGTCGTACCAAGAGCCTCTATAATTGCCCACCCCGACAGCATACCGGTCACCGCTCCTATAATAGTTAGAAATATTGTTTCAAACATAATCATATTAAAGATTCTCTTACGGTTCATCCCTATTGCCATCAACATGCCGAGCTCTTTGGTTCTTTCAAGAATTGCCATCAGCATTGTATTAATAATACCAAATGCAAGTGCCAACATTATTATTCCTATAAATATGAAATAATACATAACCATATAATCATTCATCATCGCAGCATCCGGAGCCAATTCTTTCCATGTACTTACTGAATTATCAGGTGAAATACGGGTCAGTCTTTCTTTCACACTGTCAGCATCATCAATATTATTAAGTAAAAGGGCAATCTCGTGGGTGAGAATATCTTTGCCTCCGTAAAGGCTTGCAAGTTCTCCTGCATTTACAAAAACGGCGGCCTGGTCAAAACCTCCGTTTGTTGTTTTATAAATGCCGCATACTCTGAATACACCCTGAATCGGGGTTCCGGTCTTATCTGAAATGGTGATCTGCACTTTGTTCCTGATCCTGTAATCAAGTGCTTCGTCCATTATGATGATACCATATTTGTCCAGTTCTTTCCTGGCCAATTCAGCTTTCAATGCCTCCGTGAAATCTTTTGGCGACCTGAATCGTACATCTCTAAGAGCGCCAAGCAATGTCAAAACATTTTCCGGGACTTTCTCCTCTCTAAGTTTCCCGATAATATTATCAGTAATAATGTATTGCTTCAGCTTTAATATTTCGGCGGTTTTGTCGCTTATGAGTATGTCGCCTGTTTCCCGTATATCAAGATATTCTCCTCCAGCAGGTAAAATTTTCTTATAAATCTCCGTTACCTGTTTTTCTTTTTCAGGGTCAATTCCATAGATAATTACTCCGGTATTTGCCCATGGAGTATTGGCCATTGCGATTATCTTAGTCCTTTTAACCCACCCCGAGAGACCTGGAATAGAATCAAAGCTCCTGATAATTTCAGCCAGATTATCTACAGTAAGGTCTAACTCTTCATTTTTAATGTATTCATTATTATGTATCTGTATATGCGACACTTCATTATATATCGCATCATGAAGGCGCTGCTCAACCCATCCTTTCATAATACCTACAAGAAGCACCCCGGATATAATTCCAAGGGTTACAGCAATTATTACCACCAGGCTTCTCTTTTTGTTACGCCATACATTCTTCCATGCGATTGACCATATCATAGCATTTTTCTTTTTTAGCCTCTGAGAGCCTCAATTTCTTTCAACTTACCTATCTTTCTTAAAGGATAAAGTGTAGCCAGCAATACCATCAGTGCAACAATTACGGCCTGCCAGTAAAAATACGGTCCGAACCATGCGCTGGGCATTACAGCATCCCAGCCGTAATCTTCCATCATTTTAGCCAGATCCCCTTTCAGTACTATAGGGTAATAATAGAAGTAAACAATCAGAGGAACACTGGCGAGTAATCCGCATATTAAACCTATCGCGCCAAGCAATATCATTTCGATAGTAACGATCCTTTTTAGTTTCTTTTTCTGCATCCCGATTGCAACAAGAACACCGAATTCTCTTTTTCTCTCTGCTATCATCATCAGAACTGTGCCGAATATCCCGAAGAAAATGATAAAATAGAGAAGCCCGAGCATTGCAGCTCCGCTTTGATTGTCGCCCTGTATTTGCTGATAAAGTACCGGATTAAGCTCATACCAGGTTTTAGCTACTGTATTTTTATCCGGCAGCAGTGAGTTAATTTCAGTTTGTGCTGTTTTTAATATCCGGCGTGATTTCCCTGTCAGATTAACTGAAAGTGAAGTCACTTTGCCTTCGACATCAAAGAATTTCTGTGCTGCCTGTATTGTCATAATAATGAGCCTGCTGTCTATTTCGGGGGAAGGCATTTTTATTATTCCTCTCACCGGGAATATTCCGGCTGCAGAAATTCCGTGATACCCCTGTCCCATAAGAATTACTGAATCTCCGATGGTTACTTTCAGGTAGCTGGAAAGCTTGTCGGAAACAAGGACGCCTTCATCATCGTTTGCCAGAAATCCATTTGATACTTCGGAGTGTCTAAGAATCTCCGGCACAAAGAGTTCATTATCATTTTTAGAAAGCCCCAGTTCAAGCTCAAGCCTGGACCTTGATGAATAAGCCCTGCCCAGATTCTTTTTTACCTCTTTTAAAACTTTATCCGGAATCACACCAGCCTCTCTCAGCCGCTCTGCCGTTTCATTGGTAATCCTGTATTTTACGAGCTTATTTTCGGGATTCGAAAAGTTCTTTTCCTTTTCCGGGTCAATCGCGATAACAGCCACTCCCTTTGTCTGTGCACCACTTGAGGCAAGAGTAAAAGATTCCATATGGGGAGTAACAGATACCACCCTGTCAGCACCCGAAATTGCAGCAGCAATTGAATCATTATAATCGAACGAATAATCAATTAACGGATTATCCTGATATTTGATATGCTGCACCTGTATATACCCCGAAAAAGATTCGATGAAGTTGGATATTATATGGTCATAACTTCCAAGCTGGTATGATCTCATAACGACTGCAAAAAAAACTGCAAAGAAAACAGATGCTGAAGTAATAATAGTACGGCGTCTGTTCCTCCAGAGATTTCTCCACGCTATTTTAAATTCTTCTTTCATGCCATTTATTCTTCATTGCAGGTTAAAAACGGTATCTGGTTCTTTCATTTCCGGCTATCAACGCACCCTTTTCATATTCTGCTGAGAAAAGAAACCTTCCTCGACAGGTACGTTAAACTTTATTTCCTTTATCTCCAGAAGGGTTTTATTTTGGGGCTCTTCAGCCGGGACCAGCTCAATCCTTGAAGGTATTGCCCTTCCATCCATTGTCTTAATATCAGAGCCGGTCTCAGTTCTTACCAGATAGCCATCCTCATCGTATAATTCTGCTTTTAATACGAGAAAATCCTTCTTATCAATCCATCTGATCTGCTGCCCCCAGACAATAGCGGCCTCTTCCCTTGCAGTCATCTTAATTTTATAGCATACCCTGCCGGCCAGGCTTTCCTCTCCAATAATTTCATGAGTATAATCGGTTACTACTGAAGATTCCCTAAGAATATCGTCATTAGTGTAGTCCGATCCCATCCACCCTTGCGACATCATCGAAGGCGGAAGTTTGATGAGCCTGTTTATCGAAGGATTCCAGCTCCACATTTCAGAACCCCTTTTTAAGAATGTCTGCCCTGCTTCTTTCGGAGGAACAGTTATCAGCGTCAATGCGAAATCTCTTCCAAGTGTCCAGTTCTTAAATTCAACTGTTCTTTGCCATGTGGGCCTGATTATTGTCATTGACATTATACTGTACCCGCTTTTCTCGCCGTTGAATTTATCGTCAGCTTTTTTGATTATTTCCGTTGCAGAAAGCTCCTGTCCCTGAAGTAAACTCAGGTTACAACATGCTGTCAGCAGAACTAACGCTGCTTTTATTTTGTTCCTCATTGAATAGCTATTTAAATTTTTCAATAATCCTGTTAATCATCTTTTCATTGTTTTCCGCCTCACAGTCATCTGTATAAATACACGTTATGGCAAATCCCTTAAGAGTAATGATAAACATATTCATGTCAACCATCGGATCATAATCCTCACCTCTTTTTTCTTTTTTACGAAAGAAGTAATCAGTAATCATTTTCATTATCTGTTTGACGAACAGATCTTCTTTAGTATCAATTCCCGAGTGAATTAAAGAATCAGATCCTAAGAAGGATTTAAGAAAATGCTCTCTGACATCATTCTGCATCAGGAGGTGGAAGAATAACCTCCAGAAGGATTTGTTGTCCTTTAGCATCACATTCACTCTCCTTACAAAATATTCAAACTCTTCTTCGGTCAGATAACCATCCCTGTTAATATCAAAATAAGAATAGACATCAAGAACCGATCTTATTATTATTGCAGCCAGAAGCTGCTCTTTGCTGTCAAAATAGTTATACATTAAACCCTTTGAAATGCCGGCGTGTCTGGCTATGTGGTTGATTGTTGCAGCGTGGTATCCCACATTGGCAAAATGCTCAAGGGCAATATTCATTATAAGAGCCCTCTTTTCTTCTCTTATCTCCTCAAATTGTTTCGGTGTTCTCGGTGACATCTTATGCAATATTGACTAAACGCTCATTCAATATATCACTTAAAATAAATCTGTTTTTGAATGAACGGTTAATCAAAGATAAGCATTATTTTACTGATCACCAAATTTTTCTTAGAATATTTGCATTTGATTTTACGAAACAGGGTTTATGCTGTACAGTATTCCGTACGGAGTCTTGTCAAGATAGTTGTATTTAACAGTGAAGTTGATATTATAACCCATGAACATTCCGTGTGTTATCGAAGAGGGGTCTGTTCCGTTCCAGGTAAATTTATTTCCTGTTATTATGGCTCCGTCAAGGTTATTATTTGTTGAAAGGGGCGCTTCATCACCAGCCTGTACCAAAAAAACCGCTGGAATTTACAGATGTGATGGAGTTGTTTAAAAAAGAAAATATTGCAGGTACTGATCTTGGAATATTAACTCCTTCCCAGTTTCACGGTTCTGTAAAAAAGATGTTAATTATTATACGGCCCGGCAAAAGGAGAATTTTATTAATATCCGCTATTGTAATATGATATTTATGT
>DATKXL010000261.1:0-2988 GCA_035529055.1 Bacteroidales bacterium
TGGTTTTACAAGCCGCGCAAGTCGTGCAGGTCATGCAAGTCATGAGGTTGTGCGGTCGTGCGGTCTCGTAGTCCCCCTCGTTCCATGCTCCAAACCATGAAATACTTGTAAGTCTTTAGTCATTTAAGTTCAAGGATTAAGCCGGATTAAGTTCATAGCTGCATCCTTTTTCTGATGCATTCATAATTAAGACTTTAAGTATTATGAGATTTGCCAATATCGATTCTGCTTTGTATGACGAAATCCGGGCAATTTTTCTGAACCTTGATAATGTAATTGATCCATTTTTACCCAGATAATCCATCAGAGAATCTTCAGCCTTCCCGAATTTTACTAATACTCCGGATCCTTTTCCCTCTTTTCTCCAGACCTTAAGCAATACTCTGTTTGCTACAAGGTTTTGATCATGGTGTCTGAAGTAGGATAGCCACCTCCCGTTTTCATCTTTAGCCTGATATGGTCTTTTATTCCCTTTGATGACCTCAACCTCCAATATGGTTTTCCCTCCTGTCATATGTTGTTTTATGGTGAAAGTAATTATGGGCCTGCAAAAAAGCTGCGCAGCTGTATCAACCATATAAATTTCTTCATCAGATTTGATTCCGGCTATACTGCCATTATCCCTTACTCCGATAAGGATCCTTCCTCCATTGCTGTTTGCAAAGGCCGACAGTGTCCTGGCTATCTTTCTGCTGTCAGAAACACAGTACTTAAAATCAAGATGCAGGTTTTCCCCATCGTCAATCAACTGTTTCAGACGTCTGTTCATGTATAAGGATTTAAAATTTTTTCAGGTGCTCATTCACGGGTTGTCAGAAATAGATAAAGGATAACACCTGGTGTTTTACGGTAATTTGATCCTTGATACCTCAAAGCAATCAATCCATATACTAAAGTTAAACAGAATAAATGTCATTTCAAATTCGTATTTCACAGACGAGGGATTTTAGTTGGTTGGCGTGAAAAGGACATAGTGTCTTTAAAGGTTTAACTTTGTTACAAATAAATTGTATATTATAATAATAGAACTATTTGTCATAAATATTTTCAAAACAAAAATTACATAAATACCAACCAAGCAATAAAAGTATTGAATTATGAATGTAAATAAAGAATCAGAACCCAACACAATTGCTATAAAGGGACATAATTGAAATGTCCGGTTTGTGGCAATCTGTACTTCCAGTCAAAACGGGTGCTGTTAAATACCAGACTGGCTACATTCTTTGATCTGGATTGGATCAACCGGAGTGCGACCTGCTTAATTTGTTCAGAATGTACTCATATCTCCTGGTTTTTAGGGAAACAGTAAAGGATAATCCTTTATTAAATATTGTCTGAGGGCAGAAGCCTGCTCTTTCATGAATGCATGCCTGCATAACTACGTATTATGTATTATAGACGATAGACGATGTAAGACTCAGGGCACGGAGTTAAGGGATGTCAATGGCCTCCTGCTCCCTGTATTTGCGATTAGTATGAGAGTTAAAACATTTCACCGCAATAAATTTCCGGATTGCATGTTTGCTGTAGAAAAGAAAGGTGCTGATGAGAAACATCTTTAAGTTGATTTTTCCAGGAATTGTTATTGGCCTGTCATGGAATTATCCCGGCCATAATTTTGTTAAGGATGAGTTTTCCGACAGAAAGGAGTGGATAAAGGATGTAACAAAGAAATATTCACCTGATTCGTGGGATCTCCTTATGAAATACGAGAGTCTGCCGGAAAAGCAGGAAGCAGAAGCAGCAGACGACAGAATCGCTTCAACGGAGAAATCAGTAAGCACGTTTTATTACCTTGAAGGGAGAAGCAGGACAGATCTTCTTTCATCAATGGCAACTAATGTTCATGAGATCGCGCATGCATACAGTGGTCAGAATATTTTCCGCCATGCCCGCGAAAATAGTATTGAGCTTGACATGAATAAGGCTGAACAATTTTTTTATTATTCACCCTCCAGATCCTTTTTCATATCGTTTCCCCTTAAATCACTTTTCCCTTCAAAGGAACTAAAAGCTGTAATCCCAAAAACACACCGGACATTTCGTTTTGATACCTATATTAATGGCATTACATCGACTCAAGAAGAAGGGATTATCGGATTGCTGAATGAGCTGCATTCCTATTATCTTGAATCAAAATTCTGCTATGAATTGCTTGAACCATATAAAATAGCTGAAGGATCGGATGCTTCAGGATTCTTTGAATGGGTTCATAATTCTCAGAGCAGGATGTCAGCTTTCTTTGAATTCGATTATTTTATAAAAGAGTATTTACTTTATATGAAAAAAGAATATCCTGCGGGATACAGGGAGCTGAAAAACTGTAAATCCTTCATTGAAGCATACACCTCCATCAGGACATCATATAACGAGCTGATAAATATTTATCTGCAGAAGATAAAAATTGAAATGACCGGTTTGAATTCATCCGGTAAGGCTGAAGTCAGTCTTGAAAACTACATGCTGTGGGTAAGAGAAGGCAACCGTAATACAAGTGTCGGCACTCCTGTTTTTTCTGCTGACATGGAAATTCTTCTGTCAGTTCTTGAGAGTAGCCGCTATATGAAAATATCTGAAGATTTTCCGGATATAAAGATCAAATAAGTCAGGATTTATCTGATACTGAATTTACAGAACATCATATATGAAAATAATCCATTTATCCGATATACACGTCGGACATGAAGGTTGCGGCCAAAGATTCCACACCCTTATTGCTAATATCACTTACCGGATGCAACCTGCACGTGATTATGTAATCGTCATTACAGGTCATCTACCTGCATCATCATCCTTTTGATTTTAAGCTGGGAAGACAGCTGAAAGACAGTGATAATCTGAAATAGATCATTGAAAATAAAATTGATGCGCTTCTTTTCGGACATTATCACCGCAGTAAAGCCAGCGTGGAGAAAATACTTAATGGAGAATGGGGCATACCTCGCTGCTATAATGCAGGTACCGCGACACATAAAAATAACAATC
>DATKXL010000262.1:0-21937 GCA_035529055.1 Bacteroidales bacterium
TCCTTTCTGATACCATATTGTAATTCAAAACAATCTCCACGCTTCTGCCGGTTTTCGACTTTATTGTACCTTTTGAAAACTCCGGGTATAGATATTGCAGATATGACCTGTCTGAATCATCCTGTGCCGCCAGGTATGATAACGGACTGATAAAGATCAGTATTGCTGCAATACAGAAAGTTATTAATGATGAATTATTTTTTTTAGTCATATTCTTTACTTTTTCTGGTAAACCCTAACATAATCAACATATACTGTGGCCGGGAACTGAGTCTTTTCATCAGGATCTTTCGGCCAGTTCCCATGCCTTTTCTTTTTCCTCACCGCAGGCGGCAAGAAACAGTAAAAGAAAGCACAACATTCTTATTTTCATTTTCTCAGAATTTTAAAACTATTTCCCGATATCTCATTTTTATCTTGTGATAAACAAATTTATCACTTTTTTACCACAAAGGCACTCAAAGTACTTCACAAAGGATCACGAAGGAATAGGTCAAATTAATTAGATTTGTGGTTTTATAAACTGATTCCAGACAATGGATGCTGAAATCACAATAATCGGAGCCGGAGTTGTGGGGCTGGCAATTGCTGAAAAACTTTCTGGAAGCTTCAATGATGTTTTTCTGATCGAGAAACACCCGACATTCGGACAGGAGACAAGCAGCCGCAACAGTGAGGTAATTCATGCCGGCATCTATTATCCCATGGGAAGCCTGAAGGCAAAGCTTTGTGTTGAAGGGAAAGGTCTTTTATACGACTACTGCAAAAAACATGATATACCCTACAGGAATTGCGGCAAACTTATAGTCGCCACTTCTCAAGAAGAAATTTCTATTCTTAAAGGTATCAGGCAGACAGCGATGAAAAACGGAGTCGATGATCTCACTCTCCTGGAAAAAGATAAGATCACTGAACTTGAACCCGAAATTTTTGCATTAAAAGCGCTTTACTCTCCCTCCACTGGTATCGTTGATACCCATTCCCTGATGAAAAGGTTTGAAATTAATACTCTGAATAATAGTGGCCAGATTGTCTATGGAAGTGAGGTAACTGAGATAAAAAAAATTGATACAGGTTATGAAATAAAGTTACTTGAGGCCGATTCAAAAGAATACAGCTTCACAACCCGGATTGTCATAAACTCGGCTGGCCTTACATCCGATAAGATTTCGGAGATGGCAGATATGAAGGATGATAACCTGAAGATAATGTTCTGCAAAGGAGAGTATTTCAGGCTTAATCCTCCTAAAAACAAGTTAATAAGCAGGCTTGTTTACCCTGTCCCTGTTCACAATCTCGAAGGGATCGGAATACATGTAACAATTGATATGGGAGGCGGAGTGAAGCTGGGACCTGACGTAACATATCTCGATTCAAATATTCACGACTACAAAGTTTCAGCCTCAAAGCAGGAGGCATTTTACCTGTCGGCCAAAAAGTTCCTGCCCTTTCTTGAATACGATGACATTGCACCTGAAATGGCAGGGATAAGGCCAAAGATCCAGAAACCAGGGGAGCCGGTTAGAGATTTTTATATCAGGGAAGAGACCTCCCGGGGCTTTCCCGGATTCATCAATCTGATTGGAATAGAATCACCTGGATTAACATCTTCGATTGCTATTGCACACTATGTAAAAAACCTGATCAGAATCTGAAAATTATTATATACTTTTAGTCCTTCCTTAACAAAAATGAACATTAACATTAAAACAACTATGAAATCAACAGTTTCTTCTATGAGATCTATAATGACAATATCCTTATTGATCTTAACCCTCAGCCTTTGTGCGCAGAAGCAGGAGGTAAACAACGCATTCTTTCCTGAAGTCGGCCAGCAGGGTAAGGATGTGGTATGGGTGCCAACACCTCAGGAACTGGTTGACAAGATGCTTGAGATATCAGGGGTCACTGCCGATGATTTTGTTATTGACCTGGGTTCAGGGGATGGCAGAACGGTTATCACTGCCGCCAAGATCGGAGCCAAAGCAATTGGAATAGAGTATAATCCCGACATGGTTGCTCTTTCAAAAAAGAATGCCGAAAAGGAGGGAGTTGCCGGGAAAGTTCAATTTATTGAAGCTGATCTCTTTGAGACTGATCTCTCCAAAGCTACTGTTATTACCATGTTCCTCCTCCCGGAAATAAATCTTAAACTCCGGCCCAGGATCCTCGATCTCAAACCGGGAACACGGATTGTCTCAAATACCTTCACAATGGGTGACTGGGAACCCGACATAGAGGTCCAGACCGAAGATAACTGGAACAGCTGGAATACAGCTCTCCTGTGGATAGTACCTGCAAATGTCGAAGGAAAATGGAAGTTTGGAAAGGGCGTGCTTACCCTCATACAGGATTACCAGTTTGTCCAGGGTGAACTTGCACTCAATGGTAAGACGAGTACCATTTCAGAAGGCAGGCTGCACGGCGATGAAATAACTTTTAAGATTGACGGAGCAGCTTATAAAGGGCGTGTCGATGGATCAAAAATTATCGGAACCGCCACCACCAGCAGCAGCAAAAGTGATTGGATAGCTACGAAGTAAAATATTTGTCTGCAATAATTTACGGAGATATTTATTTAGTTCTCAACAGTTTCTGAAGATCTGCCATCTCATCACGGAATCTTGCAGCCTCGATAAAATCAAGCTCCGAGGCTGCTTTTTCCATACTCTTTCTGGTCTTTTCTATAGCTTTTTCGAGGGCTTCACTGTTCATGTATTTAACAACCGGGTCGGCTGCAATATCCGGCCTCTCTGGCTCTGTATATGCTTTTACCGAGACTCCTTTCTTACTCAAACCGCTCAGGATCGTTCCGGTCTTCTTGATTATCTGCGCCGGGGTAATACCCATTTCCTTATTGTATATTAACTGCTTCTCTCTTCGTCTGTTTGTCTCATTTATTGTCTGCTGCATACTGCGAGTGATCACATCTGCGTACATTATCACCTTACCGTTCAGATTACGGGCAGCTCTGCCTGCAGTCTGAGTTAGCGACCTTGATGATCTTAAGAACCCTTCCTTATCAGCGTCAAGGATAGCAACAAGGGATACTTCCGGAAGATCGAGACCTTCCCGGAGAAGGTTAACTCCCACAAGCACATCAAACGACCCTGTACGAAGACCCTCCATAATATCAATACGTTCAAGGGTATCGATATCGGAATGGATGTAGCGACATCTGATATCATACCTTACAAGATAGGCAGTCAGCTCTTCTGCCATCCTTTTAGTGATTGTGGTAACAAGGGTCCTCTCCCCTGCTTTGGTCCTGTTCCTGATCTCAGCCATAAGATCATCGATCTGGTTCAGGCTTGGTCTGACCTCAATCGGAGGATCCAGAAGACCTGTCGGTCTGATCACCTGATCAACAAATGCCCCTTCACTTTTTTCAAGTTCATAATCAGCAGGTGTGGCACTGACAAATATTGTCTGACCTGTAAGTGCTTCAAACTCTTCAATTCTCATCGGCCTGTTATCAAGAGCTGCCGGCAGCCTGAAACCGTATTCGACAAGTGTCTGTTTACGGGAATGGTCACCTCCGAACATTGCCCGTATCTGTGGTACACTGGCATGGCTCTCATCTATTATAGTAATAAAGTCATCAGGAAAATAATCGAGCAGACAGAATGGCCGTGTACCCGGATTTCTGCCATCAAAATAACGTGAATAATTCTCGATACCACTGCAGTAGCCGAGCTCCTTTATCATCTCAAGATCGTAAAGTACCCGCTGCTCAAGCCTTTTGGCTTCTTCTTTTTTCCCTGTATCATTGAAATGGGTAACCTGGCGCACAAGATCATCCTGTATCGTGCTTAAAGCCTGATTGATTCTTTCCCTGGTCGTTACGAAGATATTTGCAGGATAGACTATATACTCATTTAATATTTCAAGCCTGTGTCCATCACCAGGATCGAAAGAATAAATCTCCTCGATTTCGTCACCCAGGAATACTACACGGACAGCCTGATCAGCGTAGGCAGGAAAAATATCAACAGTATCGCCACGCACTCTGAAGGTACCATGCTTAAATTCAAGCTCATTACGGGAATAGAGGCTATCTACCAGCTTCCTGAGAAAATGATTCCTGCTGATCATCTGCCCCTGTTTGATATGCACCGTATTTGAATGGAAATCGTCGGGATTGCCAATGCCATAAATACAGGAAATGGATGAAACCACTATAACGTCCTTTCTTCCTGAAAGAAGAGCTGATGTTGCGCTGAGCCTTAGTTTTTCTATCTCTTCATTGATTGACAGGTCTTTCTCGATATAAGTATCTGTAACAGGAAGGTATGCTTCGGGCTGGTAATAATCGTAGTATGAAACAAAGTACTCAACCCTGTTCTCGGGGAAAAACTGACGGAATTCACCGTAAAGCTGTGCTGCAAGTGTTTTGTTGTGGCTCAGTACAAGGGCAGGTCGCTGAACTTTCTCTATAACATTGGCTATGGTATAGGTTTTACCTGAACCGGTAACACCAAGTAGTGTCTGATAGGGTATCCCTTTCTCAAGCGCTTCAACAAGTTGTCTGATAGCTTCGGGCTGATCGCCGGTAGGTTGAAAATCGGAAATTAATTTAAAATACATTTTAGCTTCTGAACTCTTCCGGTTTTATACTCTGCAGGCCAATTGTGAGGTCAAACATAGTTGTAGGGGCGTTGCATACAACGCCCCTACAATCATCTACTCTTTATTTATTACCCTAAATAACCCTTCAGTAACCTGCTTCGTGAGGTGTGTCTCAACCTCCTGATAGCTTTCTCTTTTATCTGACGTACCCTCTCACGGGTTAAACCAAATTTCTCTCCTATCTCTTCAAGCGTCATCTCCTGACAGCCGATGCCAAAGAAAAACCGAATAATGTCCCTTTCTCTTTCAGTAAGTGTGGCAAGGGCTCTGTAGATCTCCCTTGAGAGTGACTCATCCATAAGCAGCTTGTCTGCCACAGGTGAATCGGAGTTTGTAAGAACATCGAGCAGACTGTTATCTTCTCCTTCGATGAATGGTGCATCAACCGATACATGACGCCCTGATACTTTAAGTGTGTCGGTGACTTTCTCTTTTGGCAGCTCCAGAACATCGGCAAGCTCTTCAGGAGATGGCGTGCGTTCGTTTTCCTGCTCAAACTTGGAAAAGGCTTTGTTTATCTTGTTCAGCGAACCAACCTGATTCAGAGGTAATCGTACGATCCTCGACTGTTCAGCCAGTGCCTGAAGAATTGACTGTCTGATCCACCAGACTGCGTAAGAGATAAACTTAAAGCCTCTGGTCTCATCAAACTTCTCAGCAGCTTTGATAAGGCCCAGATTCCCTTCATTAATAAGGTCCGGAAGACTTAAGCCCTGATTCTGGTACTGTTTTGCAACGGAGACAACAAAACGGAGGTTTGCTTTAGTGAGTTTTTCCAGAGCATCTCTGTCTCCTTTCTTTATCCTCTGTGCCAGTTCAACTTCTTCTTCTACTGATATCAACTCTTCTTTACCAATCTCCTGCAGATACTTATCAAGTGATGCACTTTCTCTGTTTGTTATGGATTTGGTAATCTTTAGCTGTCTCATTATGTCTCCGAAAAAATTTTCGCAAAGTTATTGCTTAATAAGTTAATAACAAAATATATTCAATAATGTTATAAACAGGGGATTACATTTTATTAATCCACTGTATAAGAATTACTTATATAATAATAAATTTAGTTCCTGAATGAAAAACTGAAGTATGTCCCGTTTGATTGCACTCCTTCAATTGATTTTAAACTGCTTTCATTATTCGTAGCTTCACGTACCTCGGAAGCACTTTTTACTTTTTTACCGTTAACAGTAAGGATGATAAATCCTTTTTTAATACCTATATCCTTAAACTTCCCGTCATTAAGTTCAGACACCTTTACACCATGGTCAGCATTTATGGTTCGTTTTTCGGCTGAATTCATGGGGTCGAGTCTGGCGCCAAAGATCCATCCTCCGCCTGAACCCTGCGTCACAATCTTTGTTGTGCCCTCAATATTTTTCAAAACCATCGGTACCGTATTTTGTTTTCCGTCCCTTATATAGGTGATTGTCACCTTGTCTCCCGGCCGGTATTTCCCTATCTGCTCCTGCAGTTCAGCACTTGTACCTACTTCAATACTATTAATCTTAACAATTACATCATTCTCTTTCAGACCTGCTTCTTTGGCAGAACCTCCGTCATTAACACCTTTAATAACGGCTCCTTTTACTGCAGTAAGATTTTGTTTTTCAGCATCTTCAGGGGTGACATCAGATATTACCACACCAATTATTGCTCTCTGAACTTCGCCGAATTCTTTAATATCTTCCACTACTTTCCTTACAATATTGACTGGTATCGCAAATGAGTTGCCTGCATATGCCCCGCTGGGTGAGAGAATTGCAGATGTAATCCCTACAAGATCTCCCTTTGTATTCACCAGAGCTCCCCCGCTGTTTCCCATATTCAGTGCTGCATCGGTCTGAATAAAAGCCTCTATCCGGTACTCGCTGTCAAGTATTCCAAGGCTTCTTCCCTTGGCACTTACGATACCGGCTGTTACCGTAGAGGTTAAATTGAACGGATTACCTACTGCCAGAACCCATTCTCCCAGCCTCAGCTCATCAGAATTTCCATATTTGACAAATGGGAGATTATCTGCTTTGATCTTAAGCAGTGCGATATCCGTACTTGGATCCTTTCCGACAACCTGGGCAGTAAAGACCCTGTTATCATTCAGTTTCACGTCGACATTTTCGGCTTTTTCAATTACATGGTCATTGGTAATTATATATCCGTCAGCGGAAATGATCACTCCGGAACCGAACCCGCTTACTTCCCTGGGCCTTGAGTAGCGTTCACCGTAGAAAAACTCCATTATAGGATTTTGAGCCTGACCTCCCACCATGCTTTTTGTACGAACATGAACCACGGCATGAACAGTCTTTTCTGCCGCATAGGTGAAATCAATCTGTCCCTCCTGGTCCTGCAGCGAAGTAAGCAATACTCTTGCATCACGTAATTCCACATTCGAACTGTCTTTGGCCAGGTTCCCGGCTGGTCTTTCCACTATTTTTGTATAAGCAAACAATGCTATGGCTCCTCCTAGAAGTGCCATAAATAATCCGCCTAATAGATACTTTACTTTCATAGCTGTTATTTTAAAATTAAACATATTTCTTTCATTACTTCCGGTTTCGGCTTTCAAATATTTTGCCTTGATAAAAGATTTCTATCTTTATAACCAGTTTCATGACATATTGTTTTACAAAGTTCATGCATTTTTTTTAATGGCATTCAATAATTTACAAAGATTTAACAACACTTTAACAAAGATGATATTAATATTTAACAAATATCAGGGCTCCGGAAACGATTTCATTATTATAGACAACAGAACCGCTATTTTTAATCCCGGAGATTCTGACCTGATAAACAAACTGTGCGACCGGCGTTTTGGGATCGGTGCTGATGGATTGATTCTGATCAGCAAATCGTATTCATTTGATTTCGAAATGAAATACTTCAATTCTGATGGATTTGAAGGCACAATGTGCGGTAATGGCGGAAGATGTGCGGCTGATTTTGCTATCCGCCATGATATCAGCGGGAGCAGACTCACTTTTACGGCAATTGACGGACTTCATGATGCTGTAGCTGAAAAGGATATGATACGTCTGAAAATGAACAACGTAACTGAAACGAGGATTGTCGGAGGTAACTACTTCCTTAACACAGGATCACCTCACTATGTCATATTCGGCAAAGATATAAACACATTGAATGTTTATGAAGAAGGCAAACGAATCAGATGGTCAGATGATTTCTCTCCCGGGGGCACTAACGTTAACTTTGTCGAGCTGCAGGGCCAGAACACCATTTACGTGAGAACTTTTGAAAGAGGTGTTGAAGATGAAACTCTTTCATGCGGCACTGGCGTAACAGCCTCTGCCATTGCTGCAGTTCTTTCAGGACATTTTGACACAAAATCGGTCGATGTCAGGACAAAGGGAGGTGATCTGAAGGTGGAATTTGAGATTGAAGGCAACAAGGTTACCAATATCTGGTTATGCGGACCTGCTACTTTCGTGTTTGAAGGAAATATCGTTGTTTAACCACGGAGGACACTGAGTTTAACGGAGTAAATCCGTGTTTTTCAGCCGTGTAACTCCGTGCAACCCCGTGGTAAAAAAATATAAACTATAAGAATATGAAAAAGATTATTCTGAATTTGGTATTATTTACTATTCTGTTTGTTATATCAACTTATCACTCAACCGGACAGCCGGGGACTACGGAGTTGATGAATGCAATCAACAAGGTCGGTTCCAATTTTGAGGATCTGAACCACAGGATTGATGTGATGGAAAAAAAGATTGATGATGTTAACTGGTACAACAAGGTTGGTGATATAGCATTTATTGATAAAGTATATATCACCGGACCGCCGCTAGCCATAGAAAAAAATCCTACAGGTCAGGGAGCCGGCAATCCGGTTAAGTTCTGGACCTATATCTTCATTCCCAAAAACACCGACCCTTCAAAGAAATATCCCTTGCTCGTCTTTCCTCACGGAGGCGTACATGCAAACTTTGACACTTATTATACACACATTGTCAGGGAGATGGTTGCCCAGGGTTATGTTGTGACAGCGGCAGAGTACCGCGGATCTACAGGTTATGGCTCTGCGATGTATAACAGGATCGATTACGGAGGGCTGGAAGTTCAGGATGTGGATGCCAGCCGCCAGTTTATGATTGACAATTATTCGATAGTTGATAAAGAAAGGGTTGGTATCATTGGCTGGAGCCATGGCGGTTATATAGCGCTTTTTAACATTTTTGAATATCCCGAAAATTATAAAGTAGCATTCACAGGTGTCCCTGTAAGCGACCTCATTGCCAGAATGGGCTATAAAAATCAGGAGTACCGCGACCTTTTTTCCGGACAGGCAGCAATAGGCAAACCTGCCGATCAGAATGTTGCAGAATATCGTAAAAGATCACCTGCATGGCAGGTCGGTAAATACCGGAATACTCCCCTTCTGATACATACCAATACCAATGATGAGGATGTAAATGTTCTTGAGGTTGAGCATCTTATCAAATCTTTGAAAGCTGAAGGCAAAAAGAATTTCACATATGAGATATTCGAAAATATGCCTGGAGGTCATTCATTCGACAGAATGGATTACAAGGAAGCAAAGGAGATCCGGTTTAAGATATATAACCACCTCAATAAATACCTTAATCCACCGAAGCCATTCAAATCGGTGAAAGAGCTTCAGAAAGCGGGGTATGGGTTTGAGTAAGGCGACAGGCGACAGAAGAAAGTAAAAATTTTCCCGATAACCTGCTACCTGTAGCCCGTAGCCTGAAGCCGTTATTAAATTATGCGGAAAGTGAAACTATACGGCAAGACATTAAACGAACTGATCGCAATTACCAGGCAGCTGGGTATGCCGGGGTTTGCTGCAAAACAGATCGCTGACTGGCTTTATAAAAAGGAGATCCGCTCAGTCGAAGAGATGACTAATCTTTCGAAGAAAATGAGAGAAGTCCTTTCAAATGATTATGAAATTGGACTATGCGATCCTGTAAGCTTTGTTGAGAGTTCTGACGGAACAAAGAAATATTTATTTAAAGTACTTGATAACAAATACATAGAAACAGTTTATATACCTGACGATGACCGTGCAACTGTCTGCGTCTCAACACAGGCTGGCTGCAAAATGGGTTGTGTTTTCTGTATGACAGGAAAACAGGGTTTCCAGGGAAACCTGACATCCAATGAAATGCTTAACCAGTTCAGGAATCTGCCGGAATTCAGGAGCGTGACCAATATTGTTTATATGGGCATGGGAGAACCTCTTGATAATCTCAGCGAGGTACTTAAAAGTCTTGATATTCTCACAAATGACTGGGGGTACGCCTGGAGTCCCACACGAATTACTGTCAGTACAGTGGGACTGGTCAGCACCATCAGGGAGTTTCTTGAAAAAAGCAGGTGTCATCTTGCTGTCAGTCTTCATTCTCCTTTTGATGCAGAAAGGAAGGAGCTGATGCCTGTACAAAAGACAAATACTGTAAAAGAAGTAATTGATATTATCAGAAGTTTTGATTTCAATAAGCAACGGAGAGTCTCTTTTGAATATATACTGTTTAGGGGCATGAACGACACACCGGCTCATGTCAGGGAACTTGCAAGGATCCTGAACGGTATCAGGTGCAGGATCAATATCATCCGTTTTCATCCTGTTCCCGGTTCCTCCTTCAGCAGTCCCGATATGGGAGATATAATCAGGTTTAAGGAGGCGCTCAATGCAAAAGGAATATTGACGACAATCAGAGCCAGCAGAGGTGTTGACATTCAGGCAGCATGCGGATTATTGTCAACTCTTGAACAAAATAAAATATGAAGATCACATCCGGAATCACTATTTTCCTGTTAGCTTTTCTGCTTCCTTATAAATCAGGTTCCCAGGAAAAATCACTTGAATCATTTCTCTCCGATTCTTCAATGTTTTATGCATCTGTTTCATTGTGCATTGCAGATGCAACCAGCGGTCAAACGATCCTGGATCATAACTCAGGCAAGAGTCTTATACCGGGATCAGTGGTGAAGCTTATTTCCTCTGCCTCTGCTCTTGAACTTCTTGGCCCATACCATACTTTCAAAACATCTCTGGGATATACAGGGATATTTAATAAACAGACCGGCAGACTGGCAGGGAATATAGTGATTAAAGGAGGTGGTGATCCGGCGCTTGGATCAAAGAATTTCGCTGATCATTACGGAGATTTTTTGATGAGATGGATTGAAGAAATCAAAAAGCTGGGAATCAAAAGAATAGACGGGAAGATCATTACCGATGATTCTTATTACGATTATCAACCTGTTCCTCCAAAATGGCTGTGGGAAGATCCCGGAAATTATTATGGAGCAGGCGTTTACGGATTATCTGTATTTGATAACACTTATGAAATCCACTTTAAGACATCTTCCAGGGGCACACCTGCGGTGATAACAAAAGTTGTCCCCGGGGAATGTGGCTCTGATCTGTCCAACCGGCTCCTGGCAGAAGGTAATACTGATAAGGGATATGTCTTTGCCGCACCATACAGTAAAAACGGCTGGATTGCCGGTACGATTCCTGTTAACCGGGATGAATTTATTCTGAAGGCATCTATCACCGATCCTCCCTTGCTGCTGGCAGAAATTTTATGCAGAAAGCTGGATTCGGCAGGAATTATTATCTCAGGAACACCCACAACAACCAGGCTGGAAAATCCAGCTCTGGATGAAGAAACTTTTCTGATAGATGAAACTGTTTCTCCTCCCCTTAAGGATATTATAGAAATCCTGAATCATGAAAGTGTAAATCTTTATGCCGAACACCTCGTCAAGGAACTGGGGAAACTCTTCAGGGATAAAGGTTCGACCTCTTCCGGTATTGAAGTAATAAAGCAATACCTCGATGACTCTGGAATCAGTAGCGCAGGGCTCTTCATTGAAGATGGCAGTGGTCTCTCCCCTCTCAATGCATTAAACTCGAGAGAATTTGTCAATTTTCTATTACACATGAAAAAAAACGGGAAATACTTTACGGAGCTCATTTCTTCATTGCCTGATGCAGGAAAGGAAGGAACGCTTAAAAACTATTTTAAAGACCCGGTCTTTGATTCAAATCTTAAGGCAAAGAGCGGATCGATGACCAGAATAAGAAGTTATGCCGGTTATTTTACCACGCTTTCAGGTAAAGAAGTGGTATTCAGCATTATCATAAATAACTATACCGGAACCACCCGGAAAATTATCAGTGGTATTGAAGAGATTCTCAAAGAAACAATATTGCATAAATAACAGGATCGTTTTTGCAGTCAGAAGGAGCTTCAGTATATATTGGCGATTCGCCGGCTGTTCATAAGAGAGGCTTCAGGGGTGAAAAATCAGGAATTTACAGAGTGTGTGAGAAAACAGGGGCACAATGGGTTGATTTTCTGAAAAATCCAACTGAAATAAGACTTCCAAAGGGAAAAATAAAAATTGCATCAATAGTTAAAGAAGTTGATCTTATCATATCTATTCCGAAGCTAAAAAATCACGAGCTGGTTTTTTTCACAGGTGCAATAAAAAACACTCTTGGTCTTGTACCCGGTTTTTCCAAAGCCAGGCAGCATGCTTTTAATCAGGACAGGAACAGTTTCAGTTCCTTTCTTGTTGATCTGAACGAAGCGATCACTCCTCATTTTTTCATCATGGATGGGATCATGGGAATGGAGGGAAAAGGGCCGGCGCAGGGCACCCCCGTAAAGACAGAGGTATTGCTGGGATCGTCAAATCCGCTTGCGCTTGATCTGGTTGCCAGTGCTATTGCAGGTTATGATCCGATGATCATCCCTGCCAACAGGATTTCAATGTCCAGAGGCAAATGGCTCAGGGCAGAAAATGAAATCATCTATGATGGTCCTGACAGGGAAACGTTAATAAAGAAAGATTTCCTCAGGGTGCCAGTTTCAGAGAACAGGAACATCGGATTCCAGTTTATCATGAACAGGTTAAGAAGAGTCAGGAGACTTCAGAGAAGACCTGTTTATATTCATGAGAAATGTTCAGGCTGTAAGGAGTGTATAATGATCTGTCCGCAAAATGCAATTGTAATGCATCCTGTAAAGAGTAACCGGGTAGTGCTGACTGACAAAAAATGTATCAGGTGCTTCTGCTGCAATGAAGTCTGCCCGAGCAATGCAATTGACATCAGAAGAAAACTCTTCGGAGGCTGATTCTCTATGTCTTTTTGAATTCCGATTATTTACACATCAATTTTTGCGTACTTGGCATGTGTTTCGATGAATTCTCTCCGGGGAGGCACCTCATCGCCCATCAGCATTGAGAAAATATGATCCGCTTCGGCAGCACTTTCAATTGTGACCTGTCGCAATGTTCTGGTCTCAGGGTTCATTGTTGTTGACCAGAGCTGCTCTGCATTCATTTCTCCAAGGCCTTTGTATCTCTGAATACCTACAGATGACTCTTTTCCCTGTCCCATCTCTGCGACTGCTGCTTCGCGTTCCTCCTCTGTCCAGCAGTAGCGCTCTGTTTTCCCTTTTCTCACAAGGTAAAGAGGCGGGGTTGCTATAAAGAGATTCCCTCCTTTTATAAGATCCTGCATGTACCTGAAGAAGAAGGTCATGATAAGAGTGGTAATGTGCGACCCGTCAACATCCGCATCGGTCATGATTATGACTTTATGGTATCGTAATCCGGAGATATTAAGAGCCTTGCTGTCTTCTTCGGTTCCAATGTGCACACCAAGGGCAGTGAAGATGTTTTTGATCTCTTCACTTTCATAGATACGGTGCTGCATTGCCTTTTCAACATTCAATATCTTGCCTCTTAAGGGAAGAATTGCCTGAAACCGGCGGTCTCGTCCCTGCTTTGCGGTCCCTCCTGCCGAGTCGCCCTCAACAAGATAGATTTCGCAGTTGGCGGGGTCGCGGTCTGCACAGTCAGCCAGCTTGCCCGGAAGTCCCGAACCGGAGAATACATTTTTACGCTGAACAAGCTCCCTTGCTTTGCGTGCAGCATGCCGGGCAGTTGCAGCAAGAATAACCTTCTGAACAATTATTCTTGCATCTTTCGGATTCTCCTCGAGATAATTTGTCAGCATCGCACTTACTGCCTGATCGACAGCACCCATCACTTCGGAGTTCCCAAGTTTTGTTTTGGTCTGACCTTCAAACTGAGGTTCGGCTACCTTCACTGAAATAATAGCTGTAAGACCCTCCCTGAAATCATCGCCATTTATATCGAACTTGAGCTTTGAGGTGGCTCCTGAGTCCTCAGCATATTTCTTAAGCGTTCTGGTTAACCCTCTCCTGAACCCTGCCAGGTGAGTCCCTCCTTCAATAGTATTAATATTATTTACGTATGAGTGAACATTCTCCGAAAACGAGTTATTATACTGGAGAGCTATTTCTACCGGGATTTCGGTCTTGTCATAAGAAATTTGAATCGGTGCCTCAATAAGCCTTTCCCTGTTAACATCAAGATAATTAACAAATTCCAAAAGTCCAAGACTCGATTGAAATTCCTCGTACCTTGGTTCCCCCCCGTTACCGTTTTCAACCATCTCTCTCAGGTCCTTGATCGTAAGAATAATATCCTTGTTAAGGAAAGCGAGCTCCCTTAGTCTGGCTGAAAGGATTTCAAAATTAAAGTCAGTGGTTTGAAATATTGTACTGTCGGGTTTAAAGGTTATAATGGTTCCTGATTTATCTGTTTTTCCTGTTGTCTCTACAGAAGTGACCGGTTTCCCCTGTTTGTATTCCTGTTTGAAAACATTGCCTTCTCTCATTACGATAGCTGTCAGGTGCTCTGAAAGAGCATTTACACAGGAGACACCAACACCATGGAGCCCTCCTGATACCTTGTATGAACCCTTGTCAAACTTACCGCCGGCATGCAGCAATGTCAAAACCACTTCAAGGGCCGACTTCTGTTCTTTTTCGTGCATACCTGTAGGGATGCCCCTGCCGTCGTCAGTAACGGTAATGGATCCATCCTCATGAATAACCAAGTCAATTCTGGAACAAAATCCAACCAGCGCCTCATCAATGGAGTTATCAATAACCTCATATACAAGATGATGCAACCCCTTCACACCAATGTCCCCAATGTACATTGCAGGTCTTTTCCTTACAGCCTCAAGACCTTCCAGCACCTGGATACTCTCAGCGGAGTAATCGGCGCTATCCTGCAATTTTTTTTCATTCTCGTTCATCACTCATAGATTTATTTATGCCATCTGCTATTTTACAGGAACTTTGAAAAGACTTTAATAAAATAACATGAGATTTTTACTTTTTATCCCTTTCAGATGAATTTTCAACATGGTTTCCGGAAATAAAATCCAAAGATATTTTCTATCCCTGTACAACATCAGATCCAACCTCACTTTTCCTATTATAAACAACTGATATTATGAATATTAATTAGCGTTATAAAGATAACAAATTCCAGCGCTTTTTATGTTAAATTAAATTAAAAGTAATGCACAATTTGATAAAGAAATTAACATTGAGAAATTGTCTTAATGTCTTGATGTCTGAAAGTCATAATGTCGTGGAAAACAACGGACATTTTGTAAATTCAAAGACTCTTATCACAAAGGAAAAACTCATTTAAACGCCCCACACCTCATACCTCATACCTATTCGCTAAAGGCTATATGTAAACCCCACCATAAAGTTGAACCTCTGGGACGGATAGTATGCCCATTCATAAAAGCGGTTGTATGAGATATTGTTGATCCTGGCCCATAATGACAGGATCTTTGTGTACCTGTATTCAGCGCTGAGGTTAAGGTTGAAATGGACAGGTTTTTCAAGTACGGTGGGTGTCAGAGTCATCCAGCCGGTAGGACTTTGGCTGACCATAAACTTTCTGGGACCCAGTGCATTAAGTGTGGCGCCGGCAATGATCTTATTTCTGAGATTATATTTCAGTCCTAAATTAAAATCCCAGCCGGGTTTGTTCCATGCATATTCGTTGGCAGAAAGTGTATATTTATAATAGTTTGCAGCCGAAGTAAATGAAATTTTATTGGTAATTACTCCGGTGAACTCTCCATGAATAGTAAGAAGCTCAGCCTCATCCGAAAGCGGAATAAAATAGTTGCCCTTTTCTACTCTTGATGCTGTGTCGGGGAATACTATATTCGAAAACAAAAGCAGATCGTCAATTAAAGCGTACGACACAGATGCCAGATAATTGCCTCCTATACCGTTATTTCCTTTTAATCCTGCAGACATAATGAGTGAATGATCCGTATTTGGAAGTGTAAAAAGACTACCATCAGGTATAATAAAAGGATTCTCCTCAATAGCCTTTAAGGGATCGTTCCTTTCAAGTCTGCCCTCCAGACCTGCAAAAAATCTTATATACTCAGGAACAACACTGAAACCGAAATTCACATCAGGATACAAATGCAGTTTTGCGGAAGTCGTCATGTTTCGCTCAATTAATAACTGCAAGCCAAGATTAAAGCTCCATTGTTCAGTACTTTTCCCTACAAAGGGGCTGACTGAGAATATAAATTTTGGCTTGATCAACAGGGAATCGGAGAGTTTGTACCGGTCTAATTCAATCCCCGATCCTACATAAAATCCCTGATACAGTTTAGCCATAGTGCCTGTAAATCCGGCATGATTCTGTAACCTGTCAGCTGCATTATGGAAGTAATCATAGAAGATATCAAAATCATATGAGAAATTAGTAGAATCAAGATTAAGCGATGCATATGATGCTTTTGCTCCAATATCATAGTACCCAAGCCTGATATCCTTTTTGTCAGGAATATACGGAATAACGTCAGGCGAATAACCGTAAGCATATCTTGTTTTCTGCAGGAGGTCAATTGATCCCTCCAGAAAGCTTTTTCTGAAGAATTTTTTCCCGAACAGTGAAGCTTCATTATCCATAAGACCTGCAAAAACCCTTAGTTGATTCTGAAGCTGGAGTTTGCCGTTCGACGAATAGTGTCTCCCGTAAAAACCTACTGCACCCTTTTTGGATCGTTCATTTGTTACACTTATCTCTGCCAGAGGTGTTCCGAAATTACCCAGCCCTATATTCACAAAACCTTTATACAACTTTGTCAGCGGATCAGGAAGAAGTGCTGCCGATTTGATCGGACTGATAGTATAGACAGGTGAAAAAGGCCTGGATTCAATATCATACGTAAAGGAGACCTTGACTTTTGATGTGTCATTCATATCTGGCAGATAGCCGAGCTTCCTGACATCGGCCAGAGATGGCTTATAAGGATTATAAAGCGTAACCTCCCTTTTAAGTTCTGTATCCTGCTTCGTTCCCTGGGTATTAGCCTGTGTGAGGTTCAAAAAAATCAGAACTGTTATTATCAGAGTCTTTCTTATCATATCAACTTAATTTCTAATTCATTAATTTCTCGGGGTTTTTGACTGTTTACCGGACAGACAGCAAAACCTCTATTTTTCCGTATCAAGTGATGCCAGCCTGGCTTTTACCTCATCAATTATACCATCATTTTCAATCGTATAATATTCCTTAAGGCTCTGGAGAGTTGCTCTTGCCTGTAAGGTATCGCCTTTTTTGATGCTGATATCTGCAAGTAAAAGGAACATCCGTGCCATCCAGTACTGATGAGGGGTATTCTGGTCGATGAATTCCATTATCACCTTTTCAGATTCAGCAGTCATCCCTTTCTTTTCAAGTAGCTCGGCAACCCTGTATTTCGATTCTGCACCTTCAACACTTGTTACTTCCGTGGCTACCTTCCTGAAATCTCTGAGCGCCTCTTCAAATTCATTCAGGCTATAATGTGCTTTACCACTCATAAATGTTGCCTCCCTGACAAGCTCCACAGGCATTTCGGAAGAATTGTTTATCTTATTTGCTGAACTTATAGTTTTCTGAGCATCACCCGACTGCCAGGCCGATCTGAGTTGTCCTCTCAGTGCAGTGATCCTGCTCTCTTTTGTTGCCGAAACTTTTTCGAGTCTTTCGTAATAATCAAATGATGCCGGAAAATTTTCTTTTTCATAAAGTATTAAGGAAATTGCAGTCAGCGTTTGTTCCATGAACTGGTTGTTCGGGATCTTTATTACCTCCTGATATAAGCCCAGAGCCTCATCACTGTTACCTGAAGAATTAAGACATTCGGCCAGATAAAACTGTGCATTCAGCCTGAAGCTCCCGTTCCGGAATTCATTAAGATAATTCCTGAATACCTCTGATGCCCTGTTACAATTGCCTGATATATAGAGGTTTTCGCCTGAAGCATAAAGAAGTGAGTCTTTTTCAGCCATATTGACATCCCCGTAACCTTCAAGCGTCTTTACAAAGGCAAAATAAGCTTCCACATCATTCATTTCAATATAGGCGTTTTTTAATCCTGTCAAAGCATTACGTGCCTCAGGTGTAGATTTAAATCTCTCTATTACTTTCTTGTATTGGGAAATTGCCTGCTGGTTATCACCCTGATTATAATAGAGTAACCCCAGTTGAACAATGGCCCTCGGAACAAAAGGGCTTGACTGATGATTGGCTATGACTGAATTGAAATCGGCTTCACTTCTTCTGAAATCCTCCAACACAAGATATGCTCTTCCCCTTTCAAAGATGGCATTCGGAATATATGATGAAGACGGGAACTTTGTCAGAAGCGATGTCAGAATATCAACTTTCCCTTTATGGTTTTTCATCAATCCAAGGCAAAAGCCATTCTGAAACATGGAATAATCTGCATTTGCTTTCCCATAATCAATTACCTTATCATAATAGCTTATAGCCATGGGATAGCTGGTTGTAATATAATAACAATCAGCAATCCTTAATTTAGTATCAGCAAGAACTTCGGGTTTTACATTAGTTACCCCTGTTTCAAAACTGCGGAAATAATTCAGTGCACCGGGATAATCCTTTACATTATACAATGAGTACCCGAGATTATATCTTACAAGGTTATATTCACTGATAGCAGAAGAGCCGGGAATACCTATAAACTGTTCATAATCAGCCTTTGCATCGGCATAGAGGCCAAGCCGGTAGTTTGCTTCCCCGCGCCAGTAATATGCCCGGGCTCTTATCTCCCTGTTATATTTTTCATACTTAAGCGACCTGTTGAAGAGGTCTTTTGAAGATTCAATTTCAATATTATTGAATAATTCGAGCCCTCTGAAGAATGCCACCTTCTGATATGCCTCTTCCATTCTGGCATCTTTATTTCGTATCTTATCGAGGGCAGCAAGGGCAGCTCTGTAGTTTTTGATCTGCATAAAGGTTGCCACCAGATAATTATAAGCCTCCTCAACCTTATCAGAACCCGGATAGAGGTCGATATATTCCTGAAAAGCATTGATGGCCTCACCGAAAGGAGAATATGAAGTCTCATAGGTAAGCTTGGCATAATTATAAAGAGACTCTTCTTTCAGTCTGCTGTCAAAATTCATTTTTGAAGCTTCCCCGAACGCGAACTGTGAACGTTTTTTATCTCCTTTCTGCATATAACAGTCCCCGAGTATATACCATATATTCTGGGTTAAAATATCTGTTCTTACTCCTGTTTCAAGAAATATTATTATTGCTTTGTCAATTTCTCCGGTCTTATAATAACAATAACCAAGCTGGTATTTATCCTCCCGGCTGCTGGCTTTTGCCCCGGCAGAATACTGCTCGAGATAAGGTAAGGCTTCCCTGTAATTCTCCTTATTGTAAAAAGCATCGCCGATAAACCTGTAAAGTTCGATCTCTCTCCCTTTTGGGGCTGATTTAATAAGGGCAGGGGCCATTTCGAGAATACCATTGTAATCTTTGTCCAGATATAAGATCTGAACAATATAAAAAGGGACTACAGGTCCGAATGTCTCATCATCTTTCAATCGCATAAATCCCTCAAGAGCTGTCTGATACATCTTTTGTTCATAGGCAATATGCGAGTAATAATATACAGCCGGCGGGGTGTATTCAGTATCAATATCCTTGATTTCGGAAAACATCAGAATGGCCTTCGGTTTATCCCCTCTTACATAAAGAGAATAGCCAAATCTGAAAAAATATTCTGCCAGTTTTTCCGGCTCCAGATCTTGTCTGGCAACTGTCTCATAATACCCTGCGGCCTTTCTGTAATTCTTGTTCTGGTAAAAATAATCCGCCAGGGCAAGACGTGCTTCATTTAATCTTGGGCTTTCAGGGTGGGCTGAGATGTACATTATCATCCTGTATTCGGAATCAGGATTAAAAAGCCTCAGGGCGGCAACTGCACCGTAATATTCAGCTTCGGCAAGCAGGATTTTACTGGATTCATTACCATTTTTTATGAAGGAGTCAAATAACCTGATAGCTGCAGGATATTTCTCCTTGTTGAATAATTCCATCCCCCTGTTGAATTCCGAATCCAGCTCCCTGCCCGAGAAAGAAACCTGCGATGCAGCCTGAATCACAAAAACAAAGAGCAGAATGAATATTGAAATGAGTTTGTTTCTGTTCATAACTTATTCTTTTTGGCCATTATGTAGTTGTGTCCGTTTGACTCCTGAAATTTCAACAAGCGTGTAACATATTAATAATAAACCACATAGGGCCATTTTCCATTTTTTCCCGATTTCACGTAAAATTACTACTATTAAACGCCGGCTGCCGGCCTTTATTACGGATTTTATCAACATATAAATGTTAATTATCAATTCTTTCATTATTTTGCGCTTCAAATAGTGTAAAAATGACGGAACCCCTTCCACTGGACGTTATTATTGACCTGAAAAACTGTAACATATGGCAACAGGATCATCTGGTCCTTACCAATGTTAACTTCAGTGTCAGGAAGGGTGAGTTCATATATCTTGTCGGCAGGGTAGGCAGTGGAAAAACCAGTCTTATCAAGACCATCAATGCGCAGTTACCTCTCAGGGAAGGAGCGGGTATTGTTGCAGGATTCGACCTTTCAAAAATTAGAGTAAGGGAGATCCCTTTTCTGCGAAGAAAGCTTGGAATAGTATTTCAGGATTTCCAGCTTCTCACCGACAGGTCGGTAAATGAGAATCTTGAATTTGTGCTTAAGGCAACAGGCTGGAAAAACAAGAGTGAGATTGGTACAAGGATAGGCGAGGTTCTTGACAAAGTAGGACTGGGTCTTAAGGGGTATAAGATGCCTCATCAGCTTTCCGGTGGTGAACAGCAGCGTGTTGTCATCGGGCGCGCACTTCTGAATGATCCTGATATAATTCTTGCCGATGAACCAACAGGCAACCTCGATCCTGAAACTTCAGAAGGTATCATCAGACTCCTGAAAGATATCAGCAAAACAGGAAGAGCGGTTGTAGTTGCCACACATAATTATACGATACTTAAGAAATTCCCTTCAAAGACCTTCAAATGCGAAAATGACAAAATATTTGAAGTCAGGGAGGATGAGGAGATAGAGTTGTTGCAGTAAATGGAAGAAACAGGACGTCAACTGCTTATTACAGGAAGCTTCAGTCACCAGCCTTCCCGGGAAAATTGTATAGTCACATTATTATTAAGTTCATAATACTTTTCCGGAAATATTTCTGTCCTCTAATTACTAATAAGACATTTTAACAGTCAATTCTATTCCCGGGAAGATTATTTTAATGTGAGATAAGTAAAAATTCAACCCGGGAAGGAGTTGATAAAGTTTTTCATATAAACGATCTAATAAACTAATCATATAATTCAGATGACTTACATAGATATAGTTTTGTATTTCTGTTTCTTAAATATCAATTACTCTTTGACCATGACCTCGTAATGAACTACCGGTTCCATGCTAATAAGAAATTTATAATCATCATGATATAATCGTGCTTTTGAAGAATCCGGTCCCGTAAACCTCCTGACAGAACTTTCAGAATCCCAAAAAGAAATTATCATAAATTCGGATGTGGTTTCAAAGTCTTTTATCAAAATCTGCACACCGAGGTTACCTTCGGTATCTCTCAGACCAGGTAATCCGGTTTGCTTAATGTACTCAAAGAATTCGTTTCTGTCTTTCTTATATACCTTTCCACTCCAGATTCTTCCTGTCATAATTAAGAAATAAGTGTTGATCAATAATAAATAATGTAAAAATAAATTATTTATTAACACCATCAAAATATTATTTGTAAGTGTTAATAAATGTTTTTAACTTTGCCACATGAGACCATTTATACGTACCATAGAAACTTTAGAATTAGATGGAGGAACTCTGTGTCTGAATTTTGTAAATACAGTGAGAAGCCGTTTCGAAAACCCGTTTTACGAATTCATAGTAACACCTGATGACTGGCTTTTGTGGAGTCATAGAACGCAAATTTGTGATGGTCCGACTGAACAACAGTTGACCAGGTACATTTCTGAAAATCATGATAAAGCAATCAGGGAGCTTAAAAGAATAATCAGAGTAAGA
>DATKXL010000263.1:0-3962 GCA_035529055.1 Bacteroidales bacterium
GATTTATATCACCTGAATCAAAATATGCAGAGGGAGAGATTGAAAAAGCTATTGATTCTCTGAGCGATGATTTCAGAATTCCTTTCAGAATGCATATCAGTGGCTTTAAGTATCATGAGATCGCTGAAAAACTTGGATTGAAAATGGGTACAGTAAAGAGCAGGATCTTCTTCACAAGACAGAAGTTAATGCTGATTTTAAAAGACTATAGCAGATAGGGGGTTTTTAGTTAGGTAGTGGGTTTTTAGGTTAAAGGCTGGGGTGACTCAGCCTTTTCTGATTTTCTTCCTGTTTTCACAACACCTCACGAAAATCTTCATAACTTTATGATATTCAAAATGCGTTTTTATAATTTGGGTGCTGCATTGACGAAAACAAGAAAAACATATGGTAATTTTATGGTGAATTCTTAATCATTTGATCATGCAAAAGATAATTACACTCCAGACTAACAGCAGAAATGGCTTATATGATATTACATCCAGGGTTGCTGATGTAATCAAAGAAAGTAAAGTCCAGACCGGTATCGCTTCAGTCTATGCGAGAGGATCAACAGCCGCAATAATGATCCAGGAAAACTGGGACCAATCAGTTCAGAATGATGTTGTAACATTATTAAAAAGACTTATCCCTTCCGGTATCTGGGAACACGATCATCAGGACAACAACGGGGATGCGCATCTGAAAGCCGGACTTGTTGGCGCCTCAGAGACCATACCCATTGTTGATGGTAAAACCGGATTATCAACCTGGCAGAATATCTTCCTCTGTGAATTTGACGGTCCCCGGAATCAAAGGGAGGTTGTAGTGACAGTGATCAGCGATAATTAAATGACCAATTTTTTCAAAGCCCTGATTTAAGGGCTGCCCTTATATTTCTGATGAAATGTTCGTATTTCACCCTTTCAACAGCTGATCCTTTAAACAGCCTTGTAAATTGTTCCCCTGTAAGAAACTGCCAGTCATCACGACTCATCCCTGCAACTTCTTCATTAATAGCAAATTCCGGAGCAAGATTAGATTTCGCATGTTTATTCCACGGACAAACCTCCTGACATTTATCGCAGCCATAAACTCTTCCACCAAGTCTGGGGATTATCTCTTCAGGAATGGGTCCCCTGTTTTCAATTGTCAGGTTTGCAATGCATTTTCTTGCATCAATCGTCCTGTTGTTGTTTATTGCGCCTGTCGGACATGAGTCAATGCACAATCTGCACTCCCTGCAATATTCACCTTTGAACGGCGAGTCATATTCAAGCTCTAAATTCAGAAGTAATGTGCCGATAAAAAAGAAGGATCCGGTCTCTTTGTTAATCAGGATGGAATGTTTTCCCTGCCATCCCATACCGGCTTCATGTGCCCATTCTTTTTCAAGTAAAGGTGCTGAATCGACAATTGGCCTGCCCTCAGCTTTTGATTCAATAGTTTTGATATAAGCCAACAGCTTTTCGAGCTTTGCATTAATTACATCATGATAATTTACACCATAGGCATACCTGGAAAGAACAGGAACTCCCGGTGCAGTCTGCTTATTTTCCGAGAAATAATTTAATCCGGTTACCACGAGCGATTTAACCCCGGGAAAGAGGAATTCCGGATCCACTCTTTTTTCAATGTTACGGCTCAGGTAAATCATATCACCGTTCATTCCTGCTTCGCACCAACTTTTCAGAACGGCTCCGTATTCATCGAGTGCACGGGCTTTTGCAATGCCACAGAGGTCAAAACCAAGCTCAAAGGCTTTTTCTCTGGTAAGAGCAGACAGGTTGTCTTTTCCTGGTACAGCCATAAGATTATCTGTTACAGAAAGCCAAGTTCAAGTTTTGCTTCATCACTGAGCATACTTTTATCCCATGGAGGATTGAATGTCAGTTTCAGATCACACTCTTTTACACCCTCCGTGCCGGCTACTTTGATCTTTACCTCTTCAACAAGATCGTCTGCCATTGGGCAGTTTGGCGCGGTCAGTGTCATGGTGATGTGTGCCACACGTTCATCATCAACATCTGTGTCATAGATAAGACCAAGATCATAAATATTTACTGGAATTTCAGGATCGTAGATTGTTCGCAGAACTTCTCCGATCTTTGTCTCAATTTCCAATTTTTCAGCGTGATCCATTTTTAATGTTAATTAAACTACTTCCTTTGTGCATTATACGCAATCGCGTACAATTTCATCTGCTTGACCATGGCAAGCAGGCCATTGGAACGGGTTGGCGACAAGCTTTGTCTCAATCCTATCCCGTCAATAAAATACAGGTCGGCTGACATTATTTCATTTGGCGTACGGCCCGAGAGAACCTTTATAAGCAGGGCAACTATTCCCCTGGTAATAATTGCATCACTGTCGGCTCTGAATATAATTATTTTTCCATCGAATGAAGGGTGAAGCCATACTTTTGACTGGCAGCCTTCAATGAGGTAATCATTCGTTTTATACTTAGGATCGATAAAAGGCAGTTCTTTTCCAAGATCAATAAGAAGGTTATATTTATCCATCCAGTCTTCGAACAACGAAAACTCACCAATAATACCGTTCTGAACTTCCTCTACCGTCATAGTAAGTTTTTAAGCAAAAATGCTGATCACTTTTTCAATTCCCGTGCCAAGAATGTCAATCTCTTCGCTTGTGTTGTAAAAACACATAGATGCTCTTACCGTACCCTCTATACCATAATGTGCCATAACCGGTTGAGCGCAGTGGGTTCCCGTCCTTAAGGCGATTCCCATCTTATCGAGTATTGTTCCTGCATCGTACTGATGAATATTTCTCAGGAGAAAAGAGATTGTCGGGATTTTGTTTTCAGAGCTGCCATAAATCTTAAGACCCTTAATGGCTGATAATCTTTCAGTTGCATAAGCCAGGAGCATCTTCTCCCTTTTGGTGATCTCCTCCCTTCCCGTACTGATCAGATAGTCAAGAGCATGACCCAAACCGATGGCACCTGCATAATTCAATGTTCCTGCTTCAAATTTAAACGGCAGTTCATTATATGTTGTTTTCTCAAATGTCACATTCTCAACCATATCGCCACCTCCCTGATAAGGAGGTAATTCATTAAGCCATTTTTCTTTCCCGTATAAAACACCTATACCGGTTGGTCCGTAAATTTTATGTCCCGAAAAAACATAAAAATCACAATCCATTGCTTTAACATCAACAACTCCATGTTGTACACCCTGAGCACCATCTATCAGAACCGGAATATTCATGGAATGTGCGGTTTCAATAATCTTTTGTACGGGAAGAACCGTTCCCAGTGCGTTCGAGACCTGAGTAATTGCAACAAGTTTTGTTTTCGGCGATAGTAATCTGAGATATTCATCAAAAAGAATCTCCCCGTTGTCATTTATGGGGATAACTCTCAGAATGGCTTCTTTTCGCTGGCACATCATCTGCCAGGGAACAATATTAGCATGATGTTCAAGATGACTTATAATTATCTCATCTCCTTCATTGATAAATCTTTCACCGAAAGAGAATGCAACAGAGTTAATTGAGCCTGTAGTTCCCGACGTAAAGATTATCTCCTCTCTTTTGTCCGCATTGATAAATGTCTTTACTTTTCCCCTCGCTTTTTCATATGCTTCAGAAGTCATATCGCTCATGGCGTGCACACCTCTGTGAATATTGCCATTATAACTTGTATATACTTCTTTTACAGCATCAATAACGCACATCGGTTTCTGGGTTGTGGCGCCGTTATCCATATAAACAAGCTGTTTACCATAAACCATACGACTCAGCAACGGGAAGTCTGCTCTTATTTCTGATATATCTTTCACTTCAGTTATAGTTTATCCGCATTTGACCATGCAGCTTGCACAGCGTGTACCCTGCAGTATGATTTTGTAACCCCCCGACACACTGCCATTTAATCTGCCTCCCGGCTGATTCCCATTCCTGAAATTACAAATATTATTTGTCAGAATTTGTTAGAATTTGTATATTTCGCACTA
>DATKXL010000264.1:0-4743 GCA_035529055.1 Bacteroidales bacterium
TCCAAATCGAGAGGGAAAGTGATTTATAGATTATTGGAACAGGCAATCGTATACAAGGCCACACCGTACTGGAAGATTATTGGGAGATCTGCTCCAAATATACCTTTAGAACTGGCAGCTTAAGCTTTGTGGATATGCAGATAGATTTTTATGTACCATACGTATTAAAACCTTTTGTTTATCATTTTATTGCAGTTGTAAAAGCAATCTGTATACTTATTATTAAGGTGTGCTTCTCTTCCAGGTCATTGCGAGTCCGCAGGACGAAGGGAAAAGCCAACAAGGATGGAAGTCTTGCCCAATTTGGGTACAGACCAACACCCGCGTACGACCGAAAAACTTTTCAAGACTCCGACCACACTATGGAGACCGTATCAAGCAAAACCTCAAGACAGAGCTGGGCGCTGCTCATCCAAAAGGTGTATGAAGTTGACCCCCTTGGAGTTTACTTTGTAAACTACACTGTATCTACCCAAAATGTGGTAGTAAAATGAAAATTACTGCAGTGATAACCGACCCTGGCGAGTGTAATCACTCACTTGAGGTGAACAAAATACCGGAATGCCTCAAACGAAACAATACACCACCTTCCGATAAGGTTGAAATAAAGGCCTCCTTATCTGGTCCCTATTCTATAAGTCAAGATATGATGATTTCACAGGATGAGGTGCGCTCATTTTACTCCCCGAAAGATGTGCGTTCTCTCTTCTTATCCCAATTTTCTTGACAAAATATCATTCTGAAGTAATATGGTAGAGAAGAGGGGAAATGTAATTTGTGAAGTGGGATTCATACCACAGTTGAGCGTTTTTTTGTGTCGCAGTACAGATGTTTCTGTAAATGGGGTACATTTATTTTTAAAAGAATATCACTCACATTTAGATGCGGATGGCGCCTTTAGTAAAGTTGACGAACACCATCTAAATGGGGTTAGCTAATGTTTAAAAGAGTGTCATCCGCATTTAGATGTGTTAGTCAATACTGTGAAGAAGAGTCGAACACCATCTAAATGGGGTTAGCTAATGTTTAAAAGAGTGTTATCCGCATTTAGATGTGTTAGTCAATACTGTGAAGAAGAGTCGGGCCCCATCTAAATCGTGAATTATAACTCTTCCTATCAATTATTTCTGATGTTCTATCTATCTTCTTTATAAATCATAATTGTATATAACTACCTTGAAAAACCCTGTATACTCATATTATAATGTTATTTACCCCTTTTAGTGCGGAACATCCTATGTATCTGGAAGACTGTGCTTTTTAGTAATAGTAATTAACTCTAAAAAGGAAAGAAGTTTTAATAAACCAGTTAAAAATGGAACCGTGTTTTACACCAGACCAGGCTTTTGCAGAAGCAGGTAGGTGCCTGCTGTGCTTCGATGCTCCCTGTAGTAAAGGATGTCCTGCAGATACCGACCCCGGCACATTTATCAGAAAATTGAGATTACGTAATATAAAGGGCGCTATTGCAACAGTTAAGAACAACAACATTTTAGGAGGGATCTGCGGGGCTTTATGTCCTGTATCGGGTTTGTGTGAAAAAGAGTGTGCGGCAACTCCCATTGACAGACCAATACAGATAGGTAAGGTGCAAAGATTCCTGATTGAGTACGGCCGTAAGCTAAAGTTCGACCCATTGAAAAAAAAGGAGTCGAATAATATAAAGATAGCCATCATTGGTTGTGGTCCATCCGGTCTGAGTTGTGCTGCTGAGCTCGCGAAAGAAGGTTTTTCTGTGGATATCTTTGAAAAGAAACCCAAACCGGGCGGTATACTGAGATATTTAGTCCCCGAACACCGTTTAAGTGAAGTATTTTTGGATGAAGAATTAAAGGACATCTATTCACTCGGTGTGAACATTAAATGTAATTCTCCAGTCGAGTCTGAAGGAGATTTAGAACAATTACTAAAAGAGGGATATAAAGCAATATATATAGCAACAGGGACCTGGGGAATGAAGAGCCTGGGTTTAAATTCAGATTATGATGGCTTTTATGATGCCCAAGATTTCCTTGAAAGATGTAAATCCTCTAATAAAACTGATATAGTCAAGATACTGGCTGACAAGAGTGTGTGTGTTATCGGCGGCGGTGACACTGCAATAGATGCAGCAGAAACAGCCTTGAAATTAGGTGCCAGGGACGTCTCTATTATATATAGAAGATCCTTTGCCCAGATGCCCGGTGATGAAAACGGAAAGATAGAGGCTTTAAAATCAGGAATACATTTTCTAATTTTGACTCAGCCGGTAAAATATTTATCCGAAGGTGGAAGGATAACCTGCATTGAAGTGGTTAGAAATAAACTGGGGAGTCCTGATTTTTCAGGAAGGCTGCAACCTGTGTCTATAGAAGGTTCGGTCCATGTTATTGATACAGATATTATTATCGAAGCACTTGGTTTTGAGCCGGATGCTGACAGCAAAATGCTGTTTGTAAAATTGAAATTGTCAGAAAAAGGGCTAATTATTATTAACGAAAAAACAGGCATAACAAGTAAAAAAAATGTCTATGCAGGTGGAGACATAACCAGGGGACCTTCATTAATCCCTGAAGCTGTTGCAGATGGTAAAAGAGCGGCTAAAGCAATATTGGAAGGCATGGAGTTATCGTAGATGACTAAACTAAACGATTTGAGTATAGATTTCTGCGGTGTGAAATTCCCCAACCCTGTTTTACTGTCTTCTTCTCCTGTATCAAATACAGCTGAGATGGTCGCAAGAGCCTTTGATAGAGGTTTTGGAGGAGCTGTTTATAAATCTATTACTCATGACAGTACAAAGATAATCCACCCTTCTCCAAGGATGACAGGGTATAATTACGGAGACAAGAAATTAGTTGGTCTTCAGAATGTTGAACAGACAAGTGACAGGTCCATGTATGATAATTTTCAGGATGTAAAATATTTGAAAAAACAGTGGCCAAATCACATTGTTATAGCAAGTATAATGGGTTTCAGTGAAGAGGAATGGATCGAGCTTGCAAAACTGGGAACTGATAAAGGTGCGGATATGCTCGAGCTCAATTTTTCCTGCCCGCATATGACTGTCGAAGGTTCCGGTATGAAGGTTGCTCAGTCTTTAGGACTGGTAGAAAAATTTACAAGAGCCGTAAGAAATGCAGCAACCATACCTGTTCTGGCCAAGTTGACATCCAATGTCACCGATATAACCATACCTGCAATGTATGCCAAGAAAGGAGGGGCAGATGGCTTGACTGCAATAAACACTGTGAAGGCTCTTACTGAAGTAGGACTCGATGATTATGTTCCCAAACCCAATGTCGCAGGTATCGGCGCAATGAGCGGGTATTCGGGCCCTGCGATAAAGCCTATTGGTTTGAGGTGTGTTACGGAACTGGCTCAGAGTACTGACTTGAACTTGCCAATTGCCGGTTGCGGAGGCGCAGAGACATGGGTGGATGCAGCCGAGTACTTACTGTGCGGAGCTTCTCTGGTGCAGATAACCACAGGTGTTGTTCATTACGGATACAGGATCATTGAAGATATACTGGAAGGCCTTTCCTATTACATGGAGGAAAAAGGGTTTAAATCAGTGTCGGAGATCGTTGGTAAAGCGCTCCCAAATATCAAACCAACAGAAAGCTTTGATCTTTCCAGGCAGGGTGTTGGAGAATATGATCTGGAAAGATGCGTGGGGTGCGGTCAGTGTTATATTGTGTGCCGGGACGCAGGAGGGCAATGTATAGACTGGGATTATGAGAAGAGGAGACCTGTTCATGATGAAGAAAAATGCCTGGGCTGTATGATATGCTCCTTTATCTGTCCTGTATCGGCTCCTCCTTTGATTACTTACAAGGAAGTAAAAAATAAAAAACCTGTAATTCCACCTGTGTCGGAGTAGAGAGGTTATTAGTTCTTGGTGATTAATTCGAATTAATCAAAGGTAATAAGATAATGCATTTTGTAAATCATTGTAGTATAAGTATATAATATAGCCACCAAGAACTAACAAAGTTTCTGGTGAATAATTCACCAGAAACTAATGAGCTACAGTAACTTTCTTTAAGAAAGGAAATAATTATATGATTGATAGGGTCATTAAAGGCGGTTTAATACAGGCTTCAAACGTGATAGCTCCTGCTGAAGACACATCAAAAATGTCAAAAAAGGAAATACAAAGTGAAATTGAGAAAATCAAGGAAGCTATGCTGGAAAAACATAAAAAACTTACTGAAAAGGCAGCTGGGCTGGGTGTACAGTTATTATGCTTTCAGGAGCTTTTTAATCTTCCCTATTTTCCTGCCGAACATCACATGAGGTGGTACGGTGCGGCCGAACCGATACCCGGGCCCACTACAGATGAAGTCGCAAAATGGGCAAAAAAACACTCTATGGTAATTGTGGCCCCTATCTACGAATATGCCATGGATGGTGTGTTCTATAATTCCGCAGCAGTGATAGATGCCAACGGCAAACTACTAGGTATTACCAGGAAGATGCATCTCCCCTATGTTTATCCAGGTTTTTACGAAAAATATTACTTCAAGCCGGGGAATACTGATTATCCGGTATTCAACACCGCATACGCAAAAATCGCGCCTTACATCTGTTATGACAGGCATTTTCCTGATGGAGCCAGAATACTCGGGCTTCATGGGGCAGAAATAATGTTTAATCCTTCTGCAACAACAGCTGGATTATCCAGGTATCTCTGGGAACTGGAGCAGCCCGCCCATGCTGTAGCCAACGGATATTTTGTCGGAGCTATCAACCGTGTCGGTA